>NZ_JBEOYD010000080.1:0-23765 GCF_040296885.1 Streptomyces sp. NPDC001980 | reverse complement strand
GGCCGACCGGCGCCGGCCGGCCGCCGCGGACACGGCGTCGGCGCCCGGCCGTGCGTCAGCGGCTGCCGTCGAGGATGACGCGGGCGACCAGCGCCGGGTCGTCGTTCATCGGGCAGTGTCCGCAGCCGGGCAGCCGGACCAGCCGGGCCTTGGGGATGATCTGCTTGGCCCGCACCCCCTGGCGGCGCACCAGCAGCATGTCCCGGGTGCCCCAGCCCACGGTGACCGGGATGCCGGGGACGTCGTCGGTGAACTGGACGGCGGAACCTGCCCGCAGGGTCTCGGCGAATCCGCTGGCATGGGCGAGGGCCAGCGTCTCGGCGACCACGGCCTCGGGTGAACGGCGCGCCGGGCGGGCGTAGATGGTGCTGGTCAGGGCGGCCCGCCCGGCGGCCGACCGGGACAGCCGCTCGATCAGCGGGAGCGGCAGCCGCTCCGCGATCCGCCGCATGGCGATGAGCACACCGAAGGCGTAGCGCCGCTCGGCCTGTGACCAGAACCCGGCGGGAGAGAGGGCGGTGACGGACCGTACGAGCTTCTCCCGGCCCAGTTCCAGCGCCAGCAGCCCGCCGAGCGAGTTGCCCGCCACGTGCGGCCGGTCCAGCTCCAGGGTCTCGAAGAGGGCGCCGAGCAGGGCGTTGGTGGTCGGCAGGTCGTAGGTGAGGCCGTCGGGAAGGGCCGGGGAGGCACCGAAGCCGGGCAGGTCCACGGCGATCACGTCCCGCTCGGTCGCGAGGATGTCCACCACGGGGTCCCAGGCCTGCCGGTGATGCCCTATGCCGTGGATGAGGACCAGCGGTTCGCCGCGGCCCACGCGCGCGTACGAGACGGTCACATCCTGCCGGCCGTGCGCGGCCGGGGCTTTGAACGAGACGGTGGCGGACATGGGGGCTCCTCGTCTGGCGACTTCGGCGGACGCCGTAGACAGCTTGTCAGCAATTGCTACTCGCGGGTAGTCCCCGGTGGGGTGTGTCGTACGCCGGCACGCCCCGTCAACGCACCGCGGATGGCTCCGGACTTAAATCGGGATGCCGCGCCCGCCTCCCGGATCCACCGCACCGGCCACCTCCGCACCGGGACCACCGGTCTCCGGCGGTCCCCGGATCATTCTGGGGCGAGGGTGCGGAACGCGGTGCGATTCCGTCCTGACATGCGGGAACGTGTCGGACCTGCAGGGGTGACGCCCGCGGCTCAGACCGCCGGTCACCCTGCTCCGGGCGCTTCCCGCCGTGCGACGGGAGCTTTGCCGTCATGTCACGAAAACGCACCCGCGCGAACGCCTCGTGAACGCTCTGTGGCACCGCTTTCTATGCGTTGGCCAAGGGATCGAGGATTGGTCTTGACCAAGGGTCTGCGCCGCCCTATGGTCGCAGATAAGTAAAACAACCTTTAATAAACAAGGGCGTTAAAACGCCGCCGGACCACGGCGATTGCGGAGGACAGGGTGGGGACCACGCAGCTGGAATCGGTGCCGGAACCGAAGTACTGGCATCTCAAGACCGTGCTCAGTGAGGCACTGGACTCGGAGTTCTCGGTCGGCGAGATCCTGCCCAACGAGCGCGACCTCGCCGCCCGCTTCGGCGTGGCCCGCGCCACCCTCCGCCAGGCCCTCGAACAGCTCGAACTGGAGGGCCGGCTGCAGCGCCGCCGCGGTGTCGGTACGACGGTCGCGCCGCCGCGCATGGGCGTGGCGGTCGGCACCGACCAGCACGCCTGGCCGGGCGCCCCCGGGGACGCCTGGCAGCCCGCCGACTGCACCCTCGCGGTGCCGCCCGCCGCCGTCGCGACCGCCCTGGAGACCGGCGCGGAGGAGGCCGTGCACATCGTGCGCCGCTCCCGCGTCTCGCACGGCCAGCCCGTCGCCGCAGAGCTGCTCTACATCCCGGCGGCCTCGGTCCCGGAGCTGACGGCGATCGACGCGCCGTCCGGAGCGCCCCGCGCGCGTGCGGTGCTGCGTGAGCTGCAGCGCCTGGAGCTGGAGGGCCAGGACCGCGCCGTGGAACTCGGTTCGGCCCGCGCGGACGACGCCAAGGAACTCGACCGGCTCCCCGGTGCCCCGGTGCTGGTCGTCACCACCCGGTTCCTCGCCGTCGGCCGTACCGCCGCGCTCTCCGTCGCGACCTACCGCGCGGACACCTGCCGGCTGACCTTCGGCGACAGCGGCGGCGTGGAGATCCACCACGGCCCCGAGCGGCAGGCCTCCTAGCCACCGCGCCGGACACCAGGTCGCGCCCCGGTTCCCGCCGGGGCGCGACGCGTTTCCCGGCACAGCCGCAAGCCGCTCAGCCGCAAGCCGCTCAGCCGCAAGCCGCAAGCCGCAAGCCGCTCAGCCGCTCAGCGGCGTGCGGTGACCGTCCCGTCCACCGCGAACAACTGTTCCTCCACATGGTCGAGGGCGAGCCGCAGCGCGCCCGTCGCCACCGCCGCCTCACCGAGCAGGGAGAGAGCCACCCGGGGTGGCCGCAGACAGTACCGGGCGAGCTCCCGGCGCAGCGGCTCCAGGACGCCGTCCAGCCCGGCCGCCCAGCCGCCGATCACCACCAGCTCCGGGTCCAGCGCCAGCACCAGCGCGGCCACGTCGTGGACCAGCCGCTGTATGAACCGGTCGACGGCCGCCCGCGCCCGCGCATCCCCCTTGCGGGCCAGCGCGAACACCTCGGCGACCGCCTGCTCGTCCAGCGGATGCAGCGGCTCGTCGGTGGTGGACAGCAGCGTCTCCGGGGTCACCTCCCGGCCCAGCAGATGCAGCGCGCCGATCTCCCCGGCCGCCCCGCCGTACCCCCGGTGCAGCCGCCCGCCGATCAGCGATCCGGCGCCCGGACTCAGCCCGGCCATCACCATCACCACGTCGTCGGACTCGGTGGCGGCGCCCTTCCAATGCTCGGCCACGGCCGCCGCGTTGGCGTCGTTCTCCACCAGGACCGGGCACTTGAAGGACCGGCTCAGCCGCTCGCCGAGCCGCAGTCCCGTCCACTCGGGCAGCGCGGTGCCCAGCCGCACCAGGCCGTCCGCCTCGACGATGCCGGGGGTGCCGACCCCGACGGCCCGCAGCGAACTGCGTGCCACCCCGGCCCGGCGCAGCAGCTCGGCGACGGCGGTGCGCAGCCGGTCCAGCCGCTCGTCGGCGTCGGCCGTCTCGTCAACCTCCTTGGCCTGCGCCCCCAGCACCCGGCCGTCCAGGTCGGCGAGGAGCGCGGCGACGCGGTGCGGGCCGATCTCCAGGCCCAGCAGATGCCCGGCCTCGGCCCGGAACCGGAACCGCCGCGCCGGCCGTCCCTGCCGCCGGGTGGCGCCCTCCTCGGCCGCCGTCTCGACGACCAGTCCGGCCTCGATGAGCCCCTCCACGACCCCCTCGACGGTCGGCCGGGACAGCCCGGTCACCCGGGTGATCTCGGTGAGCGTCGCACAGTCGGTGGCCCGCAACGCATGCAGCACCACTGCGGAATTGATCCTTCGCAGCAGAGACGGATCACCGCCGGTCAATCCCGCCAACGTCCGTCCTCCCAGCTTGCCCTGCACGTTGGCCGGATCGTACTTCGGCGCCGACGACCCCGGCGAGTGCCGGACGCCTCCGATCTGCCGGAGATCCGCGATCAGCGGAGCCCGGCGAACCCCGACTCGTACGCCGCGATCACCGCCTGGGTACGGTCCCGCACCCCGAGCTTGGCCAGTACGGCGCCCACATGGGACTTCACGGTCTCGGTGCCGACGACCAGCCGCGCGGCGATCTCGGCGTTGGTCAGCCCCCGTGTCATGAGGCGCAGTACCTCGGCCTCCCGCTCGGTCAGCCGCGCCCACTCCAGCGCGTCCCGTCCGTCGCTCCGGCCGTACCGTTCGGCGAGTTGCCGCACCGATGCCGGGAAGAGCAACGACCCGCCCTCGGCGACGAGCCGCACCGCGTGCACGATCTCGGCCGGCCGGGCCCGCTTCAGCAGGAACCCGTCGGCGCCCGCGCGCAGCGCCTCGTACACGTACTCGTCGTCCTCGAACGTCGTCACCACGAGGATCTTCGGCGGCTCCGCGACCGTGCGCAGCACCGCGCGGGTGGCCTCGATCCCGTCCAGCAGCGGCATCCGTACGTCCATCGCGACGACGTCCGGCCGCAGTTGCCGCACCAGCGGGATCACCGCCGCCCCGTCCGCCGCCTCCCCGACCACCTCGATGTCGGGCTGCGCCTCCAGCACGGCCCGCAGGCCCGCGCGTACGAGGGGCTCGTCGTCGACGAGCAGGACGGTGACCGGCATGTGGGCAGCGTAGATCAACCCACCGGCAGTTCGGCGTGCACCTGCCAGTCACCCTCGACCGGTCCGGTACGCGCGCGGCCTCCGAGCAGGGCCGCGCGCTCGCGGATCCCGCGCAGCCCGCTGCCCCGCCCGGGCCCCGGTGTCGCGCCCGGAAGCGGATTGCGCACCTCCAGGTCCAGCACCCCGCCTGCCACGGTCACCCGGACCCGCACGGGTACGGCCCCCGCGTGCCGCAGCACGTTGGTGAGCGACTCCTGGAGGATGCGGTAGCCCTCCCGGGAGACCGGCCCCGGCACCGTCTCCAGCGGGCCGGTGACCTCCGCGTCCACTGTGGAACCCGAGGCGCGCGCCGACTCCAGGAGCCGGTCGGCGTCGGTGAGCGTGGGCCGCCCGCTGACCGGTCGCCGGGACTCCCGCAGCACGCCCAGCACCCGCTCCAGATCCTCCAGTGCGCTCCGGCCGGTCTCCTCGATGGCCGCAAGCGCCCGGTCGGTGAACTCCGGATCGCCCGCCGTCCGGGCCGCGCCCGCCTGCACCACCGCCACCGTCAGCGCATGCCCGATCGAGTCGTGCAACTCGCGCGCGATGCGCGCGCGTTCCAGAAGCTGCTCGGTGCGCTCCTCCAGAGCCGCGAGCCGCTCGGCTGCGGACGGACCGAGCAGCCGCCTGGCCAGCGCGGTGATCAGCTCCCCGAAGCCGACGACGGCCCCGTAGAGGGCGATCAGCGGAAGCGGGATCAGCAGGGCGTACGCCCAGTGCGGCCGTGCCGTGTCCAGGAACGGGACGCCGTCGGGCGCGTGCCCGGCGGCGAGCCTGCCGAGGTCGAAGGCGATGGCCGGAAGCCACACCGAGGCCAGCGCGCCCGCCGAGCCGACGACCATCCGCGCCTCCAGCCACACCACCGTGCGCCCCCGGTCCCGCCAGGTCGCCGACGGCGTCTGCGAGATGGCCGACTCCTCCTCACCGGGCGTGAGCAGCAGCCGCGCCTGCACACCCTCGCCCCGGCGCACGGCCGGGATCAGCCCGACCGGGAGCAGCACCAGCGCGGGCACCCACGGCCTCGACGGGTCGACGAAGAGCCACAGGGCGACGACGAGCAACGGCACCCACAGATGCAGCAGGCGCGTGTACGTCGTCCCCCGCAGCAGCGGGCGCAGAAAGCGGATCATGCGGACATCGTGACAGGCCCCACCGACAACGGCCCTCCCCCGAGCGGGGGAGACGGTCCCCACCGGCGGGGGAGGACCCCAACCCCCGTGCCCGGCGAGGCTGTCGGCCATGACCAGCATCGACGTGCACGACCTCACCAAGGAGTACGGCGGCCGCCCGGCCGTGGACCACCTCACCTTCTCCGTCCGCCCCGGCCGCGTCACCGGCTTCCTCGGCCCCAACGGCGCCGGCAAGTCCACCACCCTGCGCCTCGTCCTCGGCCTCGACCACGCCACCTCCGGAACCGCCACGATCGGTGGTCGCCCCTACCCCGGACTCCGCGAGCCCCTGCGCCGGGTGGGCGCCCTGCTCGACGCCGACGCCGCGCACGGCTCCCGTACCGGACGCGACCACCTGCGCGCCCTGGCCGCGAGCAACCGCATCCCGATCCGCCGCGTCGACGAGGTGCTGGAGGAGACAGGGCTGGCGCCCGCCGCCCGGCGCCGGGTACGGACGTACTCCCTGGGCATGCGCCAGCGGCTCGGGATCGCCGCCGCCCTGCTCGGGGACCCCGAGGTGGTGCTGCTCGACGAACCCGCCAACGGCCTCGACCCGGAAGGCATCGTCTGGATCCGCCGGTTGCTGCGCCGACTGGCGGCCGAGGGCCGCACGGTGCTGGTCTCCAGCCATCTCATGAACGAGACGGCGACCTTCGCGGACCACCTGATCGTCCTCGGCCGCGGCCGGCTCCTGGCCGACACCCCGGTCCGCGACTTCATCCACGCGCGCGTGCGGCCCGCGGCGCGGATCCGCACCACCGACGACGAACGACTCGCCGAACTGCTCGCCAGGCACGGCCAGGAGGCGGCACACGGCGCCGACGGGGTGTGGACGGTACGGCACGCGCGCGTGGAGGACCTCGGCCGCCTGCTGGCCGAAGCGGCCGTCCCCGTCCTCGAACTCACCCAGGAGGAGGCCACCCTGGAGCAGGCCTACCTCGATCTGACCTCGTCCGAAGCCGAGTTCACCGCACACCACCAGGAGGCCTGACCATGCCGTTCCGGCCCGTACTGCACGCCGAGTGGATCAAGATCCGTACGCTCCGCCCGCTCGTCGGCACGCTGTGCGCCGTCCTGGTCGCCACGGTCGCGTTCTCCGCGCTCGCGGCAGCGAGTTCCGGCGGTTCCGACCCGCTCTTCGCCACCTTTTCCGGCGTGTCCCTCGGACAGATCGCGGCGGTCGCCTTCGGCGCGACGGCCGTCACGTCCGAGTTCCGGGGCGCCGCCCTGCGCCTCACCCTCTGCGCGGTGCCCGACCGACGGCGCTGGTTCGCGGCCAAGGCCACGGCGATCGCGCTGCCCGTGCTCGCCGTCGGACTGGTCACCGGCCTCGTCACCCTGATGCTGGGCCGGTTCCTGCTCGGAACAGCCGGACCGACCTGGCCGGAAGGGCTGCGGGGCGCGCTGGGCTGTGGCGTCTACCTGACTCTGATCGCCCTGTTCGCGGCGGGACTCGCGGCCGTGCTGCGCAGCGGGACCGCGACGCTCGGCATCCTGGTCCCGCTCCTGCTGATCGTGTCGTTCGTGATCGGCGATCTGTCGGCCGGCATCGCCGACTTCCTTCCCGACCGGGCGGGCCAAGCAGTCCTGCACAGCGACCGCGACGGGGCCCTGGGCCCATGGACCGGACTGGCGGTGACCGGACTGTGGACGGCGGTGGCACTGCTCGCCGGGGTCCGCAGTCTGCGCCGGCGGGACGCCTGACGATACGCCGAGTGTCAGTGGCGCCCGCTTTACTGGATCACATGGACATCGCGAAGTGCCTCGCCGTGATCGACGCATTGTGTGCGCGGGAGTTCCCGACAGTCCTGGACCCGCCGTGACCGGCTAGCCCTCGGCCGCGACCCGCAGCCGCCCGAACTCCTCCGCCATCGTCGCCGCCGTCCAGTGCGCGTTCAGCCCGCTGGGGTTCGGCAGGACCCACACCCGCGTCTCCCCGATCGTCCGTTCCTGCGGCCCCACTTGGGCCCCGCGGTCGGCGAAGGCGGCCCGGTAGGCCGTGACGCCCACCACCGCCAGCCACCTCGGCCGGACCCGCGTGACCTTCGCCGTCAGCAGGCGCCCGCCCTCGGCGTACTCCTCGGCCGTCAGCTCGTCGGCGCGCGCGGTCGCCCGCGCCACCACGTTCGTGATGCCGAGCCCGTACGAGAGCAACTCGCCCTGTTCCGCGGGTTTCAGCAGCCTCGGGGTGAAGCCGGACAGGTGCAGGACCGGCCAGAAGCGGTTGCCGGGGCGGGCGAAGTGGTGGCCCGTGGCGGCCGTCATCAGGCCGGGGTTGATGCCGCAGAACAGGACGTGCAGGCCGTCCGCGAGCACGTCCGGGACGAGACGGTCGCGGGCGGCCTCCAGTTCCGCCGCGGTGAAGCGAGGGGAGCGGCTGGTCAGAGGATCGCTCCGGGGGTGTAACCGGCGGCATCGGGGTGCTGCTTGACGATCTCCTCGATCCGGCCGACGACGACACCGACCTGGGCGGCGGCCGCGCCCGTGAAGGACAGCTTGTCGGCCATCAGCGCCGCCAGCTGCTCGCGGTCCAGCGGCAGCCGCTCGTCGGCGGCGAGCTTGTCGAGCAGGTCGTTGCGCTCGGCGCCCTGCTCACGCATCGCGAGCGCGGTGGCGACGGCGTTCTCCTTGATCGCCTCATGGGCGACCTCGCGGCCGACACCCGCCCGCACCGCGCCCATCAGCACCTTGGTGGTGGCGAGGAAGGGCAGGTAGCGGTCGAGCTCGCGGGCGATGACGGCCGGGAAGGCGCCGAACTCGTCGAGGACCGTCAGGAAGGTCTCCAGGAGACCGTCGAGTGCGAAGAAGGCGTCCGGCAGAGCCACCCGGCGCACCACCGAGCAGGACACGTCGCCCTCGTTCCACTGGTCGCCGGCCAGCTCGCCGGTCATCGAGGCGTAACCGCGCAGGATCACCATGAGGCCGTTGACGCGCTCGCAGGACCGGGTGTTCATCTTGTGCGGCATCGCCGAGGAGCCGACCTGGCCCGGCTTGAAGCCCTCGGTGACCAGCTCGTGCCCGGCCATCAGCCGGATCGTCTTGGCCAGGGAGGAGGGGGCGGCGGCCAGCTGTACGAGCGCGGTCACGACCTCGTAGTCCAGCGAGCGCGGGTACACCTGGCCGACCGACGTGAACGCCTGCGAGAAGCCGAGGTGCCGCGCGATCCGGTCCTCCAGCTCGGCCAGCTTCGCCGCGTCGCCGCCCAGCAGGTCCAGCATGTCCTGCGCGGTGCCGACCGGGCCCTTGATGCCGCGCAGCGGGTAGCGGGCGAGGAGCTCCTCGACGCGGCCGTACGCCACCAGCAGCTCGTCGGCGGCGGTCGCGAAACGCTTGCCGAGGGTGGTGGCCTGCGCGGCCACGTTGTGCGAGCGGCCGGCCATGACCAGTTCGGCGTACTCGCCGGCCAGCTTGCCCAGGCGGGCCAGGACGGCCGTCGTACGGTCCCGCATCAGTTCCAGCGAGAGGCGGATCTGGAGCTGCTCGACGTTCTCCGTCAGGTCCCGGGAGGTCATGCCCTTGTGCACGTGCTCGTGGCCGGCGAGGGCGTTGAACTCCTCGATCCGCGCCTTCACATCGTGCCGGGTGACCTTCTCGCGTTCGGCGATCGACGCCAGGTCCACGGTGTCGAGAACCCGCTCGTAGTCGGCGATCGCCGCGTCCGGCACCTCGATCCCGAGGTCCTTCTGGGCCCGCAGCACGGCGAGCCAGAGCTGCCGCTCCAGCTTCACCTTCTGCTCGGGCGACCAGAGCGTGGCGAGCTCGGCGGAGGCGTAGCGTCCGGCGAGGACGTTCGGAATGCGGGGCTTGGCGGGCGCGGCTGAAGTCACGTGTACGGATTCTACTGGCGATTCCTGCAGGCCAGCGTCGCGGGCCCGCTCGTGTGAACGTACGAGAGCCGCGTCACCGCTCCGGAACGCAGGCCAGCTCCGCCAGGACGTCCGCGTGGCACAGCTCCGGCGCGCACCAGCAGGCCAGGGTCATCCCGCGCAGTTCGGCCACCAGTTCCAGCAGTTCGGGCCGCTCCAGCAGGTACGCCCGGTACATCGCCATCACCTCGGCCCGGGTGCCGTCCCGCTTCTTCTTCGGGGTGTCGTACGCGAAGGGGTTGTACAGCGGATGGCGGGGCAGGTCCCAGCCGCCCATCGTCCAGCGGCGGCCCACGTAGACGACGTCCGCGGGAGCGTGTTCCAGCCGGGGGCCGAACTCGTGGATGCGGCCCCTGACACTGATCACCCGGGTGGACACGGGAGCCGCCCTACGCCTCGTACGGCAGCAGCTCCGGGCGCTTCGGCTCGCGGCCGTCGCCCGAGGAGCGGCCGGTGAGGCGGCGGCCTATCCACGGCAGCAGGTGCTGCCTGGTGAAGCGGGCGTCCGCGGCGCGGCGCGCGACCCAGCCGGGCGGCGCCGTGGCCGGGATCGGCGTGCGCCACTCGGTGTCCTCGGGGTCGTGGCCGAGGGTCTGCCAGACCGCCTCGGCGACCCTGCGGTGCCCCTCCGCCGTCAGGTGCAGCCGGTCCACGTCCCACATCCGGGGGTCGGCCAGCGAGGGCGCGCCGTACAGGTCGACGACGAGGGCACCGTGCCGCTCGGCCAGCTCGTCGACGACGGCGAACAGCTCCTCCATGCGCGGCCGGAACCGTTCCAGGACCGGGCCCTGGCGGCCGGGGCTGCGCATCAGCACCAGCTTGTCGCAGGCCGGCGCCAGCCGCTCCACCGCCTCGGTGAGCAGGTCCCGGACCCGGACCATGTCGCACTTGGGGCGCAGCGTGTCGTTGAGGCCGCCGACCAGCGTGATCACGTCGGGCCGCATGGCGACCGCCACGTCCACCTGCTCCGCGACGATCTGCCCGATCAGCTTGCCGCGCACCGCGAGGTTGGCGTAGCGGAAGTCGGGGGTGCGGGCGGCCATCCGGGCGGCGAGGACGTCCGCCCAGCCTCGGTAGGAGCCGTCGGGCTGCAGGTCCGACATGCCCTCGGTGAAGGAGTCGCCGATCGCGACCAGGCTGGAGTGTGCGGGAAGCACCGGGTTCTTCTGCATGGCGACAGAGATGGTATCCCGGGGCGCATACCCGTCGGTCGGTCACTCCCTCCGACGGTGACTCCTTCTCCGGTGAGGCCTAGGCGTGCTGCCCGAACAGCTCCCGCAGCACGTCCTCCATCGTCACCAGCCCGGCCAGCCGCCCGTCGTCGCCGAGCACGCCCGCCAGATGGGTACGGCTGCCGCGCATCGCGGTGAGCACGTCGTCCAGCGGTGTGTCCTCCCGTACCCGTGCGATCGGCCGCATGTCCCGCAGCCGGAACGCCTCGTCCCGGGGCGAGGCGTCCAGCGCGTCCTTGACGTGCAGATAGCCGACGATCCGCCGCCCCTCGTCCACCACCGGGAACCGGGAGAAGCCCGACTCCGCCGACAGCCGCTCCAGCTCCTCCGGGGTGACGCCCACGCGCGCGTAGACGACGCGTTCCAGCGGTACCACCACGTCCCGCACCGGCCGGCGGCCCAGCTCCAGGGCGTCGTGCAGCCGCTCCTGGGCCCGGTCGTCGATCAGGCCCGCCTCACTGGCGTCCTTGACGATCTCGGCGAGCTCGGTGTCCGTGAAGGTTGCCGAGACCTCGTCCCTGGTCTCCACCCGGAGCAGCTTGAGCAGGCCGTTCGCGAAGGCGTTGATCGTGAAGATCACCGGGCGCAGTGCCCGGGACAGGGCGACCAGGGGAGGACCGAGGAGCAGGGCGCTGCGCACCGGCTCGGCCAGCGCCACGTTCTTCGGCACCATCTCGCCGAGCAGCATGTGCAGGTAGGTCGCGAGGGACAGCGCGATCACGAAGGACACGGCATGGCCCGCGCTCGTGGGCACGCCGAGCGCGTGGAACACCGGCTCCAGGAGATGCGCGATCGCGGGCTCCGCGACCACACCGAGCACCAGCGTGCACAGCGTGATGCCGAGCTGGGCGGCGGCCAGGAGGGCGGACACGTGCTCCAGCCCCCACAGCACGCTCTTGGCCCGCCGGTCGCCCGCCTCCGCGTGCGGCTCGATCTGGGAGCGGCGCACGGAGATCATCGCGAACTCGGCGCCGACGAAGAAGGCGTTCACGACCAGCGTCGCGAAACCGATCAGCAGCTGTACGGCGGTCACCGCTGCCCCTCCTGCTCCGCCTCGTCGTCGAGCGGCGCGTGCAGCAGCACCCGGGCCGCCCGCCGCCCCGACGCGTCCACCACGTCCAGCCGCCACCCGGCGACCTCGACACCGTCCCCGGTCTCGGGTATCCGGCCCAGCTCGGCCGCGACCAGCCCGGCCAGCGTCTCGTACGGCCCCTCGGGCGCCCTGAGGCCCACGCGCGCGAGCTGGTCCATGCGGGCCGCGCCGTCCGCCGAGTAGAGCGCGCGGCCCGTCGCGTCGGCACCGGCGGGGGCGAGGTCGGGCGTCTCGTGCGGGTCGTGCTCGTCGCGTACCTCGCCGACGACCTCCTCGACGATGTCCTCCAGGGTGGCGACCCCGGCCGTACCGCCGTACTCGTCGATCACGACGGCCATGGTGCGCCGGCCGCCGAGGCGGTCCAGGAGACGGTCGACGGTGAGGGACTCGGGGACCAGCAGGGGCTCGCGCATCACCTGGGCGACCCGGACCCGGGACCGCTCCTCGGCGGGCATGGCCACGATGTCCTTGATGTGGGCGGTGCCGACGACCGAGTCCAGGCTGTCCTCGTAGACCGGGAAGCGGGACAGGCCGGTCGCCCGGGTCGCGTTCGCCACGTCCTCGCACGTCGCCCTGACCTCCAGGGCGACGACCTGGACGCGTGGGGTCATCACGTTCTCGGCCGTGAGATCGGCGAGGTTGAGCGTGCGCACGAACAGCTCGGCGGTGTCCGCCTCCAGCGCGCCCTGTTTGGCGGAGTGCCGGGCCAGAGCGGCCAGCTCCTGCGGCCCCCGGGCGGAGGCCAGCTCCTCGGCGGGCTCCACGCCGAACCGCCGAACCAGCCGGTTCGCGGTGTTGTTCAGATGCGTGATGAACGGCCGGAAGGCCGCGCTGAACCAGCGCTGGGCGTTGCCCACCCGCTTGGCCACGGCCAGCGGTGCGGAGATCGCCCAGTTCTTGGGCACCAGTTCGCCGACGACCATGAGGAACACCGTGGACAGCGCGGTGCCGATCACCAGCGCGAGCGAACTCGCCGCCGACGCCGCGATGCCGACCGCCTCCAGCGGTCCGGCCAGCAGTTTGGCGATCGAGGGCTCGGCGAGCATGCCGACGACCAGGTTGGTGACCGTGATGCCGAGCTGCGCCCCCGAGAGCTGGAACGTCAGGTTCCGTACGGCCTTGAGGGCGCCGGCCGCCCCGCGCTCGCCGCGCTCCACGGCACGCTCCAGCTCGCCGCGCGCGACCGTGGTCAGCGAGAACTCGGCCGCGACGAAGGCACCGCAGGCGAGCGACAGCAGGATCGCCACCAGCAGGAGGAGCACTTCGGTCATCGGGTCACCTCCGTCCCATGATCGGGCAGGGCGGTCGGGACCGCGCGGCGTTGCCGACGGACAGGACTGGGAGGCTCACCCATGGCCGGACGCTCACACACCTTTCATCGAGGAACGACGACTCCCCCAATGGTAAAGGATCGGCAAAGTGGCCTCAGTGGTCGCCGGTCGTCAGCGTCTTCACCCATCGCCGCCACTGCTCCTGGGACTCGTACCCCGCGGCCCGCCAGGCGTGGTGCGCGGTTTCGTTGCGCACCAGCACCATCGCGTCCACGCGCCGTCCGCCCAGGCTGAGGAAGCGTTCTTCCGCGGCGTCCAGCAGGGCGGCGGCGATGCCCTGCCGCCGGTGGTCGGGGTGTACGGCCAGCCGGTAGGCGGAACACCGCCATCCGTCGAAGCCGGCGATGACGGTTCCGGTGAGCAGGCCGTCGCGCTCCGCGAGGAGCAGGGCTTCGGGGTCCCGCTCGATGAGCCGGGCAACTCCGTCGTGGTCGTCGCTGATGCTGGTCCCTTCGGCGGCTTCGCGCCAGAACCGCAGCACGGTGTCGATGTCGGAGTGGGCGGCGTGGCGGATGCGGAGATCGCTCATGGCGCGAGCCAATCAGAGTGCCGGTCTGCGCGGCGAGGGGTTTCCGCATTCATAGTTTACGGTTCAACTAGAGTCGTTTATGGTTCAACCATATGTCGTGCCCGTGCATCAACTCCGTTCTCCAGAGGAGGACTTATGACGTCCGAGCCCATCGGTTCCCGTTCCACCGACGCGAACCGGCGTACGTTCCTGAGGCGTGCGTCGGTGGTTGCCGCAGTCCCCACCGGCGTCGGCCTGTTCGGTGCGGCGGCCGGTACCGCAGATGCGGTCGACAGAGCCGACACGGCCGGGCTCCCCGGCTTCGAGCCCGTGCCCGCGGGGTCCATGGGCCCGGCGCTCAACGCGGACGGCTACTACGTCGGCCGCATCAAGGGGAACCTGTACTGGGTGACCGACGCCTACTACCAGGCGATGTTCCTCAGCACCAGGCACGGCGTGGTGCTGGTCGACGCACCGCCGACCATCGGGACCAACCTCCTGCGGGCCATCGAGGACGTCACCGGGGCCAACGGCAGACCGGGCAAGGTGACCTACCTCGTCCACTCGCACGCGCACGCCGACCACATAGGCGCGTCGGTCCTGTTCGGGGACGACGTCGTACGCATCGGGCACAAGGTGAACCGCGAACTTCTGCTGCGTGCCGGCGACCCCAACCGGCCGGCGCCCAGGGTGACTTTCGACAGCCGGTACACCCTCTCCGTCGGCGGCGAGCATCTGGAACTGGCGTATCACGGGCCGAACCACGCGCCGGACAACATCTACGTCCATGCCCCGGCCTACCAGACCCTGATGCTGGTGGACGTGCTCTTCCCCGGATGGGTCCCGTTCAAGAACCTCGCCGTCTCCCAGGACATCCCCGCCTGGATCAAGGCGCACGACGTGGCGCTGTCCTATCCCTGGACCACTCTGGTCGGAGGCCATCTCGGCCGCCTCGGGGTCCGGGCCGACGGCGAGCTGCAGAAGGAGTACATGGCCGACCTGGAGGCCGCCGTCCGGTCCGCCGTCAAGTCGGTCGACCCCGCGCCGTACTTCCGGGAGTACGGGCCGGCCGGGAACGCCTGGGCGATCTTCAGGACCTACCTCGACGCGGTGGCGCGGACCGCGGCCGATCCGGTCGCCGCGAAGTACCTCGGCAAGCTGGCGGCGGCCGACGTCTTCACGTATGACAACGCCGCCGCCCTGCTGGAGTCGCTGCGGATCGACGCCGGCGTACTCGGGCCCTTCGGCATTCGGCCGTGACCCACTGAGCTCTCGCCCCGCCCCCTCGCCCACCGGCTGATTCCCCTAGGCGGACAGCTCCGCCGGCACCGGGGCGAACGCCTCCATGTACGGCTCCAGGACGGTCAGATACGAGAACCCGTACCGGTCGCGCAGTCCTCGCACCCGCCCGGCGACCTCCTCCAGCGTGCCGACGAGGACGGTGGGCAGGGCGAGGGCCTGCTCCAAGGTCAACTCGGGTCGCCGCTCCAGCAGCGGGCCGAGCGCGGACGCCGGGTCGTCGGTGACCGCCACGATCTGGATGAGCAGGTTCCGTTCGGCGGGTTCGGCACGCGATGCCGCCAACTCCTGGTAGCGGCCCACCCGTTCATCCAGTTCCTCGGCCGTGACCGGATCCAGCCGGCCCTCCGTGTTCCCCGGCACCAAGCGGGCCCCGGCGAAGGCCGCGATGTCCGCGTGCTCGGCGGTCAGCCGCAGCATCCGGTCGCCGTTGCCGCCGATCAGCAGCGGCACCTCCGCCCCGTCCGACTTCAGCAACTCGTCAACCGTGCGCCGGAGATGGGCCACCCGCTCACGCGGCGAGCCGAACGGCAGCCCGGCCCGGTCGTGCTCCGCCTGTACATAGCCGGTGCCGAGCCCGAGTTCGAGACGGCCGCCGGTCAGCGCGGCGGTCGTCGCCACCTCGCGGGCCAGCAGCACGGGGTTCCAGAAGCCCGCGTTGAGCACGAACGTGCCGAGCCGCGGACGTTCGGTCGCCTCGGCCGCCGCGACCAGCGCCGGGAAGGGCGCCGGCATGCCGAGGTGGTCGGGGACGAGGATGACGTCGTACCCGAGTTCCTCTGCGCGCCGGCACTTCGCGCGCCACTCGTCGGCCGACGCGGGCGTGAGCAGGTTGACCCCGAAGCGGAACGGACGCGGCATCTGTATCGGCTCTCCTCAGCAGTGGGCGACTTGAACCACTCGTGCGGCGACCTGAGTCATTCGTGCGCGATGGCCGCCAGCACGTTCATCCGCGATGCGCGCAACGCCGGCAGCAGCGCGGCCACGATGCCCACGACCGCCGAGCCGATCACGACCGCGACGATCGTGCCCCACGGGACGGCGAGGGCCTTCATGCCCTGGAGCGCCAGGACCTGCTGGGTGCACACGCCCCACACCAGGCCGAGCGCGAGGCCCAGCACCGCGCCGAACACCGCGATCACCACCGACTCCAGCCGGATCATCCGGCGCAACTGCCGCCGCCCCAGCCCGATGGCGCGCAGCAGCCCGATCTCCCGGGTGCGCTCCACGACCGACAGGGCCAGGGTGTTGACCACCCCGAGCACCGCGATCACGATCGCGAGCCCGAGCAGCGCGTACACGAGGTAGAGCAGCACGGCGATCTGGTCGTGCACCAGCTTCTTGTAGTCGGCCTGGTCGCGGACCTGGACCTGCGGGTAGGGCGCCAGCGTCTGCTCCAGCCGCGAGCGCAGCTGGTCGGCGCTGGTGCCCGGGGCCCGGTTGACGTACAGCGACGAGTCCTGGCCGTCGGGGACGTACTTCTCCACGGTGGCGATGCCGAAGAACAGCCCGCCCTGCGTGCCGAAGCCGCTGCCGCTGTCCTGGTCGGTGAGGGCGCCCACCTTCATCTCGGCCCGCTTGCCGCCCGGGAACTCGACCGGGAGCACGCTGCCGAGGCGCACCTTGTGGTCCTCGGCGAAGGTGAGGTCCATGCCGAGGCTGCCGGCGGCCAGCGCGGCCGCGGTGTCGCCGCCCTTGTAGGCGACATGGGCGACCTCGTCGACCTGGGGGTCGTATCCGGCGGCGGTCGTGGTGACCCGCTTGCCGTCCGGCAGCCGTACCGCCACCGGCGTGAACCGCTGCCGTACGACGAGCCCCACGCCCTCCGTACCGCGCACCTTGTCGGTGATCTCCCGGGTGAACGGCAGGAAGTTGCTGTTCTGGACGACGAAGTCGGCGCCCAGCGTCTTGTCGATCTGCTGGTCGAAGGACTTGGACATGGAGGCGCTGGCCACCGACATCCCGCCGACCAGGGCGAGCCCCACCATGAGCGCGGCGGCGGTGGCGCCGGTACGGCGCGGGTTGCGCAGGGCGTTGCGCTGGCTCATCCGGCCGACCGAGCCGAAGAGGGCGGGGAAGGCCGCGCCCAGGACCCGGATCACCGGCCGGACCAGCAGCGGGCCCGCGATGACCGTCGCGATCAGGGTCAGGACGATCCCGAGGCCGAGCAGCGAGGCGGCGGAGGCGGTCTTCGTGGCCGTCGCGCAGCCGGCCAGGGCCGCGGCCCCGATCGCACCGACGACCGTGCCCACGATCGCCCGCACCTTCAACGGCTTGCCGATCCCGGCGATCTCGGCGTCGGCGAGCGCCGCCATCGGCGACACGCCGGCCGCGCGCCGGGCGGGCAGATACGCGGCGACGAAGGTGACGCCGACGCCCACGACGTACGCCGCGACCGGTGTGCCCCAGCCGATGACCATCTCGGTGGCCTTGAGGTTCATCCCGAACGCGCTCATCAGCTTGATCAGCCCGAACGCCAGCCCGACCCCGGCGCCCAGACCCAGCGTCGAACCGACAAGACCCAGCAGCACCGCCTCGGTGAGCACCGACCGCCGCACCTGCCGCCGGTCGGCGCCCAGGGCGCGCAGCAGCCCCAGTTCACGGGTGCGCTGGGCGATCAGCATGGAGAAGGTGTTGACGATGAGGAAGACGCCCACCAGGGTGGCGATTCCGGCGAATCCCAGCATCACGTACTTGATGACGTCGAGGAATCCGCCGAGGTCCGCGGCCGACGACTTGGCCTGCTCGTCGGCGGTCTTCAGGTCGTACGTCCCGGTCCCGATCGCCGCGCCGATACGGCTCTTGAGCTGGGCGTCCGTCACCCCCTGCGCCGCGTCCACCGAGATGCTGGTGGCCCGGCCGGGGGAGCCCAGCAGCTCCTTCGCGGCCACCGCCGGGTCGAGGAAGACCAGGGCGGCGCCGGGGTTGGTGGTGGTGAAGGTGGCGATGCCGACGATCTCCACCTTGAAGGTGCCGGGCTGGGCCTGCACGGTCAGCGTGTCGCCGATGCGCACGTGCTTCTTGTCGGCGGTGTCCGCGTCGAGCAGCGCCTGGCCGGCGCCCTGCGGGGCGTGGCCCGAGGTGAGCTTCACGGGGCTGCGGTGGGTGAGGTACCAGTCCGTGGCGATGGTCGGGGCGCCGGTGGTCGGGCCGACCGACTTGTTGTGGCTGTCGACCACCACGATGTTCTGCACGGAGACGTCCGCGTGGGTGTCCGCGACCCCGGCGACCTTCGCCACCTCGCCCGCAAGCGAGGCCGGCACGGTCTGGACGGCGCCGGTCGGCACCGACGACTTGAGGTCCTGCTTCGGCTCCACCGTGACGTCGGCGGAGGTGGAGGCGAACAGCCGGTCGAAGGTGCGGGTGACGGTGTCGGAGAAGATCAGGCTGCCCGAGACGAACGCCACGGACAGCACGATGGCCAGCGCGGACAGCATCAGCCGTCCCTTGTGCGCGAGGAAGCTGCGCAGGGTTGCCTTGAGCACCGGGTCAGTCCTCCTCGGGCCCAGCGGACCCGCGTCCGACGTCGAATCGCTTCATTCGTTCGAGTACGGCGTCCGCCGTCGGCTCCTCCATCCGGTCCACGATCCGGCCGTCCGCGAGGAAGAGGACCAGGTCGGAGTGGGCGGCGGCGCCCGGGTCGTGGGTCACCATGACGACCGTCTGGCCGAGCTGGTCGACCGCCTCCCGCAGGAAGCCCAGCACCTCCAGACCCGCCCGTGAGTCCAGGTTCCCGGTCGGCTCGTCGGCGAAGATCAGCTCCGGGCGGGAGGCCAGCGCCCGCGCACAGGCCACGCGCTGCTGCTGACCGCCGGAGAGCTGGGCGGGCCGGTGCTTGAGGCGGTCCCGCAGCCCGAGCGTGTCGATGACCTGGTCCAGCCACTTCTCGTCGGGCCTCTTGCCCGCGATGTCCATGGGCAGGGTGATGTTCTCGGCGGCGTTCAGCGTCGGGATCAGGTTGAACGACTGGAACATGAACCCGATCCGGTCCCGGCGCAGCCGTGTCAGCTCGCGCTCCCGCAGCCCGGTTATCTCGGTCCCGCCGAGCCAGACCTGACCGGCCGACACGGTGTCCAGCCCCGCCAGGCAGTGCATCAACGTGGACTTGCCGGAGCCCGAGGGCCCCATGACCGCGGTGAAGCGGCCACGCGCGATGTCCACGTCCACCGAGTCCAGTGCGAGCACCGCCGTCTCACCCGCGCCGTACGCCTTGGTCAGCCCGCGAGCACGGGCCGCGACCCCGTCGGCGGCGGGCGCCTCCGCAGCTGCTGTGGACAAGACTGCCTCCCCGTGTCACGCGACTTCACCCGACCTCTTTGTCCGGGTCGAGCGTAGTGTGACCCGTCCCACAGCCGGTATCACTTTTCGATTCCGATGCGCGCTGGCATTGCTAGCGCATCCGCGCTAGCTTCGAGGTATGGCGAAGACCCAGCTGAACGTGCGCGTGGACGAGGGCACCGCCAAAGCGGCCCGCGAGCGCGCTCTCGCGCGTGGTGTGAGCGTCAACCGCTACATAGAGGAACTGGTCATGCAGGACACGGGTGAGGCCGGCCGCACGTTCGTCGAGGCCGCCGCCGATTTCATGAAGCAGTACGAGTCCGTCTTCGCCGAGGAGTTCGGCGAGACGCGCGATGCCGACATCACTGACAAGACCGAAGGTCGTCACTGATCCCTTGAGCGACCTGACGATCGACCTCGCCTGGCTTCTCATGCTCGCCGAACAGAAGACCCCGGGTGACCCGCAGGTCACCGACTGGGGTGCGCTGATCGCCGCCGTCGCCAGGCATCAGGCCGAGATATTCGACGTCCCCGTCTACGACACCCCGCACGCCCGGGCCGCCGCCCTGCTCCAGCTTCTGATCCACGTCCCGGCCCTGGAGCGCTCGAACGCCCTGTTCGCGTCCTCGGTCGCCTACGCCTACCTGGTCGCCAGCGGCCTCAAGGTCGCCACCTCGCCCGAGCAGGTCCGCGACCTGGCCCGGCTGGTCAAGAACGGCCAGGCGGGCGTCGCCGACATCGCGGAGGAACTGCGCCGCTGGAGCCTGTGAGCGGTCCGGCGACGCCGGTGCTCACGCTTCGGCGGGCTTGCGGGCGACACCCAGCGCGCAGAACGAGGAGGGCAGCCGAGGGCCGTTCTCCGGCAGGAACACCCGGCGGTAGGGGCCGAGTTCGAACCCGGCCGCGCGCAGTTCGGCGACCGGCTCCCGGGACAGATGGCAGCCGCCGACCAGCAGCGGCCACACCGTCCGGTCCAGGGCCCGCTGGGTGAACCTCATCGCCGGGCCACCGCCCGCGCCGTGCTCGAAGAACCGCAGCTCACCGCCCGGCCGCAGCACCCGCCGTACCTCCGCGAGCGCCCGCTGCACATCCCGGACACTGCACAGCACCAGCGAGAGCACCGCCGCGTCGAACGCCTCGCTCTTCACCGGCAGCGCCTCCGCCGCGCCCGGCACCACGTCCACCGGGACGTCGGCGCGCACAGCGGCATCGGCTGCCAACTGCCGCAGGGTGCGCTCCGGTTCGATCGCCACGACCTCCGCGACCGAACCGGGGTACCGGGCGAAGTTGAGCCCGTTGCCCGCGCCGATCTCGATCACCCGCCCGGACAGCCCGGAGAGCAGCCGCTCCCGGATCGCCGCCATACCGAGACCGGTCTCGGCGGTGACGCTGCAGCGGGCATAGAAACGCGCGAACAGCGGGTGGTGGACGGGATCCCGCACCGGTGTCCCGGCGCCGGCGGACAACAGCCGCATGACGACCTCCAGACCCTCAGGTCTCCAGACCTCCGGACGGAAGCAGGTCTACGGTGATTGTCCCCCGTTACGGCCCGTCGCACCCCCGCTGCCGCGAACGGCTCAGCCGATGAAGTCGCGCACCTGCTCGTAGACGCCGTAGTCGTTGTTCATGTCGGTGTGCGAGATGCAGCCGACGTCGACGTTGGTCGCCCCGCTCAGCTCCGCCGAGGTGTCCGGGTCGATCGCCGCGTCGCAGTCCGACCAGTACGCCGCGTACGAGACGCTGCCGGGCGTCTCGTCACCGGAGTTCAGGGCGGTCAGGAACGAGCTGCCGGTCGTCATCTCCTTGCAGGAGGTGTAGAGCCACCCGCACAGCGAGGCGACGCTGGTCCCGTGGTTCACCCCGGCGACCGACACGAAGTGGTCCACGTACGAGGTCCCGCCGAGGTTCTTGAGGTAGTAGCGGCTGTTGAGCGCACCCATGGAGTGCACCACCAGGTCGACCTTCGAGGCACCGGTCTTGGAGAGGACGGACTGGATGTAGGTCGACAGCGTCGAGGCCGTGGTGACGTTGGACTTCGTCCAGTCGTACGAGATCGCGTACAGCTCGGAGGACGAGTAGCCGTCCGCCTCGAAGTCCGCGATCCAGTCGTTCCAGCTGCTGGAGTCGCTGCTCAGACCGTGCACGAACACGATCGGGTCGTGGCTCGCCGCGTGCGCGGTGCCGGCACTCAGGGGGAGGGACAGAAGGAGCGAACCGGCTATCGCCGACAGAGCGGTTGCGATGCGACGCTTGGCGCGTTGCATGATGCCTCCTGAAACGGGTGGGGTTGTTCAGGAGTGTCGGGACGGGTCTACGCGCGCCGCATCGGTGAAGTCGCCAGTCTTTACGAATCAACTAACTCGCCAGTAACGTCATTCGTGTGGTGATACCGGTGAACCCCCCACACCTTGACCGCACTTCGCCACCGCAGCCGACCGAAGCGGGGCCCTGCCCGGCTTCGACGCTCCCCGAGGGCGTCCGTGCCCGGGTGACACGAGTCGTATACGAGGACCAGCGCGCCGTGGCCGAACTCGTGCCGCGCCTCACCGAACGGCAGGCCGCCGGCGCCGACCCGCTGCCGGTCGAACCGGCCGAACTGGCACCGGGGTTGCTCCATGCCCTGCGCCGGGAGATCCGAGCACTGCCCGACGAGACCCGGCTGCTGTTGCTGCTCGCCGCCGCCGACCAGTACCCGGTGGCCACCCACGCCTTCCTGCGCGCGGTCACCGCCGGCCGGCTCGACACCCGCCCGCTGGAGGCGGCCGAGGCGGCCGGGGTCGCCCACGCCAGCGCCGGCGGGGTGTTCTTCCGGGACCCCTGGACCCGGATCGCCGCCTACGAGACCGGCTCGGCGGCCGACCGACGCGAAGCCCACCTGCTGCTCACCCGGGTGCTCGGCGGCAAGGGCGAAACGGCCCGCCGCTCCTGGCACCGGGGCGCCGCCGCACTGGGCCCGAGCGCCCGGCTCGCGGCGGAGCTGCGCACCGCCGCCGACCGGGCCCGCTCCGAAGGGCGCCCCGCCCTGGCCCGTGCCCTCGCCGAACGGGCCGCCGACCTCTGCCCCGACCCGGTCGAGGAGGCCCGGCTGCTCGCCCTGGCCGCCGCCGACGCCTGGCGCTCCGGAGAGCCCGACCGGGCGAGACGGCTCGCCGCCCGTACGGACAACTCCGCCCTCAACGGCGTCCTCGCCCTCAGAGCGGGCAACGCCGCCGAGGCCTTCGACGCCCTGCTCACCGCCGCCGTCAGGCAGGAACGTTCCGCCGATGCCGTGGAACTCCTCGCCCTCGCCACCGAGGCCGCCGTCTACACCGGCGACCTCAGACGCTGCCGCGAGGCCCATGTCCTGGCCCAGTGGCTGGACCTCCCGCCGTCCGGCATCCTCGCCGCCCTCGCCTGCGCCGTCGAAGGCCGCTACGCCGACGCCCGCGTCCTCCTCAAGGGCACCGCCGGCCGCTGCGGGCCCGGCGGCGACCCCGGCCTGCTGATCCACTCCGGCATCGCCGCGCTGATGCTCGGCGACCACACCCGGGCCGTCACCGCCACCCTCCGGGCCGCCGCCTCCGCCCGGTCGCGCGGCATCCCCGGGACGGTCGCCCAGGCCATGGAGTTCCGTGCCTACGCCGACTTCTGGACCGGGCGCCCCCGGGCCGCCGAGGCCGCCGCCCGCGAGGCCCTGCGCCAGGCCCACGCCACCGGGCAGGACAACGGGGCCTGCCATCTCCAGGCCGCGCTCGCCATGTTCGCCGCCGTCACCGGCGACGAGGAGGCCTGCCGGGAGCGCGCGGCGGCCGCCCGCTCGCACGCCCGGGCGCACGGACTGGGCCTGCCCGCCGCCCTCGCACAGTGGGCGCTCGCCTTCCTCGACCTGACCAACGGCCGCTTCCCGGCGGCGGCCGCCCGACTGCGCGCCCTCGCCGGGTTCGGCCCCGGACACGGCCACCGGGCCATCCGGCACCTGGCCACCCCGCACTACGTCGAGGCCGCCGTCCGTACCGGCGACACCCGGGTCGCCCGCGCCGCGCACGCCGACTACCACCGCTGGGCCACCGCCGTCCGCAGCCCCGACGACCTCGCGCTCAGCGCCCGCTGCCGGGCCCTGCTCGCCCCCGGCGCCGAGGCCGTCCAGCACTACCGGGCCGCACTGGACCTGCACGCCCGCGGCACCCGGGACTTCGAACGTGCCCGCACCGAGCTGCTGTTCGGCGGTGCGCTGCGCCGGCTGCGGCAGCGCACCGAGGCCCGCGACCGGCTGCACAGTGCCCTGGAGGCCTTCGAGTCTTTCGGCGCCCCGCACTGCGCCGCCCAGGCGCGCGCCGAACTCCGCGCCCTGGGCACCCCGTTGACCCCGCACTCCGGGACCGACCCGGCCGCCGCGCTGACCGCCCAGCAGCTGATGGTGGCCCGGATGGCCGCCGAGGGCGCCACCAACCGCGAGATCGCCGACCGGCTCAACCTCAGCCCCCGCACCATCGACCACCATCTGCGGGGGGTCTTCAGCCGGTTGGGGATTCGATCCCGGATCGAACTGGTACGGCTGCTTGGGGAGTCGCCGTAGCAGGCCGTCGGTCGGGTGCGGCGCCATCGTGGCTGGTCGCGCAGTTCCCCGCGCCCCTTCGGGGGCGCCGGTGGAGCCGCCCCTTTAGGGGCGCGGGCCAGCGCACGTAACGCGTGAGAGGCCGGACTTGTGCCCGACCCGAGGCGGAGAT
>NZ_JBEOYD010000079.1:0-23865 GCF_040296885.1 Streptomyces sp. NPDC001980 | reverse complement strand
CGCTCTAGCGCCCCGTCAGGGGCGCTGGGGGTACCCCCGGCCGAAGGCTGGGGGAGGAACTGCGCGACCAGCCACCACGGCGCCGCGGACACCCGACGGCCCATCGCACCGCCTACAGCGAGCCGCAGCACTCCGCCCGACAGAAGCACGACGCCCTGATCGGCACGTCCGCCGTGGCCGCCGCGAGCTTCAGCTGCTGCGACACGATCCGCGCCTCGCCCTCCTTGCCAAGCCGCCGCAGGCACTCGTGGAAGCCGTGCAGGGCCCAGACGTTGCCCGGGTGCTGCAACGGCCGGGGCAGGGTGTCGTCCAGGCCGAGGTCGGCGCGGTAGACCGCCTCGGCCTCGGCGATCCGGCCGCGTTCGAGGAGCAGGGCGCCGTAGGCGTGCCGGGTGGGCTGCATCCAGCCCCACGGTTCGTCGTACGGGAGGTTGTCGTCCAGGTCGACGGATCGGCGCAGATCGGCGAAGGCCGTGTCGAAGTCGCCCTTGCGGTAGGCGAGTTCGCCGTCGAGCATGGCGGAGGCGATCGCCAGGATGTCGACGCAGGTGTTGTTGAACAGCATGCGGGTCTCCGGGACGGCGGCGACCGCCTCCCGGAAGCGGGCCCGCTCGGTCTCGGCTTCGGCGATCCGGCCCGTGGCCGCGTGGGCGACACCGCGCGCGTAGTGCAGCATCGCGGTGGTCACGCAGTACAGCCGGGAGTCGGCGGGCAGCGGCAGCCGCAGGATGTCGTCCCAGCGGCCGAAGCGGACCAGGACGTGCACCCGCATCGCCAGGAAGCCCTCCAGCCAGTCGGCCATCGGCGGGCTCTGCACCCGCAGCAGTTCCTCCGGTACGGCGGCTTCGAGCCGTTCGGCCGTCTTGAGGGCGTCCTGGAGGCGGCCCAGGAACATCGCGCCGTAGATCCCGAAGTGCAGGTTGTGGCAGCGGTAGAGGGTGTAGAAATTCATCGCGCCGGCGCGGGCCTGGTACTTCTCGTCGGCGGCGACGGCCGCGGCGTTGTCCGAGACGACGCGCCGGTAGTCGCCGCAGAGGACTTCCAGGTGCGAGGGCATGTGCCGGAGGTGCCCGGCATCGGGCACCAGGTTGCGCAGCCGGTCGGCGACCGGCAGGGCGGTCTCGGGCGTGGGCGACATCTCCATGAGGTGGATGTAGAGGTGCAGCAGCCCGGGGTGCCTGGTGCCGGCTTCCGTCCCGAGGGCGCGCTCCAGCACGGCCTTGGCTTCCTCCGTACGGGCCCCGTCGGCCGGCCGGCCGCTGCGGATGTCCCAGAGCTGCCAGGGGGTGAGGTTCATCAGGGCGTCCGCGTAGAGGGTCGCGACGTCGAGGTCGTCGGGCGCCAGTTCGTAGGCGGTGCGCAGGCTGTCGGCATAGGCGGTGTTCCACACCGAGCAGGCCGCCGCGTCCGGGGCCGCGGCCTGCGGGTACCGGGCGCGCAGCGCCTCGATGAGGGCGCGTTCGACGGGAGTTGCGTGCGCGGCCTTGGCGTGGGCGCGTTCCACGGCGGCGTGCGTGCGCTCCACCGTGTGCATGAGGTCCTCCGGGTCGAAGAACTCCCAGGGTTTGTTGTAGTTGGGGCCGAGGGCGTAGGCGACGCCCCAGTCGGCCATGGCGCAGTCCGGATCCGCCGCGCCGGCCGCCTCGAAACAGCGGACGGCCTCCTCGTGGTTGAAGGCGTAGGTCCAGTTCAGCCCCCGGTCGAACCAGGTCTGTGCTGCGGCGGACGAAGTCGTCACGCGCCGGCCGTGACTGCCCAGGTCGTAGTAGTCCACGGTGGCGAACCTATCGACGCGAGGCGGGCGGGCGATCCCCGTTCATCCGAAGTCATGAGGGTGGCGCGGCGGTTGACGGGCCGCCGCGCCACTCGTGCCACCGCTCTGTCAGGGCGCGACCGCGCGGCCGGTCTGCGGGGAGATCCGCCCGGAGCACAGCCCCTTGGCCGCGAGGGTCTGTGCGATGCGCGGGATCGCGGCCAGGGTGTTGGCCGGCCACTCGTGCATGAGGATGATCTGACCGCCGGTGAGCCGGGAGACGGCCTGCACGATCGCGTCGGTGCTCGCGCCGTTCCAGTCCTGCGAGTCGACGTCCCAGATGATCTCGGTGAGCCCGTACTTGGCCTCGCCCGCCCGCACGGTCGCGTTGGTCTCGCCGTAGGGCGGCCGGAACAGGACCGGTGTCCCGCCGCCGGCCGCCGCGACGGCCGACTGGGTGCGGGAGATCTCCGAGTCGATCTGCGCCTGGGTCTCCTGGGTGAGGTGCGGGTGGGTGTAGCTGTGGTTGCCGACCCACATGCCCGCGCCGACCTGGGCCTTGACCTGGGCGGGGTAGGCGGCCGCGTACTGGCCCTCGTTGAACATGGTGGCCCGCAGCCCGTTCGCCTTCAGGGCGCTGAGCAGGCCCGGTGTGTGGGCGGTGGACGGCCCGTCGTCGAAGGTGAGGCCGACGTAGCCGGCGCAGGTGGCGGAGTGAGCGGGGGCTGCGCCGACGGCGAGGGTGCCCGCGGCGGCCAGCGCGACGGCGGCGGCGGTTGCCACCAGGGGACGTGACGAGCGTTCCGCTACGGCACTCATCACGCCACCGTGATGTTCGAGCTGCCGCTGCTCTGGTAGCCCTCGGTCGCGAGGATCTGGTAGTAGCTGAAGCTGCCGAGGGACATCCCGGCCCGGGCCCAGGCGTCGAAGTGGTTGCCGGTGGTGATGGTGCCGCCGGTCCGCTTGGACTGCCGGACGCTCCAGTACTGGTTGAAGGTCTTGGTGCCCTCGACGGACGGGGCGTTGTACCGCGTCGTCAGGTAGATGTCGTAGGTGCCGCCGTCGCTGGTGACGCTGCCCTTGTACGTTCCGGTGGGCCGGTAGGTGCCCCAGTTGTCGACGATGTAGTACTCGACGAGCGGGTTCGAGGTCCAGCCGTAGAGGGACAGGTAGCCGTTGCCGGAGGGACTGAAGCTGCCGGAGTAGGTCACGTTGCGGCGGGCGCCGGTGCTCCAGCCCTTGCCGCAGACGAAGTTGCCGGTGTTGCTCCAGCCGGTGCTGTAGTTGCCGCCGGAGCCCAGGGCCATGGAGACCGTGCCCTGGGCGTCGGTCCAGAACGAGTAGTAGTAGCCGTTGTTGGTGCCGGTCTGGTTCGTGGTGACGACCGTGGCGGCCCGGGCGGTGCCGGGCAGGGCCAGCCCGGCGGCGGCGCCCAGCAGCAGGGCGCCGGCACTCCTGCGGCTCAGGGCGTGGTCGAGCGGGTTCATGGGTTGCCTCCTCGTGTGGCCTGTGCGGGTGTGACCTGGTCGGGAGTGTTGGTCTGCCCATGTCACCTGTCAACAGTTTCGGTAGTTATTTCGAAACCTTCGATTCACCCGTTCGCCCATATCCCCAGTTGGTGCACCCATTCAGCGGATCGTAGATCAAAAATGCCGAAGCGAGGCGGAGATATGATCCACTGGCGAGGTTCCGAATTACCGAATGTTTCGACGTCTGCATCGAATGCTGCTGTGGGCATCGGAACATGCCGCTGGGTGGAGCAATCACCGGCGTGCCGGGCAACGGCCCGGGAGGCTGGCCGTCTTGTCTAGATTCGTATGCCAGGAGTCCCGGGTGAGGTACGACGGTCCCAACCCACCACTGCCCGCGCCCCCCGCGTGGATGCGCTGGCTACCGGTCCTGTACGTCGCCGTCGTACTGCTGATCGAACCGGTCACTCCGGTGCAGTGGCCGGTGAGTTTCGTACTGATCGCCCTGCCCCTGGTGACCGCCTTCGCTCACCCGCCCCTCGTCGTCGCCGTCGCCACCGTGTTCGGCATCGGCCTCGAACTTTTACTGGCCGGAACCTCGTGCTGTGCCGGGCGCGCCGTCGGCTACCTGTGGGAACGGCACTATGTGGCCGCGTACGCGTGCACGGCCCTGGTGGGCGCCCTGGGCGCGATCCTGGCGGCGCACCGGATCCGCCGGGAACGCACCCTGGCCGACGTCCGGTTCGTGGCGGAGATCGCGCAACGCGTCCTGCTCAGACCGGTCCCGCACCGGATCGGGAACCTGCTCCTTGAGAGCTTCTACCT
Organism: Streptomyces sp. NPDC001980; assembly: GCF_040296885.1. Taxonomy (NCBI): domain Bacteria; kingdom Bacillati; phylum Actinomycetota; class Actinomycetes; order Kitasatosporales; family Streptomycetaceae; genus Streptomyces; species Streptomyces sp. NPDC001980. The sequence continues at coordinate 19,818 of NZ_JBEOYD010000079.1, read as the reverse complement.
GTCCGCCGCCGCGGAGGCACGCATCGGCGGCGACCTCTTCGAGGCGGTCCCCACCGCGCACGGGGTACGGCTGCTCATCGGGGACGTGCGGGGCAAGGGGCTGCTCGCGGTGGAGACCGCGGCGGCGATGCTGGGCGCGTTCCGCGAGGCCGCGCACGACGAACCCGACCTGCGTGCGCTGGTGGAGCGGGTGGACACCAGCATGACCCGCCGGGCCGACCGGCTGGGCGGGACCGAACTCGGTGAGCGGTTCGTGACCGCCGTGTTCGCCGAGATCCCCGAGGACGAGAGGATCGTCCGCATCCTCAACTGCGGCCATCCGCCACCGCTGCTCATCCGGCCCGGCAAGGTGAGCGAACTGGACCGGGGGCAGCCGGGTCCGCCGCTGAACCTCGGCATGCTGGTCGGGGATCCGTACCGCGTCGAGACCTACTCCTTCGGCCCCGGCGACCAACTGCTCCTGTACACGGACGGGGTCACGGAGACCCGGGATCCCGCCGGCGACTTCTACCCGCTGCTCCAGCGGCTGCGTTCGTGGGGTCCGATGCCGCCCCCGGAGCTGCTGGAACGGCTCCATCAGGACCTGCTGGACTACAGCCACGACCAGTTGCAGGACGACACGGCCGCGCTCACCGCCTTCCTGCTGCCGGAGGGAGCGGCCGAGACGCCGGAGGACGGTCACGACGATTCGGACGCCGAAGCGTTCGGCGACCCGCTCCCGTGAGGGACGTTGTGAGGGTCATGAGACGGCACCTTCGAGGCCCTGTGGGAGAGATCACGGGTGACTGCACTCCGCCACCGTGAGTTGTCACCACACAGGTGACGTGCGGGGAGGGCGGGGCGGTGCTGGTGGAACCCGGGGCCGGGGACAGGATCTCCGGCCGGTACGTTCTGCAGGAGACCATCGGCCGGGGCGGGATGGGTGTCGTCTGGCGGGCCTGGGACGAGCGGTTGCAGCGGCGGGTGGCGGTCAAGTGCGCGCGCCTGGACGACCCCAGGGCCGCGCAGCGGCTGATGGGCGAGGCGCGCAACGCGGGGCGGCTGCACCATCCGCACATCGTTGGCGTCTTCGACTTCGTCGACGAGGGCGCCACCTGCTGGATCGTCATGGAGTACGTGCCCTCCCGCAGCCTCGCCCAGCTCATGGCGGCGGACGGTCCCCTCTCCCCCGAGGACGTCGGCTCCGTCGGCTGCCAGATCGCGGACGCGCTGGCGAAGTCCCACTCCGAGGGCGTGGTGCACGGCGACGTGACGCCGGAGAACATCCTCGTCACCGCCGAGGGGGTCGCGCGCCTCACCGACTTCGGGATCTCCCGGGCCCTGCGGAGCGACGCCACGCAGAGCACGACGGGCTCGGTGCGGGGCAAACCCCGCTATCTCGCCCCCGAGGTGGCGCAGGGGCGGCCGCCCGGCGAGAAGGCCGACGTGTTCTCGCTGGGCGCCTCGCTGTTCGCGGCGGTCGAGGGCCGGTCGCCGTACGGCGAGGCCGACCACCCCCTGGCGTACGTCGCCCGGGCGATCGAGGGCCGTGTCGAGCCCGCGCGCCGGGCGGGCCCGCTGACCGAACCCCTCGCGGCCCTGCTGGAGTCGGACCCCCGCCGCCGTCCCGACGCCGCGCGGGCACGCAGACTCCTGCTGAAGGCAGACGCCCCGGTCGCGCACCTGCGCGACCGTCGCACCCTCGACCTGGCCCCGCTGACGTTACGGCTGCCGCGCCCGGTGCGCCGTCGCCGCCGCCCGCTGCTGATCGCCGCCGTCGCCACCGCGTCCGCGGTGACGGCCGGACTGCTCCTGTCCGCCCCGTGGGACGCGGACCACAAGGGCGACAAGGCCCCCGCCGCCGACGCGAAACCCACGACCACGGCGCAGGCCGCCGGCTGGATGGGCGAGGCCCGCACGGCCGACCCCTGCAAGCTGCTGGACGCCGCCTCCCTGAGCCGCTTCGGCGACACCGAACTCGACCCGGACTACGGGGAGATCGATCGCTGCGACGTCCTGGTGAAGAACCACAGCGGCGACGACAACGCCGACGTCCAGGTCAACCTCGACGCGGACCAGGACAGCTACGAGGGCGACCTGACCAGTCGTGTCGTCGGCCGCATCACGGTCGTGAGCCTCAAGCCGGACGACGACTCCTGTGAGCGGGCCGTGTTCACGGCCGACCACCACCAGATCCGGATCATCGGCAAGAAGCTCGGCAAGGTCGCCCCCGACCCCTGCGGAATGGCCGACGCCGCCACCGACCACGTGGTCGGCATCCTGGACGACGGCCCGGTGCCCCGCCGCACCGCACCGCCGGCCGCGGACTCCCTGGCCCGCGTCGATGCCTGCATCCTGCTCGACGCGGCCGACCTCACCCGCGTGCCCGGCGTCGACGCGGGCCACGAGGACCGGAGCTTCGGCGGATGGGACTGCGACTGGTCCGGCGACGACGGCAACCGGGACGTGGAGATCCAGTTCAGCCGGGACAACGCGCTGGACGGGGACGACGGTGCCCCGGTGCGGGTCGCCGGGACCCGCAGCTACGTCGTCGCGGACGAGGCCGAGGACGACAGTTGCACGGTACGGACACCGCACCGGACGTACACGGACTCCGCCGGCGAGCACACCGTGGAGCTGTTCCAGCTGACCGTGTACGGACCGCTGCCGCAGAAGACCCTGTGCGGCGACGCCGCGGCCCTCGCGGCCGCTGCCGTGGGGAACATCGCGAAGCAGCTCCCGGGGAAGTGAAGGCCGCCGCGGCGGAACTCCTGCGCCTCCCAGGGGACTTCAGGTGCCCGGGATACGCGCCAGCGCCAGGTCCGAGGGGTGCTGGGCCAGGGGGGTGACCTCGACGGTCAGGTAGGGGAAGAGCGGCAGGTTCCAGAGGATCCGGTGGAGGGCCTCGTTGTCGGCCACGTCGAAGACGCTGATGTTGGCGTACTGGCCGACGCACCGCCAGATGTACCGCCACTCCCCGGACTTCTGCAGGTCCTGGCAGTAGGCCTTCTCGCGGGCCACCAGGTCCGCGCGGACCTCGGGGTCGAGGTCGCGCGGGATCGAGACGTCCATGCGTACCGCGAAGAGCACCGTGCATCACGCCTTGTCGAGCACGAAGTCGTAGGTCACCTCGCGGCCGGTGCCGTCCGCCGACGGGCCGGGGTCGAGGATCAGTTCGGGCTTGACCGCGGAGGCGATGTCGTCGGCGATGTGCTCGTCGCCCGTGAAGTACAACTGGGTGGTGACCAGTTGGTGGCCCGGCGCGGAGACCTTCAGGTGCAGGTGGGCGGGGCGCCAGGCGTGCCAGCCCGCGGCGGCGATGAGGCGGCCGCAGGAGCCGTCGGTGGGGATCTGGTAGGGGGCCGGCTGGATCGTGTGGATCCGGAAGTGGCCGGTGTCGTCGGCGACGACCGTGCCGCGCAGGTTCCACTCGGGCAGGCCCGGGGCGAACTGCGAGTAGTAGCCGTCGTCGTCCGCCTGCCAGATCTCCACGGCGGCGCCGGACATCGGGGTGCCGTCCACGCCCGTCACCCGGCCCTGGAAGAGGAGCGGGGTGCCGGCCTCGTCCTGGCGCATGGGCAGGGTGGTGTCGGCGGGCAGGGCAGGGGCGTCGGGGACGTAGTACGGGCCCTCGATGGTGCCCTTGTTGCCCTCGCGACTCTCGTTGGCGACCTCCTCGACGACGTGTTCCAGCCACACGTCGAGGAAGAGCGGCCACTCGCCGTCCTCGCCGACCTGGATGAGCCAGGACTTCAGGGCGTCGTACTCGGCGTAGGTGAGGTGGTGGCGGCGGATGATGTCGTGGGCGGCTGTGAGGAGTTCGGTGACGAGGGTGTTGACGCGCCGGGTGTCGGCGTCGGCCGTGCCGGTGCGCTGCCTGCTGCGGAACTGCTCGGTGGCGGCGGCTCCGGAGGCGGCAGCGGTGGCGGTCTGCTCGGTGGCTGTGTCGGTCATGGTGTTCCCGTCCCTGGAATGCGAGAGTCAGCGGTCCTGGCGGTAGCGCGCCAGCTTCTCGGGGTCGATGTGGATGCCGAGTCCGGCGCCCTCGCGGCTGCGCAGGGTGCCGTTCTCGATGGTCAGCGGCTCGGTGAGGAGGTCGTCGGTCATGTCGAGGAAGTTGGACAGCTCGCCGGGGTGGCGCGAGGAGGAGCGGTGCGCGGCCCCGAAGGCGACCGTGCACAACGTGCCGATCTGGCCGTCGATCTGATTGCCCATCACCACCTCCACGCCGAGACCCTCGCACTCGTGCAGCACGCGCTGGGAGGCGGTGAAGCCGGTGCGGGCGGTCTTGACACTGATGGCGGTGGCGGAGCCGCCGAGGAGTTCGCGGGTCACCTCGGCGGCCCGGGTGGCGCTCTCGTCGGCGATGAAGGGGACCGGGCTCTGCGCGACGAGCCAGCGGCGGCCCAGTACGTCGTCGGCGGGGCAGAGTTCCTCGGCGAAGGTGAGGTCCAGGTCGGCCATCTCGCGCAGGGCGCGCGCCGACTGGGAGACGGTCCAGCCGCGGTTGCCGTCGATGTACAGGTCGACGTCCGGGCCGAGGGCCTCGCGCAGGGCGCGGCAGGCGGTGACGTCCTCCGTGTAGGGCTGGCGTCCGACCTTCACCTTGAAGGTGGTGATGCCATAGGTGTCGCGGATGCGCTCCGCCTCCGCGACCATCTCCGCCGCCGGGGCGAAGCCGACCATGTGGCTGACCCGCAGCCGGTCGGTGTAACCGCCGAGGAGGCCGGAGACCGGCATGCCGGCGGCCTGGCCGAGGACGTCCCACAGGGCCATGTCGAGGGCGGCCTTGGCGGTGGGGTTGCCGACGGTCCGGTCCAGGCGGGCGTGGACGGCCTCCCGTTCCAGGGCGGTCAGGCCGAGGATCTGCGGGGTGAAGATCTTGTCGATGACGGCGACGATCGACTCCTGGGTCTCGCCGTAGGTGTACGGCCTCGGGGGTGCTTCGGCGGTGCCGGTGAGGCCCTCGTCGGTGTGCACCCGGACCAGGACGTGGTCGGCGGTGTGCAGCTCGCCGCTCGCGAACCGCAGCGGTTTCGCGTAGGGGATGGCGAAGGGGATGGCCTCCACCCGGACGATCTTCATGCAACTCCTTCGCGTCCGTCGGGCCGGTCGCGTCCTGCACGTCCTTCGAGGAACATCTCGTTCCGCTCCAGCACCGTGAGGAGGTTGCGCAGCAGCGGGGACTCGTCGTCCTCGCGCCAGGCGAGGACGAGCGGTACGGACAGGGCGTCCTCGATGTCCTTGCACAGGACGCCTTCGCGGGGCGCCGAGCGGACCGAGTCGGGCAGGACGGCGATGCCGAGTCCGGCGGCGACCAGAGCGAGGGCGGCGGAGGTCTCGGTGACCTCGTAGGCGCAGTGCGGGTAGTAGCCGGAGGCGAGGCAGCTGCGCACGACGGCGTCGTTGAGGACGGAGCCGAGCGTGGCGCCGTACATGATGAAGTCCTCGTGCCGGAGCTGCTCGATGCGCACGAGGTCGGCCTCGGCGAGCCAGTGCTCGGCGGGTACGGCGGCCACGAGCGGTTCCTCGGCGAGGGCGCGGTGGGCGATGCCCTCCTGCCGGACCGGCGGCCGCAGCAGGCCGACGTCGAGGCGGCGCTCCGTCAGCCCGGCCTCCTGGGCGGGGGTGAGCATCTCGGTGTGCACCTCCATCCTCACGTGCGGCAACTCCCTTTTCAGCAGCCGTGCCAGGGCGGGCAGCTGGCGGTACGAGGCGGAGCCCGCCAGGCCGACCCGGAGCACCCCCTCGACGCCGGCGGAGAAGCGGCCCACCCGTGCCACCGCCTCGTCGACGGCCTTGAGGATGTGCTCCGCGTCCCTGCGGAACACCTCGCCGGCGCCGGTCAGGGCGACCTGCCGGGTGGTGCGGGTGAACAGCTCCACGCCCAGTTCCGATTCCAGGCGGCGGATCGCCTGGGAGAGCGGCGGCTGGGCCATGTGCAGGCGTTCCGCGGCCTTTCCGAAATGCCGGGTCTCGGCGACGACCGCGAAATACCGGAGGTGCCTGAGTTCCATCGGGCTGCCCCTCTCCTTTTCGGGGCCCTCGAATGCGCTCAGCGTAGAGAGCCGGTCCAATACCGCACAAATACTTGATTGGATCGTATTGAGACGTGTGCGATATCAGTACCCCCCTGGGTCAACCCTGGGGGAATGTCCGGGGCCGACTCTTCACCGCGCTGACATGGTGCTGAAAAGGAACGGCAACAGGCAGCTGAACGCCGGGCGGCCTGTGCGGAGCGAAAGGGACGGGATCATGGCCGAGGACTTCAGCCGGGCGCGGACCATCCTCGACGACGCTCTCGTGGAGGACCCGGACAGCGGTGTGTACCGCATCCGCCGCAGTGTCTTCACCGACGAGGAGCTCTTCGAGCTGGAGATGCGGCACATCTTCGAGGGGAACTGGGTCTATCTCGCGCACGAGAGCCAGATCCCGGAGATCGGGGACTACTTCACGACGTACATCGGCCGCCAGCCCGTCGTCGTCTCCCGCGACAAGCAGGGCGAGTTGCACTGCCTGGTCAACGCGTGCAGCCACCGCGGGGCGATGCTGTGCCGGCGGAAGACCGACAACCGCACCACCTTCACCTGCCCGTTCCACGGCTGGACGTTCAGCAACGCGGGCAGGCTGCTGAAGGTGAAGGATCCGCGCGATGCGGGATACCCGGAACAGTTCAACACCGACGGGTCGCACGACCTGAAGAAGGTGGCCCGTTTCGAGAGCTATCGCGGATTCCTGTTCGGCTCGCTCAGTGCGGACGTCAAGCCGCTGCGCGAGCACCTCGGGGACGCGGCGGTCGTCATCGACATGGTCGTCGACCAGTCGCCGGAGGGCCTGGAGGTACTGCGCGGCTCGTCGACGTACCACTACGACGGCAACTGGAAGCTCCAGGCGGAGAACGGCGCCGACGGCTATCACGTGTCCGCCACGCACTGGAACTACGCGGCCACCCAGGCCCGCCGCACCTCGGGCGAGTCGAAGAACGACACGAAGACGATGGACGCGGGCGGCTGGTCCAAACAGCAGGGCGGTTTCTACTCCTTCGACCACGGCCATCTGCTGCTGTGGACGAAGTGGCTCGACCCCACGAACCGGCCGTTGTACGGCAAGCGCGACGAACTGGCGGCCGAGTTCGGCGCGGAGAAGGCCGACTGGATGATCGGTGTGTCCAGGAATCTCTGCCTGTACCCGAACGTGTATCTGATGGACCAGTTCAGCTCGCAGATCCGGCACTTCCGGCCGATCTCGGTCGACAGGACCGAGGTGACGATCTACTGCATCGCCCCGAAGGGCGAGCCGGCCGAGGACCGGGCCCGCCGGATCCGGCAGTACGAGGACTTCTTCAACGCCACGGGCATGGCCACTCCGGACGACCTGGAGGAGTTCCGCTCCTGCCAGAAGACGTACCTGGCCGGGTCGATGCCCTGGAACGACCTCAGCCGGGGTGCCGTGCACCGGATCGACGGTCCGGACGAGGACGCCAGGAAGATCGGAATCACACCGGTCGCCAGCGGGGTGCGCACGGAGGACGAGGGGCTCTACCCCATCCAGCACGGCTACTGGCTGAACACCCTGCGCGAGGCCCTGGAGGTGGTGAAGTGACCGCGGCACTCGACGAGTTGATGCTGGAGGGCATCCGGCAGTTCCTCTACCGCGAAGCCCGCTACCTGGACGACCGCGAGTTCGAGAAGTGGCTGGAGTGCTACCGCCCCGACGCCGAGTTCTGGATGCCGGCCTGGGCCGACGACGACGAACTCACGACCGACCCGCAGCGGGAGATCTCCCTGGTCTACTACCCGAGCCGGGCCGGTCTGGAGGACCGGGTCTTCCGGATCCGCACCGACCGCTCCAGCGCCACCAGCCTGCCCGAGCCGCGCACCGGCCACAACATCACCAACGTCGAGGTCACCGGCGGCGAGGGCGACGTGGTGGAAGTCCGCTTCAACTGGTTCACGCTGTACTACCGCTACCAGACCGTCGACACGTACTTCGGCACCTCGTACTACACGCTCGACGTCTCCGGGCCCGAGCCGCTGATCGCCCGCAAGAGGGTCGTCCTGAAGAACGACTACGTGCACCACGTCGTCGACGTCTACCACGTCTGAACACCACGTCTGAACTCCCGGAAGTGAGCTCCCGCATGTCCTTTCAGGTCGCCCTGAACTTCGAGGACGGCATCACCCGGTTCGTCGAGTGCCGTCCGGACGAGACCGTCGCGGAGGCGTCGTACCGGGCCCGGATCAACATTCCGCTGGACTGCCGGGACGGCGCCTGCGGGACGTGCAAGTCCCGGTGCGATTCGGGCAGTTACGACGGCGGCGACTACATCGACGAGGCACTCACCGACGACGAGGCCGCGCAGGGCTACTGCCTGCCCTGCCAGATGACCCCGCGCAGCGATCTCGTGCTGCGCGTCAACTCCTCCTCGGCCGCGGCGAAGACGGGACCGGCCGCGTTCGCCGCCACGCTCGCCGGGGTCCACCGCCACTCCCCCAGCACCGTCGGGTTCACGCTCGACGTCGACGACCGGGAGGGCCTGGACTTCCTGCCCGGCCAGTACGTCAACATCGCGGTGCCGGGGACCGAGCTGACCCGCTCGTACTCGATGAGTTCGGACCCGGGCCGGCGCCGGCTGTCCTTCCTGGTGCGGATCGTGCCGGGCGGTGCCATGTCCGGGTATCTGGGCGAACGAGCCCGGATCGGCGACCGGCTGACGTTCACCGGCCCGATGGGAAGCTTCTATCTCCGGGATCTCACGCGCCCCGCGCTGCTCCTTGCGGGCGGCACCGGCCTGGCGCCGCTGCTGTCCATGCTGGAGCGCCTGGCGCGACGGCCGGCCGGGCAGCCGGTGCGGCTGCTGTACGGGGTGACCAGCGACCAGGACCTCGTCCACCTGGACACGCTGGAGGCCCTCGCCGAGACCCTCGACGGCTTCACCTTCGACCACTGCGTGGCCGATCCGTCGAGCACCGCGCGCAACAGGGGCTTCGTGACCGGTCTGATGGACGCGGCGGCCCTGTACGGCGGTGACGCCGACGTCTATCTGTGCGGGCCGCCGCCGATGGTCGAGGCCGTCCGCGCCCACATCGGCTCCCTGGGAGTGACCCCGGCGGGCTTCCACTACGAGAAGTTCACCCCGGCCGTGCCGCACGACACGGCGGAGGCGGCGTGAGCGCGGGCGTGCACCCGGAACGGTTCGCGGGCCGGTCGGTGGTGGTCACCGGGGCGGCCCAGGGCATCGGGCTCGCGGTCGCCGGACGGCTGGCCGCGGAGGGCGCGGAGCTGACGCTGGTGGACCGGTCGGAACTGGTGCGCGAGGCGGCCGCGGAGCTGGCGGCGCACGCCGTGCTCGCCGACCTGGAGACGTACGCGGGCGCGGAGTCGGCGGTCGCCGCCGCGCTGGAGCGGCACGGCCGGATCGACGTGCTGGTGAACAACGTGGGCGGCGCGATCAGCTTCAAGCCGTTCACCGAGTTCTCCGCCGCCGAGATCGAGGCGGAACTCACCCGTTCGCTGCTGACGACACTGTGGTGCTGCCGTGCGGCGCTGCCCGCGATGGCCGGGCAGGGCCGGGGCGTGATCGTCAATGTCTCCTCGGCGGCCACCCGGGGCATCCACCGCATCCCGTACTCGGCGGCCAAGGGCGGCATCAACGCGCTGACCGCCTCGCTCGCCCTCGAGTACGCCGGCGCGGGCGTCCGGGTCGTGGCCACCGCGCCGGGCGGTACCGAGGCGCCGCCGCGCCGGATCTCCCGGGGCACCCCGCCGCGGCGGACGGCGCGGGAGGAGGCCTGGTTCCAGGCGCACATCGACCAGACCCTCGCCTCTTCCCTCCTCAAGCGGTACGGCACGCTCGACGAGCAGGCGGCGGCGATCAGTTTCCTGGCCTCCGACGAGGCGTCGTACATCACGGGCACGGTGCTGCCCGTCGCCGGTGGCGACCTCGGTTGAAGGGGGGACCGGCAGGGGACGGTGTTAGCGTGCGAGCCATGGAGGACCGCGCCGATCAGCGGGTACGGCTCGTCGGCCGGGACGCCGAGGTGGCCGCGCTGACGGGTGCCGTGCGCGGGGCGCACGCGGGGCGGGCCGGTCTGGTGCTCGTGGAGGGGCCCGCGGGCGTCGGAAAGACGGCGCTGGTGGCGGCGGTGCGGGCCGGGCTGGAGCCGGGGGTGGCGGTGCTGTCCGTGGCCGGGGTGGCGTGGGAGTCCGACGTGCCGCTCGGGGTCGCCGCCCAGCTGCTGCGGGCCGGGCCCGCCGTTCCCTCGGTCTCCTCGGTGCCGGAGGCGGCGGGGCTGCTGCACCGGCAGTGGGCGGCCCGGCAGGAGCGTGAGCCGCTGGTCGTGGTGGTCGACGACGCCCACTGGGCGGACGTCGAGAGTCTGCGTGCGGTGCGTTCCGCGGTGCGCCGGATGTCCGCCGAGCGGGTCCTGGTCGTGCTGGTCGCCCGGGACGATCCGTACGAGCTGTACGAGGTGCGGGGCCGGCACGCCGAGCTGCCCGTGTCGGTGCTGGCGACGCTGGAGTTCCTGGACGCCTGCCGCGACGACGCCGTACGCCCCGGTCCGCTCACGCCCGAGGAGGTGCGGGTGCTGGCGGAGCAGGCCGTCGGGCGGGCCCTGGATCTGCCGGCGGCCCGGCACCTGTGCCGGCACACCCGCGGCAACCCCCGGCATCTCACCCAGCTGCTGCGTGAACTGCCGGCGGAGACCTGGCAGGACTGGCGCCCACAGCTGCCGGCCCCGGCCCGGTACGCCGCAGGGATCCGGCACCGGCTCGCCCGGTGCACGGCCCCGGCCCGGGAACTGGTGGAGGCCTGCGCCGTGCTCGGCACCGAGGCCGGCCTCGCCGAGGCCGGCCGGCTGGCGCGGCTCGCCGCCCCCGTGCCCGCCGCCGACGAGGCGGTCGCGGCCGGTCTGCTGACCGCCGCCCTCGAACCCGGGCGCGCCCAGCTGTCGTTCGCCCACCCGCTGGTGCGGGCCGCCGTGCGGGACGGGATCCCACTCGCACGGCGCACGGAACTGCACCGCAGGGCCGCCGGGATCGGCGGCGACGAAGGCCGTGGCCTCGCCCATCAGGTGGCCGCGGCCCTCTCCGCGGACGACGCGCTCGCCGACGCCCTCGACCGGTACGCCGCCGGGCGCGCCTCGGCCGGCGAGTGGTCCGCGGTGGCCGACGCCCTGGTCAGGGCCGGCCGACTGAGCACCGGGCGGACCGTGCGGCAGCACCGCTTGCTGCGTGCCGTCGACGCGATGGTCGGGGCCGGGGACATTCCGCAGGCGACGGCGTTCGCGGGCGAGCTGGAGAGCTTTCCGGCCGACACGCTGCGTGACGCGGTGCTCGGCTATCTGGCGATCATGCGGGGCCGCCCGGCGGAGGCGGAGGCCTTTCTCGCCCAGGCGTGGCAGCGCAGCGACCCGGAGCGGGACCCGGATCTGACCGCGACGATCTGTCAGCGCATGGTGCTGCACGCCCTGGGCCGCTGGGACGGCGGGGACATGGTCGCCTGGGCGCGCCGGGCGATCCGGCTGGCGACGCCGGGTGATCCCTCCGGCACCGAGTCGGAGGCCGTGCTGGGGCTGGGGCTGGCGGCGATGGGGTGCGCAGAGGAGGCGCTGGCCAGGTACGAGGCCGCGGCGGCCCGGCTGCCCGGGGGCGCCCAGCCGCAGCGGTTCCAGGTCGGCCGGGGCTGGGTGGACCTCGCCCTGGACCGGCCGGAGGCCGCACGCCCGCTGCTGGAGGCGGCGGTGCCCACCGGGTTCCGGATGGGCTCCACCCGTATCTCGCTGTGGGCGCAGGGGTGGCTGGCGCGCACGCACTTCGCGCTGGGGGCCTGGCCGGAGGCGCTGGAGACGGTCCGGCGGGCCGCGGCGCATCTCGCCGAGGCCCGTATCGAACTGGTCCGGCCGCTGGTGCACTGGACGGGCGCCCAGATCCACGCGCTGCGCGGCGACTGGGAGCAGGCCGACCGGCATGTGGGCGAGGCCGCCGCGGGACTGCACGACTACGAGGTCATGCTGGTGCCCGCCTGCATGGCCCGCGCCCAGGTGGCCGAGGCGCGGGGTGACTACGAGCGGGTCGTCGAGGCGCTGTCACCGGTGGCGCAGCTGCCGGCGCGGAAGTCGGTCGACGAGCCGGGGTTCTGGCCGTGGGCCGACGTCTACGCCAACGCGCTGGTGATGACGGGCCGTCTGGACGAGGCCGACGCCTTCCTCCCGGCCCACGAGGAGCCGGCCGCCCGCCGGGGCCGCCGCTCGGCGCTGGCCCGGCTCGGGCTGGCCCGGGCCCGGCTGACCGCGGCCCGGGGTGACATCGACACCGCCCGCAAGGAGTTCGAGGAGGCGCTCGCGCAGGTGGAACACCTTCCGCTCCCCTACGACCGGGCCCGGGTGAACTTCGCGTTCGGCCAGACCCTGCGCCGGGCGGGCAAGCGCCGGGAGGCCGACACGGTACTGAGGAACGCCCGGGACGCCTACGCCACGCTGGGCGCCCGCACGTACGTCGAACGGTGCGACCGGGAGCTCCAGGCGGGCGGCCTGCACACCGCCCGCCTCACCCCGGGCATGGCGCGGCTGACCGCGCAGGAACGGGCGGTGGCCCGGTTGGTCGCGGCCGGGGCGACCAACCAGCAGACGGCGCTGGAGCTGTTCATCTCCGTCAAGACCGTCCAGTACCACTTGACGCACGTCTACTCGAAGCTCGGCATCCGCTCCCGCAGCGAACTGGCCGCCCGTTTCCGGGAGGATTCCTGACCCGGGGTCAGAGGAAGCTGACGCCTTGGGCCAGGGTGAGGTCGCCGGTGTAGTTGACCGTGTTGGTGGCGGAGCGCAGGTACAGCGCGGTCGCCTCGTCGAGGGTGTCGTAGGCGAGGAGGTACAGGATCGGTGCGAAGGTCTCCTCCCCGACCACGTCGGTCTGCAGCTCGGCCGTGCTGGGCAGCGCGGTGCTGGTCGTCCTGGTCCTCCGGGGGGGGTGTGAGGGGTCAGCGGATGGGGTCGGTGAGACCGAGGGCCCGGGCGGTCCGGGCGAGGGAGCGGTTCTGCTGCCGCTCGTAGAGGGCGAAGGGGTCGAGGACCTCGCGGCCGATGGCGCCGGAGAGCCAGTCGGCGTCGTGGGCGGTGCCCTGCCGGTCGTTGTCGCGGGTGCCCTCGCCGCTGAGGTTGGACTGGAAGATGCCGGCGGCGGAGCGGGGCAGGAAGTCCTCGTAGACGATCGGTTCGGCGCGCACCCAGCCCTGCCGGACCAGTTCGGCGATGCCGGTGGGCGGTGTGCGGCCGTCGAGCGGCCGGTTCTCGGCGACCCGGTAGGTGAAGTACGCCAGCCCCTGGGCCGCCAGTTCCTCCTCGCTGCCGGGCAGGTGGCGCTCCCACACGGCGCGTGCGATGTCGTCGCGTGCCGCCGAGGGACGCTGGGCCGCCTGTTCGTCGACGCGGCCGAGGAGTTCGTCGTACAGCGCGCGCCCCGCCCGGGTGAGGGCGATGCCGCGGGCCTCGACCTCGCCGAAGCGCACCCGCAGGGCGCCGCTGACGACGCTGCCGTCCTCGGTGCGCATCGCGCGGGGTTCGGCCAGGGCGCGGAAGGAGGTCTGCCGCAGCAGGACGTCGGGACCTTTCCAGGCCGGCGGGCCCTGGATGGTGTCGATCATCTCGATGCCGCGGTCGGTCATCCGGCGGTACAACTCGTCGATGTCCAGGACGCGCGGGGTGAGGTGGTTGATGTGGGTGCTGCGGACGCCGCCGATGTCGGCGGCGACGGCGGAGACCTTCTCCAGGGTCCGGTACCAGGCGCGGTCCACCGGCTCGGCCGACAACTCGAAGGCCTGCACGGCGAGTTGCAGGAAGCGCTCGGCGGCCTCCGGCGGCAGTTCGCGGTCGGCCGCGGCGCGGTCCGCCAGCGTGAGCAGCTCCGGCGGGAAGAGTTCGCGGGCGGCGAGGAAGGTCTCCAGGCGGGCGCGCAGGTCCGCGTCGAAGAAGCGGGCGTCGGCGGGGGTGAGGAGGGAGGTGAACACGCGGAAGGGGTTGCGGGCGAGTTCCTCGGCGTCGACCGGCCGGAAGGCGGTGGAGACGACGGGGACGGCGCTGGCCGCGGCCTCCCGCAGGTCGTAGAAGCCGACCGGACGCATGCCGAGGGCGCCGAAGACGCGGGCGACCTGCTGCAGTTCGCGCGGTGTGCCGACGCGGATGGCGCCGTGCCGCTCGGCGGTGACCCTGCCGAGGGAGCCGAGGCGTTCGGCGTCGGCTCCGCGGGCGCGCAGCACGTCCTCGTTGACCTCGCGGGAGACGTCCACGAGCGTCGTGTAGGCGGGGACCTCCTGCCCGTACATCTCCGACAGCCGCGCCGCGAACGCGGCCCGCAGCTGCCATTGACCGATCGTTGACATGGTTCGGCCCTTCGGTCGGCGACGGTGCCGCGATCACGTCTCCGATGGTCGCCGACCGGGCCGCCGTCGTACAGATGACAGGGCCGCCCGCGGGTGGCGGGAAAAGCGCAGCTACGGGCGCTGCGAAAAACTCGCTGGACCGATCTTCACAGCTGATCCCTAACATATGGCGTCAAGACAACCAAGCGACCGGCTCGTCGGATGCGTGCCGGTCGGGGTCGCCGATGCCAGGGTCCGCTCCCCGGGCTGCGGTGATCTTCCTACCCAGGAGGACCTTCCGCATGTTCCGACGAATTGGCACTGCCGTCGTCCGACATCCAGTCTGGACGATCGTGGCATGGCTGATCGCGGCGGTGGCGATCGTCGCCACCGCCCCGAGCCTGCCCTCGAACAGCGACGAGAGCAGCTTCCTGCCCAAGAGTTACGAGTCCATCAAAGCGGCCGATCTCCAGGCGAAGGCGTTCCCCAGCGCCTTCACTCCGTCCGCGATCGCGCTGTACCAACGCACCGACGGCGGCAAGTTCACCGCCGAGGACAAGAAGGACGTCTCCCGGTTCGCCACCGAGCTGGGCGGCAAGCACATCGACCAGGTCCAGAAGGTCGTCCCCGGCCAGCCGTCGAAGGACGGCAGGTACGACCTGATCCTGGTGCAGATGGACAGCAAGAACGCCGGTCAGCCCGTGCAGGCGGACGCGGCCAAGGTGTTGCGCGACGACGTCAAGCAACTGGCCAAGGGCACGAACCTGGAGGTCAAGCTGGGCGGTTCGGCCGCGCAGGCCCTCGACCAGCAGGATTCGTCCAAGCGCGGTGAGGCGCTGATCGGCATCGGCACCTTCGTGATCATCCTGGTGACCCTGCTGATCATCTTCCGGGCGCCGATCCTGGCCTTCCTGCCCCTGGTGGTGATCGGCGTGGTGTCCGCGATCGCCAACGGGCTGATCGCCTACGCCACCAAGCTGTTCGGACTGCAGGCCAACAGTTCCGTGTCGTCGATCCTGATCGTCGTGCTGTTCGGCGTGGGCACGGACTACTTCCTGTTCCTGATGTTCCGGTACCGCGAACGCCTGCGCGCGGGTGACGAACCCAAGGAGGCCATGGTCAACGCGGTCGGCCGGGTCGGCGAGGCGATCGCCTCGGCGGCCGGCGCGGTCATCATCGCCTTCCTCGCGCTGGTGCTCTCCACGCTGGGCTTCCTGAAGCAGATGGGCCCGGCGCTGGCCATCGCGGTCTCCGTCACGCTGATCGCGGGCCTGACGCTGATCCCGGCCGTGGTCTCGCTCATCGGCCCGAAGGTGTTCTGGCCGTCCAAGTCCTGGCAGCAGGAGCCGACGAACGCCCGTTTCGCGGCCCTGGGCCGTGGTGTGCAGCGCCGTCCGGGGCTGACCGCGTTGGTCTCCGGCCTGGTCCTGGTCGTGCTGTCGCTGGGCACGCTGGGCTTTCACGCCACCTTCGACCTGGCGTCGGGCTCGATGCCCAAGACCAAGGAGTCCATGGTCGTCCAGGACCAGATGCAGAAGGCGTACTCGGCCGGTGCCGCCGCACCCACCGACGTGTACCTCTCCAGCACCGACGGCAAGCCGCTGGACACGTCCTCCTTCGACGCGTACGCGCGGAAGCTGGGAGCCGTGGACGGTGTCGCGAGCGCCCGGATGGCCCAGGTGAACAAGGCCGGTACCACGGCGGACTTCACCGTCACCCTCAAGTACGAGGCGTCCACGGACAAGGCCATAGAAGCCGTGGGCCGGGTGCGGGACGTCGCACACGCCGGGGCTCCGGACGGGACCGAGGCGCTCGTCGGCGGTATGTCCTCGATCTACAAGGACATCGACTCCGCGGTCAACCACGACTATCGGACGGTGTTCCCCGTGGCCGCCCTGCTGATCATGGTGATCCTGGGGCTGCTGCTGCGCAGTGTGGTCGCTCCCTGGTACCTGATCGCCTCGGTCGGGCTCGGCTTCGGCTCGACGCTCGGCGCCACGGTCTGGATCTTCCAGGAGGCTCAGAACAAGCCGGGTCTGATGTTCATGCTGCCGGTGATCATGTATCTCTTCGTGGTCGCCATCGGCACGGACTACAACATCCTGATGATCGCCCGGCTCCGTGAGGAGGCCCGCGAGGGCCGGGAGCCGCGGGAGGCGGCCGGCAAGGCACTGCGGTACGCCGGGCCGACGGTGGCCGCGGCGGGCTTCATCCTGGCGGCGACCTTCGCCACGATGATGCTGGCGGGCAACGCGCTGCTCACGGAGATGGGTTTCGCGGTCTCCTTCGGCATCGCGGTGGCCGCCTTCGTCATGGCGATGTTCTTCACCCCGAGCCTCACGGCGCTGATCGGCCACGCTGCCTGGTGGCCGGGCCACGCCGACCGTGCGGAACCGGCGGCGGTCCCGGGCCAGGGAGGCGGCGATGCCACGCCGGCGGCCGGGGAGGACCGGAACACTCCCGCGGGGCGCCGCGGCTAGCGGCGCGATTCCGGTCGCGTACGGGTGGGGTCCGGGGGAAGCCGTAGGGCTGACCCCGGTTCCCACCCCCTGGCGAGGCGATTCATGGCGGGCCCCATGACTTCGCGTCTTCGCGGGATGCGCCCTTCACTGCGGCATTGACTTCACATGACGATCGTGAAAAATGCGGGATATCAGATCGCGGCCCGGCAGGCGCCGCCCCGCCCGACCCGCCGATGCGGCATCCCGGAAGGACGCTTCCGTTGAATTCCAACGCTCCCGACGCGGTCCGTGCCGTCCACCGGTGCCGGGTGGAGTGGTCGGACACCGATGCCTCCGGGCACTACCACAACGCGGCGGTGGTGCGGTTCGTGGAGGCGGCCGAGGCCACGCTGGTGCGCGAGCGCGGTGTCGTCGGCTACTTCGGTGCCGCGCCCCGGGTGCGCTACGAGGTCGACTTCACCGCTCCGCTCTGGTTCCAGCAGGAGGTGACGACGGTCCTGACCGTCGAGCGCGTCGGCACCTCCTCGATGACGTTCGGGTTCGAGGTGTGGGGCGAGGAGATCGACGGCCGCCCGCGGCAGCTCGCCGCGTCCGGCCGCTACACCGTCGTCCACGTGCCGCAGCGGGCGGACCGGGAGAGCGCCCCCTGGCCCGCCGAGTGGATCACCGCCCTCACCCCGGCTCCCGGCTGACGTGACCGGCCCGCCGCGCTGTGCCGTCGCCGGTGCTACGCCGCGAGAGCGTGCCCGGGGTGCAGGACGACCTTGGTGTAGCCCTCGATCCGCTGGTCGAACTTCTCGTAGGCACCCGGTGCGTCCTCCAGCGGCAGTTCGTGCGAGACCACGAAGCTGGGCTTGGCCCGCCCCGCGATGATCAGGTCACGCAACTGGCGGTTGTACTGCTTGACGTTGCACTGACCGGTGCCCATCTGCTGCCCCTTCTCGAACATCCTGCCGATGGACACCAGCAGCTGGCCGTGTCTGGCGTGCTCGTCGGGTCCGCCGGGGTCGGAGGGGACGTACAGGCCCGGTACGCCGAGCATGCCGGTCGGCCGTACCGTCTCGACGAGGGTGTTCAGGACGACGGCGGGTTCCTCGTGGCTCGCGTCGTGCGCCTGGGCCTGGTAGCCGACGGCGTCGACGCCCTTGTCGGTGCCCTCGCCCCTGGTCTGTTCCTTGATCTGTACGGCCGGGTCGCCCTTGGTGAAGTCGATCGGTATCGCTCCGATCTGCTCGGCCTTGGCGAGCCGCTCGGGCACGCGGTCGACCGAGAACACCTTGGCCGCACCCCGCAGCAGCGCGGAGTACGCGGCCATCAGCCCGACCGGGCCGGCGCCGAAGACGGCGACGCTCTCGCCCGGGGACACCCGGGCCAGCTCACAGCCGTGGTAGCCGGTCGGGAAGATGTCGGCGAGCAGCACGAAGTCGGTCTCGAACTCGTTGCCCGGCGGCAGCTTCAGGCAGTTGAAGTCGGCGAACGGTACGCGCAGCAGCTCCGCCTGGCCGCCCTTGTAGGGGCCCATGGCCACATAGCCGTAGGCTCCGCCGGCGAAGCCGGGATTCACCGTGAGGCAGAAGCCGGTCTTTCCGGCCAGGCAGTTCTTGCAGAAACCGCAGGCGACGTTGAAGGGCATGACGACCCGGTCGCCCTCGGACAGCGAGGTCACGCCGGAGCCGATCTCCTCGACGATGCCGAGGTTCTCGTGCCCGAAGACGATGCCCGCCTCGGCGGCCGTACGCCCCTCGTACATGTGCAGGTCGGATCCGCAGATGGCCGTCGATGTGACCCGTACCAGCACGTCGTTCGGGTGCTGTATCCGCGGATCGTCGACATCCCTGATCGTGACACTGAAGGGCTTCTCATAGACGACGGCTTTCACCTGGCTCACCTCCGCGTCGAACACCGGGCTACGGCGGACCGCGCGGACCGAGGCCTGGCCATGGGAAACAGCCGGGACAGAGCCCCCGATCCGTGCCGCAACCCTGGGCGCTCTTGTTTCACCATCGGATACTTCCAGAAAACGCCCGTCGCGCAGGCGCTGCAACCCCGGCCCCGAGGGCGCCCTCCTACGGGGAAAGTGTCCGGCCCAGCGCGCCGCGGACGTCTGCGGTGCGGGCGTCCGTAGGCTCGCCAACGGGGATGGCCGGCAAGGTTGTTGCACCAAGGGGGGCCTGGTGGGAGTGGAGCGGGTGTCGGCCGTGCGGCCGGTTGCGGAGCTGCTCGTCGAGAACTCCGTGCGCTACGGCGAGAAAGTCGCCTTCGCCGATGACCGGCGGGCGGTGGGCTGGGCCGAGCTGGAGCGCAGGACCGGCCGGTTGGCGGCCGGGCTGGGGGTGGGCCGCGCGGCCCGGGTCGCCTTCTGCCTGGACGACGGCGTGGAGCTGGTCGAGGGACTGCTCGCCACGGTGCGGGCCGGTGCGGTGGGGGTGCCGCTGAGTCGCCGCGCCACGGACGCCGAGCTCGCCGACCTGCTGGCCGACTGCGGTCCGGCCGTCCTGGTCAC
Organism: Streptomyces sp. NPDC001980; assembly: GCF_040296885.1. Classification (NCBI taxonomy): domain Bacteria; kingdom Bacillati; phylum Actinomycetota; class Actinomycetes; order Kitasatosporales; family Streptomycetaceae; genus Streptomyces; species Streptomyces sp. NPDC001980. Next base: position 518 of record NZ_JBEOYD010000079.1, on the reverse strand, counting down.
CGACCGGCACAATCTGCCGCGGATCACGCGGCTGACGGCCGGACAGCCGGTCCGGCTGCTGGTCACCGGCGAGGGACCGGTGCCCGACGGGGTGACCGCCTGGGAGGCACTGGCCACGCGACCGTCGTCCGCTCCCCCCGACGAGCTGGGTCTGGACGAGCCGGCCTGGCTGCTCTACACGTCCGGTACCTCCGGCACCGGCAGGGCCGCGATCTCCAGCCAGCGGTCGGCGCTGTGGTCCTCGGCCGCCTGCTACCTGCCCCGGCTCGGACTGTCGGCGGCGGACCGCGTCCTGTGGCCGTTGCCCCTCTCGCACACGTACGCCCACTCGCTCTGCGTCCTCGGCACCCTCATGGCCGGGGCGAGCGCCCGGATCACCGCGGCGCGGGAACCGGCCGCCCTGGTCCGGCTGGTCGGCGCGTACGCGCCGACGCAATAAAGCAAATGAACCTAGCATATCAAGGCTTGCCACTCTTCCAAATGCTTCTTCTGGTACGAGTTCTTGTAAACTTGTTTCC
>NZ_JBEOYD010000078.1:0-26294 GCF_040296885.1 Streptomyces sp. NPDC001980 | reverse complement strand
GCTGCGTCCACGCACGCCGAAGGGGGCTACCGCGCGCGGTGGAGCCCTTCAGTATCGTGCCCGATGAAGCACGCCGGGGCGCTGACGAGCCCAGCCGGCGCGGAGGGACCCGGCGCTGTTGGACGGCGTGCTGGCGCGAACCGACGCGGTGGTCGCCGTGGGCGTGCGTGTGCCTGGGGAGAGGGCTGCTCCTGCCGGGTTACTGCTTGTGGCCGGTGGCCTTGGCGACCCACTTGAGGAAGTCGCCACGCTCCACAGGGCCGTCCAAGCAGGCCGCGAGCAGATCATTGACAATCCCACAGCTGTGCCCGTGTGCGGCAGAGGAGAGCCGCCCATGACTGTGCGAGGTGACGCCGAACCGACCACGGATTGAGCGTTGCCCGTGAGCATTGCCCGCTGGTCAATGGCCAATGTATTGGTCGACAACGGTCGGCCAGGCGCCGCTCGGCGGCCGCGATGCATTCATCCGTCGCCAGGTCGGCCGTCAGCGCCTCCGTCTTGATCCCATGCCGGTCGTGCAACGCGGTCGCCTGCTCACGCAGCCGCTTCGTGTCGCGTGCCACCAGGACGAGGTCGTGGCCGTCGGCCGCCAGCCGCCGCGCGAAGGCGGCACCGATACCCGCGGTCGAACCCGTGATCAGAGACGTTGTCATGGGCAACTTCCTAGTTGCACTCGTAAGGGGAAGGTGTCGTGCGGGCGTCGATCCGGACCGGACCGACGCCGGTCCGGAGGGAGGCGCTGTCAGTCGTCGGGGATTCCGGCGCCGCTGAGGGCCGGGACGGTGTTCTCCGGGCGGCCGAGGGAGAGAGCGCCGAGCCGGAACTGGTCGAGTTTGTCGATGATGGTCTGGCCGACGGGGGTGTGGCCCCAGATGCTGATGCCCTGGTGGGTGGTGGGTTCCCAGGTGGACTCGTCGACGACGATCGGGTTCCAGCCGACTTCCCACTCGAAGCCCGAGGGGGTGCGGGCGTAGTAGGAGAGTTCCTTGTCGTTGGTGTGCTGGCCCACGGACAGCGCCATGTCGAAGCCGAGGTCGCACACCCGCTGGTAGCTCTGCGCCACGTCGTCGAGAGTCGCGGCCTGGATGTTCAGGTGCTGAACCCGGGTGCGGATCGGGTCGATCGGCAGGCCGCGGACGGCGGCGATGGCGATGGAGTGGTGGCGTTCGTTGACCCGCAGGAAGCGGATCTTGAGCTTGACGCCGCTGATCGTCTCGTCGATGTAGTCGGTCAGGCGAGCGTCGAAGACCGTGCTGAAGTAGCCCTGTAGCTGAGCCGGCTTGGTGGACGTGACCGCGACGTGACCCATGCCCGAGTCGCCGGTGACGAACCCGGACGCGAGCATCCGCAGCGGTACAGCCGACTTCACCGGGGTGGTGTAGATCTCCTGCGTGATGCCCTTGGGACCGGGGAAACGCAGCAGGCGCTCGACGCCCCGCAGGGCGGCCTCCTCCGCGGTGCCTTCGACAACGGGGACGCCGTGGGCGCGTATACGGGCCTCGATCCGCTCGAAGGTCGTATGGTCGTCGAGGTGCCAGCCTGCGGCGACAACATCCTCGGCGAGTCCACGCCGCAACAGGAAGCGGCACTCCTGGTCGTCGAGCCGGAACCGCATCGTGCCGGAGTCGAGGTCGTCACGGTGCATGCCGATGGCCTCGGTGCCGAAGCGGCGCCAGTCGGCGAAGCGGTTGGTCTCGATGACGAGGTAGCCCAGGTGGACGGCACCGAAGACCGAAGCGGTGGCGTTCATCGGCGGCCTGCCAGGAAGTCGGCGCACAGCCGGTTGAACAGCTCGGCTCGTTCGAACTGGACCCAGTGTCCGGTGTTGGCGACCTCGTACAGGTCGCAGTTGGGCATCCGCTCGGCCAGCATGCGTCCGCCGTCGGGCCGGTTGACCTTGTCCGCCGCGCCCCACAGCACCAGGGTGGGCACGGGTAGGCGGGCCAGGCGCCTGTCGCGGGTGAAGTCCATCTTCCACAGGGTGCGCAGCGCGTTCGGGCCGGACGGGCGGCGCAGCGGCGGGGCGGCCACGACGTCCGGGTCGATGCTGTCCCGGTAGCGGGCGTCGATCACGTGCTCTGGGACGTCGGCGGCGTTGAAGACGAGGTAGTTGCGGATGAACTTCTCCAGCTTCAACCGCGAGGGCCCGTCCCCGGAGTAGTAGTTGAGCAGGCTGTTGAGGCCGGGCGTGGGCAGCGCGCGCGTGGTGCCGATACCGCCGGGGCCCATGAGGACCATGCGGTCGACCCGGTCGGGGGTGTCCAGGGCGAGGCGCAGCGCGCAGGCGCCGCCGTAGGAGTTGCCGACGAAGTGGGCCCTTTCCAGGCTGAGTTCGTCAAGAAGAGCGCGGATCGCATCGGCGAGGTACCCGAAGGGGTCGGCACCGTCGACGCCCTTGGTGCTCCGGCCGTAGCCGGGCAGGTCCGGGACGATGACCCGGTACTCCTTGGCCAACTCGGCGATGTTCCTGGCGTAGTTGGAGACGCCGGAGGCGCCGGGTCCGCCGCCGTGCAGGAGCAGGACGGGCGGGCCCTCTCCCGTCTCCGCGACGAAGATCTGCTTGCCGGCGACGTCGAGCAGGGACATCTGCAACGACGGCAGTTCGGTGTGGGTGGTCATGGCGGTCCTTACAGGGCGGTCGGGGCGGACGCGTGCGCGGGGGCGAAGCCGACGGGAGGCGGCGGGAGAGCGGCGCCCGTGGGTGCGGCGGCGTAGACGTAGGCGTCCGGGCGCAGGGCGAGGGTGGCGACGCGGTGCTCGGCCATCCAGGGCAGCAGGACGCCGTCGCCGTCGACGACCGTCCCCTCGGCCGGCCCGGAGCCTGCGGGCATGACGGTCAGCGAGGGAACACCGGCGCGGTCCCACGCAGGCTGGGGCGCTGCCGAGCGGGCGTGCAGGAGCAGCCAGCGCCCGCCGAGTACGTCGTCCAGCCGTACGCGTTCACCGTCGGGGCCGGTCACCCATGGCTGGGGGATCTGGTGCCCGGACGCCTTGGTGCGGGGGCGAGCCTGGAAACCGTCGGCGTAGTGGGCGACAGGTATCCAGTTGGCATCCTGGAGCCAGTTGCTGAAGCCCGGTATGCGGTTGAGGCCGCGCAGCGCGGTGTCCCGGATCCGGGTCACCGGCAGGCGCCGTTCGGTGATGATCCGTCCGACGAACACAGCACGCTTGGTGATCTCCCTGACGTGCGGCCTGCGTTCGGCCTCGTAGCTGTCCAGCACCGTCTCGGGCAGTTCGCCGCGCAGTACGGCGGCCAGCTTCCAGCACAGGTTGGCCGCGTCGCGCACGCCAGCGGCCATGCCCTGACCGATCCACGGCGGCATGGCGTGGGCGGCGTCGCCGGCGAGGAAGACGCGGCCCATGCGGAAGCGGGCGGCGAAGCGGACGTGGTGGCTGTAGACGGTGGCGCGCAGGAGCTTGATCTGGTCCCGGTCGATGCCGTAGCGGGACACCATCGCGTAGATGGCCTCGTCGGTGGTCAGGTGTTCCTCGTCGTCGCCCGGCAGGATCGGGAACTCCCAGCGGTGGTGCCCGAGCGGGGTGGGGCAGTCCACAGCCGGCCGGTCCGGGTCGCAGCGGAAGCGCAGCCGGTCGTGGTCCGGCCAGGGTTTGAGCATCTCGGTGTCGATGACCACCCAGCGGTCCTCGTACGTCTTGCCCTCGTAGCCGATGTTGAGCTGGGCACGGGTGAGGCTGGAGCCGCCGTCGGCGGCGATGACGTACTTGGCGTGCAGCCGTCGTACCGCATCGTCGGCACCCACCACCGTGAGCTCGACCCCGTCGCCGTCCTGTCGCAGCCGCAGACACTCGTGCCGCAGCAGGATCTCCACGTTCGGGTAGCGACCGACCCCCTCTCGCAGGACCTGTTCCAGCGCCGGCTGGTAGATGAACATCTGCGGCGGATGACCATGACCGCGCGGGCTCGGGTGCGCGCTGATGAAGGCACGGCCCTGCGCGTCGACGAAGTCCAGCGACCGCTCGGCCAGCATGTCCAGCTTCAGCCGCTCGGCCAGACCGGCGCGCTGCCAGATCCGCATGACCTCCTCGTCCGTGGAGATCGCCCGTGCCCGGGAGAAGATCTCGGCGTCGCGCTCGAGCACGACGACTTTGAGGCCTGTCGCCCCCAGCAGGTTCGCCGCGGTCACTCCTGTGGGCCCATAGCCGATCACGGCTACGTCATACGCCTCGTCCTCGGCTCTGCCTCCGGCACGGACACCACTCACCGGGCCACCTCACTGTCGTCCCTGAACTGCGTCGGCTCTTGCTGTAGCGTTAGCTCCAATTGGAATAATCGCTACGGTAAAGTGGGCGCACGACAAGGTCAAGGCTGGATGAGGAAGGGTGGAGTCGATGACCAGGCCGCAGGTGGCGCGCAGGAAGCGTGCCAACGGGGTGGAGTCGCGCCAGCGGATCCTCGACGCCGCGGTGGAGATCGCCGGCGAGCGCGGGTACGAGGGCACCTCGATCGCCGCAGTCAGCGCCAAGTGCGGGCTGCCCGCGAGCTCGATCTACTGGCATTTCGAGGACAAGGACGATTTGATCGCCGCCGTCATCGAGCGCAGCTTCGAGACGTGGCTCACGGCCGTCGAGCTGCCGGGGGAAGAGACGGGCACGCCGCTGGAGCGGGTCACGAGCATGGCGGCGAACGTGGCGAAGTCGCTCGTCGACGCACCGGACTTCCTGCGCTTGGGCCTCATGCTCGCCCTGGAGCGTCGGCCCACCGAGCCCCGGGGCCGGACGGTGTTCCTCCGAGTGCGTGACATCGCACGCCGGAAAATCACCGAGGTGGTCGAGGTCCTGGTCCCCGAGCTCGACGAGGACGCCGTACACATGCTCACCACCTATGCCGTCGCCGGCGCAGACGGCCTGTTCGTACAGCGGGAGGTCGACGGCGACGCCGTCGACCTCGTGGCGATGTTCGAGCTGCATGCGCAGTTGGTCTACGAAGCGGCCACCCGTATGGCAATGAAGAGCGCGGGATGACCCTGACCGCCTGACAGTGCCTCTGGTCGGGCTCGATGACCCGGCGGAGCTCGGCGCGGCAGGCTTTCCGCTCAGCACTCGGATTCCCAAGCCACACCCGGAACTCGCGCAGGTCCCGCGCCGCCAGTGCCTCGAGCATGTCCGCTCGGACAACGGCGTCGCCGCTCGGGTCCTGTGCAATCTCAAGGCCGGGATCGTCCCGACCGCTTGACCGCCCTTGGAGCCGTCGCTGCCTTCTCCACCCTGGGCGGCACGCAGCTGTCCCTGGAGGGCTGGAGTTCTCCCGCCACGACCTCGACGGTGACGAGGCCGCCTCGAACGCCAAGATGATGCTGTGTCTGTTAGGCGACCGGACGGTCGACGCCCGTGGGGGCGCTCGTCGCCCGACCTCGGATAGAACCGAACAAGAGCGTTGCCGACTGCGCCTCCCGGCACCGCCCCCGGCGGTGCGCCGCTCAGGCACGGCCGTCCCGGGACGGAGGAGTTACAGCGGATCTACGGCGGGCGACCTCCTCCTGAACCGCCCCGCCTGGAGCCTCAGGCGACGCCCGCGCGCTCCGCCTCTGCCTCATCCTCCTGAACAGGCTTTCCGGCGCGCTTGCGCCCCGGCAGGACGGCGAGGACGATCAGCGTCCCGGCAGCCATGATGATGCCGCCGATGAGGCTGGTGTGCGCGACGCTGTGTGCGAAGGACTCATTCACAGCGTCCACCAGTGCCTGCGCCTGCTGGGCACCCGTCGAAGAGGTTTTCGCGAGCTGCTCGGCGACCGCGAGGCCGCCGCCCACGGATTCCTTGGCGGTCTCCAGCGCGTCGGCCGGGAGCTGTCCGCCGACCAGGTCGGTCAACTTGTCCTGGTAGGCCGTGCCCAGCAGTGAGCCGAGGATCGCGATGCCGAGGGAACCGCCGAGTTCCATGGAGGTGTCGTTGGCGCCACCACCGACGCCGAGTTCGGACTCGGGGAAAGAGCCCATGATGGTGTCGGTGGCCGGGGACACGCTCAGGCCAATCGCGAAGCCGAGCAGCATCATCGGGGTCAGGAAGTCCGTGTAGGTGGAGCTCTTGTCGACCTGCGTGAGCAGGAAGACACCCGCCGTGCCGATCAGCATGCCGGCCACGACCATCGGCTTCATGCCCAGCTTCGGGGTCAGCTGCCCGGTCACCGCGGCGCCGAGGAAGACGGCGCCAGCCAGCGGCAGCAGTCGCACGCCGGTTGCCAACGCATCGTAGCCGAGGACGAACTGCAGGTACTGGGTGGAGTAGTAGATAGCGCCGAAGGTACCGAAGAAGAAGAACAGCACCGCGAGCATCGACCCGCTGAAGGGGCGCAACCGGAACTTGCGCACGTCCAGCATGGGATGCGGGTGGCGCAGCTCCCACGCGACGAAGGCGACCAGGCCGACACCGGCGACCGCCGCGGCGGCGACCGGACCGGCGCCCCAGCCGAAGTGCGGGCCCTCGATGGCCGCGTAGACCAGGCAGCCGACGGAGACGATGGAGAGCAGACCGCCCACGTAGTCGATCCGGCCCATGCCTTCAGCCTTGGACGGCGGGATCAGGACCAGCGCGCCGATGACGGCGACGACTGCGATGGGGACGTTGGTCAGGAAGGTCGAGCCCCAGGCGTGGTCCTCCAGCAGCCACCCGGCGACCAGCGGGCCGACGGCGATGGCGAGACCGGAGGTGGCGGTCCAGGCCGTGATGGCCCGGGTCCGCTCGCGCTTGGGGAAGGTCGCGACCAGCAAGGACAGCGTGGCAGGCATGACGACGGCGGCGCCGATGCCCATGATCGCGCGGGCCGTGATGACCAGTACGGTCTCGTCGACCAGGCTGCCCAGCACCGAGCCACCAGCGAAGATCACCAGGCCGGTGATCAGGGCGCCACGGCGGCTGTACTTGTCGCCGATCGAGCCCAGCACCAGCATCAGCGCGGCGTACGGCACGGTATAGCCGTCGATGACCCACTGCAGGTCACTGCTGGACAGGTCCAGGTCCGTGGTCATGTCGGGCGCGGCCACGATCAGCGACGTGTTTGCCATGACCACGATCAGCAGACTCAGGCACAGCACGATCAGAGCCCACCAGCGGCGGGGATAGGGCCCCGTCATCTTCTCGACGGGTGTGGTGGCGATCAAGGGCATGGGGGCTCCCAGGGACAAGTTAATTGCACAACAATGGGTAGCCTAGTTTATTGCTCACTGCTGTGCAAACATCTCGGAGGCCCCTGCCTTTCCCCGCCAGAGATGCTGATGTGACGAACCGGCCAGACCCGCACGTGCCACGCGCCACGCGGCGCGTACCACCCGCGAACGCATCCTGGAGGCGGCCGGGCAAGAACTGGGCCGCAACCCCGACAGCAGCCTCGCCGACATCGCCGAAGCCGCGGGCGTGGCACGTCGAACCGTCTACGTCCACTTCGCCGGCCGGATCGCGCTCGTCGAGGGACTCGCAGCGGACGCGGGGGAAGCGATACGCCTCGCGGTCACCGCCGGGAAAACACCCTCCCCCGACCCGGCGAGCACCCGGGTGCCCGCCACACAGCCGCCGGGATCCTCGCCCGCGGCCAGCGGCAGGGCGTCTTTCACACTAGCGTTCCGCCCGGCCCCCTGAGCAGAGCCCTTGAAGCACACCTGCCGGCAACCCTGGACAGCGTCAACTCCGGGACCTGGGAATGCATCAGCCCAGTACGGATACGAGGACAGCATCACGTATGCCTCCCCCGAGCCGTTCAAGACGCCCCGCAGGAGCCGACGACCAGTCGCCGTCGGCGCTGCCCTGGCCACGCTGATTCTCGTGACCTTCGCGAAGGACCGGATCGCGGCAATCCGCGTGGAGTCTCGCACGGCTAAGGCATTCCAGCATGGCGTGGATACACCCGATCGGCCCGAGGTTCACGTCCGTGGGTTTCCCCGTGCTGACCCAACCGGCCTCAGGCGCCCTACGGCACGTGAACGTCACCGCACGGGGCATACCCGCCATGGGGTCCGCCGGCCCGCTGCCGATCTCCCGACTCGACAAGTTGGTGGCCGCCGTGCGGCGCCGTCCCGGAATGACTCACGCCGAGCAGGCCGACTACATCCGGACTGTGCACCGCGGGATAGCCCTCGCCAACAAGCTGACCATGGTCAAGTACGTCCAGAACCACGTCTACGACCGCGCCTACGGCGCGATCGGCTACCAGGTGCCGCTGCCGCGAGACTCCGTGACCGAGCTGTACTTCGAGAAACTTGAGACGATGGCGTACATTTTCGCCGAACCGTACACCCGCGATGTCACGGGTCCGGACGGCGTCAACTTCAGCGATCTACTGGCGGCGCTGAGCGTACTTGTCGAGGAGAAGCAGACGCAGGTCCCACTGCTTGGTGCCGGCCTGCCGCGCTTCCCCCACCACGGCGGCGGCGTGCCGAGCGCCGTACGGGCGACCGCTTCCAGACCGATCTGCCCTGGTGGTGAGTGGTGGGCTTCTCAGATCTGGTTCTCGCCACCGTCGACGTACCAGTTGGCGCCGAGGACGTAGCTGCTCCCTTCGGAGGCGAGGAACGCCACGACCGCGGCGACCTCCTCCGGGCGACCCAGGCGGCCTATCGCCACGTTCGCAGCGACGTGCTCCTTGACCGTGGCCAACGCCTCCTCACCACCGAAGATGTCCGTGAGCCCGGGAGTGTCGATCCCGCCCGGCGAGACCGAGTTGACCCGGATACCACGGCCCTTGAGTTCGTTGGCCCACGTCCGTGCGAAGGACCGGACGGCGGCCTTGGACGCCGCGTACGTGCCGAACGCCTCCATGCCGTTGTCGGCGGCGGTGGAGGCGTTCAGGATGACCGAGGCACCGTCGTTAAAAAGCGGAAGCGCCTTCTGTACGGTGAACAGCGTGCCCCGCACGTTGACGCCGAAGGTCTGGTCGAAGTGCTCCTCGGTGATCTGCTCCAACGGCACGAACGCACCGGTCGCCGCGTTCGCGAAAAGCACGTCCAGCCCCTGGCCCCGGGTCCGGACCGCGTCGTAGAGCCGGTCCAGGTCGGCCATGTTGGAAATGTCCCCCGCCACCGCCGTAGCCTTGGTTATTCCGATGGTCTCGACGGCGGCGTCCAGTTCGGCCTTGCGCCGACCGGTGATGAACACGTATGCGCCCTCAGCTGCCAGCCGTACGGCGGTGGCCAGGCCAATTCCGGTGCTGCCACCGGTGACAACGGCAGTCCTACCGTCAAGCTGTCCCATGTGAATCACTCCCATGAATCTCTGTGCTGACATGCACACAAAATGGCAGAACTTCCGTACCGATCCGTACGGACAAGGTGAGGCGGTTGGAACCCGCGCCGATGGCAACAGCACGTATCGGCCTCCGGTAAATGGAGAACTCTCTACAGTTCCGTTCGGTCACCGCGCGCTCCCGTCCGTCCCAGCGAGTGCGCCACATCGTGACCCTGCTGGATTACGGCATCTGCTGACCGGTGCACGCTGGGGTGCCGATGCCGTTCGAGATGACCTGCGAGAGTGCGTCGGCCAACAACTCGACACGCGCGGCGTGCTGATCATCGCTGACACCGGGTTCATCAACAGGGGCATCATGTCGGCCGGGGTGTCCCGGCAGTACACCAGTACCTGCGGAGCGTTCGACAACTCGGTGTGCACTCGGACCAGCGGACGGATGGTGGTGACACCGCCACGACGCCCTGGCCACCTTCAACGCCGGCCTGCACGATCGAGGTCGTTTCACCTGGCTTCGATCGTGCCCATCGGTTCGGGCATGCTGTTCAACGCGGCGGTGGCGTCGGCCCAGGCGGTGTCGCCGGGGTACAGCGCGGAACGCAGGTAGGCCCAGACGAGTGCGCGCAGCGTAGCCACGCGTTCGGGGTTCTCGTCGGTCGTTTCCGCAGCGTCGTGCATCGACACGCCGCCGAGGCTGTGCTCGGCGCCGAACAGTGTCAGCCGTGTCTTGGGGCCGGCGCTGAAGAAGTAGGCGTCGGAGCGCCAGTCCTTGCGGTCGGAAAATCCAGCGTGCCAGTCGTTCTCGCCGACGATGACCAGCGCAGGCGTGGTCATCGTGGTGAAGCTGGTGGTGCCCAGGATCGGGTAGTGCTCGGACGCGAATCCGGCGAGGTCCTCGCCACGGCCGGGTGGGGCCATCAGGACGCCTGCCTTGATGCGGTCGTCGGCCATCTTCACGACGGATCCGTCGGTCGGGTCGGTGACGGTCTGGCCGCACAGCATGCCGACGGTGTGCCCGCCCATGGAATGCCCGACCGCGGCGATGCGGGTGCGGTCGAGTCGGCCGGCCAGCCCTGGGACGGTCGCCTCGATTTCGTCGAGGTGGTCGAGGATGTGGTGCATGTCGGTGGTCCGGGATCGCCAGTACAGCGGCGCGTCAGGGTCGCCGGCGTCGCGCAGGCCCAGCGCCATGGAGTCCTGGTGGGTCGGCTGGATGACGACGAAGCCGTGCGCCGCCCAGAAGTCCACGATGGGGCCGTAACCATGCAGGGACGATACGAAGTTGGAGGGGCCGTGGCCGTGCGACAGCAGGATCACGGGCAGATCGGTGCCTATTGCGGGTGACGACACCTTGACGTGCAGATCTACAGCCCGGCCCGGAACGGTCAGCACCACCGGACTGAAGCTGCTGACCGGGGAGGATTCGTTGACGGGAATACCGCCGGCCTCGCTGAATTGCTTGCTCATTGATGATTCCCTCTCGCCCGGACGCTGCGGTCGATGAGAAGTGAAGTGCCTCGGTCGACAGAAAGCGGAACGACGTAGCGGCCCTTCAGAAGCGCGGCAGCGCCCGGACACGTGATACCAGCAGGATCAGCCAAAGCGGACGAGTTCAGGCTGCGGTGGCCTTCTGCTGTAGGGCGAAGGCCTCGGCATTCCGACGTGCCTGCTTGTGGGCGTTGGCCAGCGACTCCTCGTGCATGGGGAGGAATTGACTCAATACCGGGACTGTGGGGGCGAGGCCGAACTCGATGGTGATGAATTCGAGTTCGAGGCCGAGTTCGCGGCCCATGCTCTCCTGAATATTCGGCAGAAGGTGGTCCCTGCCTTCGTGCGGGGCGCCGGGTCCGTAGGAGCCGCCGCGGGAAGAGATCACCACCGCGGTGCGGCCGGCCGTCGGCGGCGGGCCGTCCGGCAGGGAGTAGGTGCGTCCGAAGATGATGACCTGGTCCAGCCACGCCTTGAACGACGACGGCATCCCGTAGTTGTACAGGGGCACGGTGAACAGGTAGCCGGCCGCGCCGAGGAACTCCTCGACCAACTCGTCCTGCACCGCCGCGGCGGCCGCTTCCTCCGGGGTGTACTTGGCGGGATCGGTCAGCCGAGCGGAGATCCCCGCCGCAGTCAGGTGCGGGACCGGGGTGGCGGCGAGGTCACGGTGCACCACCTTCCCCGGCCACACATCCAGGAAGGAACGGGCGACCCGGCGCGAGATCGACTCGGCGTCGAACGACGTGGCATCGATATGCAACAAATATGACATGACACTCGATTCACTCGGTGCCGACACGTCGCGCACGCAATTCCGTGGTGACGCACCAGCACGCTTACGACTTGTGCGCAGCCCCATGGTGCATCGCCATCAGACAGCCTACAAAAGGCACATTCATGTCCGTACCGGAGCGCCATGTTCGTTGTGGCAACGACCGGGCCCCAGGTGATCCGATTCGGCCTATTCCCCCCGAAGTACGCTTACCCTTTGTTCGTAGCCGTATGATCCGGTACTAACTCTTCCCTATGACCGACCGATCCGCCTGTACCGAAGGAGTGCGTCCCATGACCAGCGAGATCGCCCGCCCCGTCACGCCCGGTGCGGAAGCATGTGGGCGCCTTCCGGTCGAGCACGGCGAGTTCGTGCGCCAGACCCTGGACCGGGTCGGCGACAAGTGGTCCCTTCTCGTAATCGCCAATCTGCATGACGGTCCACGCCGCTACAGCTACCTACAACAGGCCGTATCAGGCATCTCGCAGCGCATGCTCACCCTCACACTGCGCCAGCTCGGCGAGGACGGGCTGGTCGCGCGGACCGCGTATGCCGAGGTACCGCCCCGCGTCGAGTACTCACTGACCCCTCTGGGGAAAAGCTTCCTCAAGGTGGCTACCTCGCTCGTCCAATGGGCCTCCACCCACCACGGCGCGATTCGCGAGCACCGGACCCTCGCCCTCGCGAAAACGGGCCAGGGCGAACTCAACTGATCAACGCAACACCTCAGGCAGAAAACATGCCGGAGGTGTCGGATGACACGGTTGGGGCGTCCAGGCATGTCAGGTACGCGGACGCGGGAGCTGCGGGGCCGACCTCCGGGGTCGATCTTCACAGATTCTCAAGTCCGACAGCGAGTAGGTTCCGCCGATCTGGCGCCGGAGGGTGGGACATCCGACGCCTACGGAACGCGAAGAGATCTCGCGCGGTCGGGCTCGGAACGGCCCGATGCGGGAGATCGCGGCGGAGAGATCCCGCGCCACAGGACTGGGGAACCTGGCACCACTGAGCCGTTGAGGCCGAGGACCGACAGGGCTCGGGGCCGCGCGCGACGCCCCAGACGGTATCCGCCGGCCACGAACCAACACCGGACAGCACTCGCGGTGGAAAAGCTGGGCGAGGACTGGGCGCCGGAGCATATCGCCGACTACCGGACCACGACCTGTCCGTCCGGCTCAGCGGGGATGATCAGGCACGAGCCGATCTGCAAGTCTCTGCTTGTGAAAGGTTGGCGCCGTGCTGACCAATTCGCTGCATAAGCGTCTTAGGCCGAGTCACCCGCCGTGGGGCAGCATCCACAACACCCTCTCCGGCAACGGCGTTCACAGATCAAAGACTCGGTCTCCATCCGTAGGCGACCTGGAGAAGCCGACAGCCGCACGGTGCCGGGCCGTTGAGAGGGACCTTCTGCTGGGCGTCTGACCCAGATCGCCACCGTCACCGAATGGCTCACCCGCTTCACAGGTCCTGTGGCAGGGACTCCCCCTGGGTTTCCGGTCGCGTCCTTGACATCACCGAGCGCGGGCGTACGAACAGACTCCTCAGCACAGACTGACGCGGACGTGCGGCGTGGGACGCGTGACCCTGTGGCTCGTGCGGCCGCAACACGACTCTGCCGCGATCGCCCTGCCGTGCCCGCAGGCAAGGGAATCGTCACCGGCACACTCGACTAGCGGGTGAGCAGCGCCGAGCAGTCGCCAGGCCCCGACTCCGGTTGTCAGCGCGCCTCGATGACGCCGAAGGAGGCCGACGGGAGGACCCGAGCCTGATGAGTACCGGCTGTGTCAAAGTCGGAGATCTTGCTGCGGTGCGGTCCGTTCCCGGTGGGATCACGCGTTCGACCAGGAGCATCCGGGCACCGAAGCCACACAGAATCGGGCAACCGGCATTTCGCAAAGCGCAACGTGACTGATCAAGGTGGCGGCAGCTGTCACCACCGCCACCCAGAGATCCGGCGTTGCTCAGCCCTTCGGTGCGTGGGCTATCGCGACCGTCTTCATCTTCAGCACGCGTACCGCTTCGGGGTCCGTCACAGGCCGGGAAGTCTGCCCCTTGGCCGCGGCGGCGACCGCATCGGCCTTCCGCTTCTGCGTGCGCGCGGAGTCGTCCGTCGTGGAGTGCGAGGTCGCCGCGGCCGCGTGGACCTGCGACCCCGCTGCCACGGTCAGACTGCCGAGCGCGAAAGCGCTGACCGCGGCCGTCCTGAACGTCGTTCCTATCCTGCTCGACTTACGGGGGGCGGCATGGCGCATGGGATTTCCTCTGCTGTTGGTTCGACTTGGACTGCTGGACTACGCAGCGCGGGGGCCCGGACGCGACACCCGGATGTGGTGATACAGGTCACAGAGGGCGGCTGTAGCGGGGGATCGGCGCCCGTGCGTACTTCCCGTGCGGAGGACCCCTGGCCGTTCCGTGGACGGATATGAATGGCGGAAGAGTGACGAGAGGCACGGCGGAAGAGGAGTTCGATGAATTCTATGCACTGGCCTACCCCAGGCTCGTTCGGCAGCTTTACGCGATGACCGGCGATCTGCCGGAGGCGCAGGATGTCGTGCAGGAGGCGTTCATAAGGGCCTGGGGTCGACGTGGGGTATTCACGAGTGACGGTTCCCAGGAGGCGTGGATCCGCACCACGGCCTGGCGGCTTGCCGTATCTCGCTTCCGGCGTTTGCGGCGCGGTGTACAGCTCATGCAGCGTCATCACGAACAGCGCTACGCCGAAGGGCCGTCCCCCGAACGCGTCGCTCTCGTCGAGGCACTTCGCACTCTTCCGAAGAAGCACAGAAGTGTCGTCGTCCTCCACCACTTGTGCGACCTCAGCGTCGAGCAGATAAGTGCCGAGACGGGCTGGCCGGCAGGTAGCATCAGGGTCTGGCTGGTCCGTGGGCGCCTGTCACTCGCCCGCCACCTTTCCTCTCTGCCGGATCAGGAGGTGGACCATGTCGGATGAGTACGAGCGTACTGTCTGGCTTACCGAGAGTATCGCCCAGTTGGAAAGTGTTCGGGTGGACCGGCCAGTGTCCGCATCGGAGTTGCGTCGCCGAAGCGTCCGACGCCGTCAACGCCGTTCCCGTTCCGCCGCCATTGCGGCAATCGCCGTGACGGCGCTCAGTGCGGGCGCCTACTGGAATTCCGTAGGCGCGAACCGATCGGCGGAAACTCCCTCCCGCCACGGGGAGGCTTCTAAAATGTCAGCGGCTCAGGAGAAACTGCGGGCTTACTACTCGGTTCTACCGGATGCCTTTGCCGCACAGGATTCGACGTCGAAGCTGTGGAAGCTGATGACCGAGCATTTTACGGAAGCGGCGCTGAAGCGAGAAGCTGTTCTCGAAGGCAGTCGAGCCGGTGAATTGGCAGCCACGTGTGGTCATGTGGAAGCTACGACCGTCTTCACCGTCGGCGACCTCCATAGCGCCGGGCCCGACGCCGTCCGCGCCCGCGTGACGAGCAACAGCACACCGAAATCGATCGAGGTCGATTTCGATCTCCGCACCATGAGAATCTCGAAATGGTCCTGCCCTGACGGATCCTGACCTCTGCCGACCGTCACGGGCAGCGGCCCCCGGGTACCGGAGCAGGTGAGCTGTTCCCTGGCGCCGCCGGCCTTTGACACGGACGCGAACCCTCGGGTCCGGCACGCCCGAAGTATGGGACACCGACCGCGAGAGTGCACGGCTTCCACGAGCGTACGGCGGCGAACCTGCCGGTGGACTGCCGCCGAGTCGTGGTGTCAGTGCGGGTGCGGCGCCTGGTCTGCCCGATGCCGGACTGTCCGCGGCAGACCTTCCGCGAGCAGGTCCCACAACTGCTGGAGCCGTACCAGCGCCCCAAGACCCGACGGGCGGGCCAACTCGGCTATGTGATCCAAGAGTGAACGGACCGGGCGTACGCACACGTCTGCCCTGGAGCGACGGATCATCTGGCACTGCCACTGCGACATGGGGCCGACTGAGATCCGCTCCCACTTGCTCGGCACGGGCGTGGGCCTCCTCGAATGCGCCCGACACCTCAACCTCGCACCCAACCGCCAAGCGTCACGCGCGCAACCAGAGACCGGAGGCACAGCGCCGGGCTCCTCGCTACCGACCCGCCCCCGGCCGGCAACGCCATCAGACTCACCGAACGAACACCGCCGTCCCGTCGACGCCGACGTCACGCTTCCCCACCTTCGCAGACGCACCGAAGACATTGGCACACCAACCATGAGGACCACGAGGAAGATATACGGACGGGGCGCATTCACGGTAGTCGCCACTCTTCGTCGTCACCGATTGCGGGACACAGCCGTGCTTCCCAGGGTGTGCAGATCGGACGTCCGGATGGCGTCGCGGACCGCTGACTGGGACCACCAACTGTTGAGCAGCACCAAACTCCTCACTTCTGCAGTCTCCCCCAACGGCACGCACCTACAGCGTTGCCGAAGAGGAACCTTCGGACCTCCAATCCTCCTGGCAGATGCCTGGGTTCGGCTGCTTCAATGAAACGTATGGCCGATCTGGATCTTCGCCGACTGCGGTACTTCCTCATTCTCGCCGACGAGTTGAACTATGGCCGGGCCGCCGAGATCCTGCACATCGCGCAGCCAGCGCTGAGCCGTTCGATCGCCACTCTGGAACGGGAACTGGAAGTGAGACTCTTCCAACGGTCACAAAGGGGAACGCGTCTGACGACCGCCGGTGAGCTTCTCCGTGAGGACGCGCGGGAGCTGCTGCGCTCGGCCGAAGTACTGCAGCGGCGCGTTCGGGTAGCGGAGCACGAGGGTCGCAGCGTGACGATCGGTTTCATGCCCGGCCTTGTCCTCACTCCGGTGGTGCGCCATTTGGAGGAGCATTTCCCCGGTCTACGGGTGGACGTCGTGCGGAGTTCGTGGAGTGAACAGATCACCGCTGTGCGTGATGGTCGCTTTGATGCCAGTTTCGCGCACCGGCCGTTCGACGACCAGGGCCTGACAGTCGTGGACCTGCACTCCGAGAGCCGTGCGGTGGCCTTGCCGATCGACGATCCGCGAGTCGGCAGAAGCGGACTCTGCCTCGCGGATCTCGCCGGCGATGTGTTGCTGCAGCCGGTCGAGGCTGTTCCGGGGTGGCGTGGAGCGGCGGCTCCCCTGGGGCTGAACCGCGACCGTTCTGTCGCCGTCTCACTCACGGTGGAGGAGAAGTTCGAGCTTGTCGCCGCGGGACGGGGCGTAGTCGTCATCCCGGAGTCCGCTACGCGCTACTACCACCGCCCGGACCTGGCTTTTGTACGGGTGACTGACCTGCCCGAGGCGATGGTCTGCCTGGTGGTCGAATCGCGCCGCCGCTCCGCAGTCCTGCGCGAGTTGATGGAAACCGCCCGGACAACGCTGCTTGCCGGGCCTCCGGCGATCGCTCATGCCGATGCGGCATCAGTTGGTAACCGACCGGTCTTGGACGAGCCGGCTCAGCAGACGGGAGGCTGACAGCGACCCCTTCGAAAGGAAGCTTGTCGTGTCTCTCTCGCCCTCAACCCGTGTCGTTGTGATCGGTGGTACCAGCGGCATCGGCCTGGCCGTCGCCCAGGCGACGGCCACGGCCGGAGCACAGGTGATTGTCGGATCCCGCTCGGAGCAGTCCGTGAAGCGGGCGCTCGCCTTGCTCCCCGGTCAGGCAGCCGGGCTGCCGGTCGACGTCACCTCGGCCGCATCGTTGGATTCGTTCTTCGCTGAGGTGGGTGCCTTTGACCATCTCGTCTACACCGCCGGGGACGCTCTCGTTGGCGGCGTGATCACTGACTACGACCCACAACAGGCTCATGATTTCTTCGACATCCGTCTCTTCCGCGCTCTGGACACTGTGCGTCGCGCACTGGCGACTCTCCGCGGCTCCGGCTCGGTGACGCTGACCAGCGGTGCCGCCGCGTTCCACGGTGGAACCGGGAAGTTGCTCGGGACCACGGTCACCGCGGCCGTCATCGCCGCCGCCCGCTCGCTCGCCGCCGAACTCGCCCCGATCCGAGTCAACGTCGTAGCCCCCGGTATCGTGCGCACGCCGTTGTGGTCGAGCATGCCTGAACAGGCACAGAAGATGTTCTTCGACCGCGCCGGAGGCGACACGCTTCTGGGCCGGGTGGCCGATCCGGAGGACATCGCGAAGATCTATGTCAATCTGATGGAACAGGACTACGTCACCGGGAACGTGGCCGTCGTCGACGGCGGCAGCATCCTGAAATAACTAAATGAGATACACATTCAACGTCGACTGCCCGGGCGGCGGCCGCCGAAAGGCAAGTATCGCGTCGTGATCAATGGGTGGTCCGGATGAGGTCTCTGATCCAGGCCATCGAGGCGCGCAGCTGTAGGCCGGCGAGGTAGCTGTCTGGAGTCTTGTCGTATCGGGTGGCGACGCCTCGCCACGGGCGTCTACGGCCTCAACGGTGTACTGGAGACATCCGGCGCCGACCTCACCCGCATGCACGAGATCCATGTCCTCGGGGCCTCGTTCGGCGTCCAGGCCGCCGTGTCCGCGATGGGAGAATCGGGCGGCGCGATCGTCAACGTGGCCTCGATCGCGGCGTACGTCGTGCGCGCCCGGTCGGGCGCCTATTCCGCCTCCAAGGCCGCCGTGGAACACCTCACCGAGTTCCAGGCCGTGGAACTCGGCCCCCGGCGAATTCGCGTGAATGTCGTGGCGCCCGGCATGATCGACACGTACATGCTCTCCTCGCTCACCGGGGAACCCGCAATGCTGCGGTCAGCCATGGAGCCCGTACCGCTCCGCCGGATCGGCACTCCGGGCAAGGTTTCCGACGCCGTCCTGTTCCTGCTCTCCGACGCCGCGCGTTTCGTGACGGGCCACACCCTCGTGGTCGACGGTGGCGGCCCCCGCCGCTGAGCCAGGGGTTACCGGTTGCCACGACGAAGCGCCGTCGGTGTCTGCCCGAACCAGCGCCTGCAAGCGCGCGTCAGGGCCGACTGCTCGGAGAAGCCCAGGGCCAGCGCCACGTGCGACATCGAAAGGGAGGACTCCGTGAGGTACTGGTGTGCGAGGTCCCTCAGCGCCTGGTCGCGCAGGTGGTCGAAACCGGTTCCCTCCTCTGCTAGGCGACGCTGCAGCGTCCTGGGATGGAGTGCCAGCAACCCCGCCACCTGCTCCAGGCTCGCTCCCGCCCGCCCGTCGGCGGTTCGCGCCATCGCGGTGCGCACGAGGTCGGCCGTGGACGAGCCGGGCGCCGGGTAATTCGTGTCGAGGTAGCTGGTCGCGACCCGGCGGATCGTTTCGTCGACGTCCTGGAGAGGAACGTCCATCAACTGCTCTTCGATGATCAGGGCACCGTACGCACGTTCCGGTCGCACTTCCGCTCCGAAAAACCGCACATAGCTCGACAGCGGGACGGCGGGCGCGTGCGGCAGCAGCACGGCCCGAGGCCGGTATCCGGTCCTGACGACGAGGCCGAGGAGCCTGTGGGCAGTGGCGAGACCGAGGTCCATCGCCTGACGGGCCGGCGGGCGGGGATCGAGCACCATGTCGAACCGCATCGCGACGTGGCCGGGGAACTCCTGGCCCGCGGAAATCAGCGCCAGGGTGAGCGACGGGCTGTGCACGAACAGGTACTGCGCCGCGGTCTGGATCATCTCCCGCACCGTCGGTGTGTTCTGCAGGACAAGGGCGAGCGGTCCGAGCGCGGTCGGGTCCTGCGCATGCGCCATCCGCAGACCGAAGTCCGGGCAGCGCAGAGCTACCGCCGATGCCTCCAGCAGGTGCATGGCAGCGCGCGCGGGAACCAGGGCATCCTCCTCGTCCAGCGCCTGACCGGGCAGACGCGCCGACGTGAGCAGCGCCTCCGGGTCGCCTCCGAGCTCGCGGACCAGACTCGCCCAGCCCCGCAGGGTCGCGGCCCGCACCAGTGGTTCCATGTCGTGCAAAGTAAAAACTATGTCGTCGGGTGTCAAGCAAACCCTGGTGTGCCGCGTCACACTCACTGCTGGCGCCAGCTACTTCAGGTAGCGGACACGCCTCCGCGAGCCTAGGGACAGGCTCGCCAGCCAGCGGGTCACACGCCAGGTCCGGCCGCCGGGACGCGTCGCGGACAGGGCAGGGTGACCGCTCGACTTCGGTCGGGCTGCCCCGAGCCCACCCGCCATCGACCTGCGGTCCCGCCCGCACCCACCGGAAGGCATCGAGCCGCGTGAACGCATTCGCAGACAGGGTCGCCGTCATCACCGGAGCGGGCTCCGGCATCGGCCGGGCGCTGGCCGTCGCCCTCGCTTCCGAGGGGGCCAGGCTGGCACTGTCCGACGTCGACACCGCAGGTCTCGCCGCAACAGTACGGCGCGTCGAGGCGTTCGGCGCCGAGGTCGACGCAGCGCCGGTCGGCGTCTCCGAGCGTGCGGCCGTCTTTCGGTACGCCGGTGAGGTCGTCGGTCGCTTCGGGCGGGTCCATCAGCTCTACAACAACGCCGGCATCGAGTACCACGGCGCGTTCGAGCGCTCCGCTCTCGAGGACGTCGAGCGAATCATGAACGTCGACTTCTGGGGCGTGGTGAACTTCAGCAAGGCGTTCCTGCCGCACCTGATCGCGTCGGGGGACGGACACCTGGTCAACGTCTCGAGCCTGTTCGGCCTGATGTCGGTGCCCGGTCAGACCGCCTACAGCTCGGCGAAGTTCGCGGTGCGTGGCTTCACCGAGTGCCTGCGCCAGGAGATGCTGGCGGCCGGCCACCCCGTCAAGGTCACGTGCGTGCACCCGAGCAGCGTCAAGACGGCCATCGCACGCAACGCGGGTGTGCCGGCCGGCGACGACCGAGCCGCGGTGGTCGACCTCTTCGACCGCAAGTTGGCCCGCATCTCCCCCGACGACGCGGCACGGACGATTCTGCGCGGCGTCCGCAGGAACAAGGCACGTGTGCTCGTCGGCGCCGACGCGAAGCTCCTCGACGCCTTCGTCCGCATCGTGGGGCCCTCCTACCAACGCGTGACCGCGGCCGTCGCGGCACGCGCACTCACCAACCACTGAACCGGCAGCACTGGCAACCGGCCGTCGTGGACGACCCAGCCACGACGCGCTCGCACACACAGCATCCATGAGGTAGAGGAGAGCCGCCGATGCCTACTCCCCCGACCAGCCCGCTCCTGCGTCCTTTGCGGATCGGCACGCTCACCGTGCCGGGCCGACTCTTCAAGTCAGCGACCAGCGAGACCCGTGCCACCGACGACGGTTACGTGACGGACGAACTGCTCGATTTCTACGAACCCATGGCGCGGGCCGGTACCCCGCTCATCGTCACAGGCAACCTCTACGTCTCTCTGCAGTCCAAGTCCGCGGGACGTCAGGCCGGCATCGACGCCGACGACAAGAAGGCCGGCCTGCGGGACTGGGTGGACCTGGCGCACAACGGCGGCAGCCTCCTGATCGCCCAGCTCAACCACGGCGGCCGACAGATGGTCAAATCGGCCGACCCAGGCAAGGCGCCGGTGTCCGCGTCAGCAGTGCGCGAGCCGCTGTACGGAACGAAACCGCGGCCCCTGCGCCGGGACGAGATCCCGGCAGTGGTGGAAACCTTCGCGGCCGCCGCGGAGCGAGCCCAGGACGTGGGGTTCGACGGTGTGCAGATCCACGCCGCCCACGGCTACCTGCTCGGCCAGTTCCTCACCCCGCACACCAACCGCCGCAACGACGAGTACGGCGGCAGCCTCGACAACCGGATGCGCCTGCTGCGCGAGGTGTTCCGCGCGATACGCGCCCGCGTCGGCGACGACTTCCCCGTCCTGCTCAAGCTGAACGGCACGGACATGCTCCCGCTGCGCCGGGGGGCGACGACCGCCGAGCTCGTACGCGTCGCCAAGGTGCTGGAAGGCGAAGGCATCGACGCGGTCGAGATCTCGAGGGCGCACTACGAGTCGTGGCCGGGCATGATCCTGGGACACTACAAAGGGTTCATCCGCGGACAGATCACCGAGGGCTCAGGGATATCGATGACGCGTCGGCGACGCCTGGCGATGCTCGCCGCCGCCCCCGTCATCGAACGCGTCGCAGAGCGGCTCGCGCCCGGCGGCGAGGGCTTCAACCTCCCCCAGGCCGAGCAGTTCACCGCGCAGCTGGACATCCCGGTGATCTGCGTCGGTGGCTTCCACACGAGGGAAGGGATGGAGTCGGCCATCGACAGCGGCCGCTGCGACGCCGTCTCGGCGGCCCGGGCCATGATCGCCGACCCCTACCTGTTCAAGAACATGCAGGACCCCGTGCCGGGCCGGCCGGTGTGCCAGTACCGCAACGGATGCATCGCCCGTTTCGGCGGCAAGGCGATCGACTGCTACGTCGAGCCGATCCGCATCCAGAAGGACCACATGCTGCGAGGGACGGAGCAAGCGTGAACCACGTGCCGAACGACCACGAACCCCTTGGCACCCGCCTGGGCAACCCGGCCACCGGGAGTACGACCGTTCCTGTACCAACGACCTCGGGGATCTTCCCGGTCTGGCTCCGCGAGGACCTGCCGAGAGAAGTCGCCCTGCATTACTGGAAAGGACCGCACGCGCGGATCGTCGCGCGGCTGCCCAGTATCGCCGAATACCTTCAGCACCACTTCTCCCCCACCGATCACGGCTACTGGCCCTCCTCTCCCACCGTCGGCACCGTCGTACCCCCGAGCTGGCGCTGTGACGGCATCGCCGAGGTGCGGATGGTGAGCATGGCCGCCGCGCTCACCATCCCGGTCCACATGCGAGAGGTGTACCTCGACGAGCAGAACGTCTTCGACCGGGTGCTCGGGAACCTGACCGGCCCCCGAGCCGGCCGCTGGTGGACCGACGGTCATGACGCCGACGTCGGTCACCGCACCGTCCTTCTGCTGCGCCGACGGCGCGGAGTGAGCCGCCGCGCGTTCCGAAGGTACGTACACCACCACATGGGTCCCGCGCTCCATGAGGCAGGTGCGCGTGACCTCCGCACGTACACCTTCCTGCCGTGGACCTCGCTTCCGCATCCCACGCCCGGTATCTCGCACGACAATCCGCCCTTCCGCCGCTACCACGGATGTGTCGTCCTCGGCGCCGACGGCCGCGCCGCCGTGGACGAGATCCTGGCGTCCAAGCAGGTCGCCGATCTCGTCGCCGACCAGCACACGGTCATGACAGCCGTCCACGCATTCACCGTCGCGCACACCGAGCCGGTGATCAGGACGCGCCCTCCGGTCGGCCCCTGACACGGACCACCTGTGGGGCTGGGCGAGTTCGGTCAGTGGACGGGCCCCGCCGGACACCCCCGCGGTGGCGATGCGGCCGCAGGTGGCGGGCACGGCAGGCGTGTAGTGATGGACAGCTGCGCGTTCGTCGCCGTGGCTGCGGCTGCGGCTTCGGCTGTCTGCGTGATCGTGGCCGGTGCCCCCATCGAGCGGTCCCCCGTGGGCCGCACTCAGTGCGATCACCGAGGCCAACGCATGAAGGCGCGGACAGCGCGACGGCGCCCGAGGTGCGGGCCCCGACCAGGGCCGTGCCGGCGAAGCCTGGGGCAAGCTGGTTCCTCGCCATTCCCGGACAACCCGCGATCCGTGGACGGGTCGACGTCGCCTCACCCAGCCGTAGGCGCCTCTCTCCCGCCGCATGCGGGCACAGTTGTGGGATCGTCGAGGATCCGCTCACGGCCTGCCTGAACGGCCCCGTGGAGCGTGGCGTCGGCACCGAGGACGCCGACGGAGACGGTGAACCCCACGCCCGGGATCTCGGTGCGGCGTCCGGTGAGGCGGGCGTCGATGCCGGGGATCAGCCACGGAGCCCAGTCGGCGAGATAGCCGCCCAGGATGGCCTCACCGACGTCGGCGGCGCTCGCGACAGCAAGGAGTGCAGCTCCCAGAGCATGGCCGGCGCCGTCGAGGGCCGCGACTGCTCGAAGGTCTCCTGCCCGCAGGCGTCGGTCCAGCTCGACTCGGGCAGCGGCGGTGTCCTGACCCGGAATCAGTGGGTCCATCCCTGCGGCGGCTGTCAGTGCGTGGAGGCCGAGGTGGGTGACCAGACAGCCACGCGAGCCGCACTTGCAGCGGGGACCGTCGAGGGACACGGGGACATGGCCGATCTCGCCGGCCATGCCATGACTGCCGTGGTGGATACGGCCCCCGATGAGCAGTCCGCCGCCGACTCCGGTGTCGCCCTTGACGTACACGACGGTGTCGGGATGGCCAGAGCCTGCAGCAGCGAGGGCGTGGTACTCGGCCAGCGCGGCCACACTGGCGTCGTTGACGACCTCGACCGGGGCGCGGAGCCCTGGCAGGTGCCCGGCGACCAGAGCCGCCAGGTCGGTCACTTCCCAGCCGAAGCCGATGGCGGCGCCGACCCTTCCCTCGATCACCGGTCCTGGCACGGCGATCACCACGCGGCCGAGATGCGCACCGTCCGCCCGCACGACAGCCCGTGCGACGACCTCCGCGATCGATGCGGCCATCGCCCCGGGGTCACCGAATGGAGCCTCGTGCCGGACGCGGTCGGTATGAACGGCGATGCCTGCGAGGTCCGCGCCCCACAGATGCACATGCTCCCGGCTCACGTGCACGGCCACCGTCCACACCCGCCCGGGAAGGAGCCGCAGCAGGCGGCGCGGGCGTCCCCGCCCGCCCGAGGCCGCGGCACCGGCCTCCTCCACCAGGCCCCGCGCGAGGAGGTCCGCGACCAGTGCGGTCACCGAGGCGTGCACCAGTCCGGTGGCGGCGGCGATCTCGGTGCGCGCGCAGGGGCCGCACGCCTCGATATGCCTGAGCACGAGGGACAGGTTGCTGCGGCGCACGTCCGCGGAGACCGCTGGGTTGTTCACGTACGGATTCTCCCTGACCGGTCTGCTACCGTGAAGGATATATTTTTCAACGGTTGAAAATTACCTGTGGATCCACTTAGAAGTCGACAGAATTGTTGACGATCTCTGCGGAACATCACTAGGTTCACAAACGCCAACACAACGGATATCGCGAACCGCGTGATGAGGAGAGAGACCGTGCAGCACAGGGCACTCAAGCGAAGGAACGTCGTCATCGGGATCGGCGCCGCCGCAGGCGTCGCGGCGGTCGGCGGCATCGCGCTGACGGCTCAGGCGTCCAGCGACAAGAAGGGCTCCACGACGTCCCCCGACGCCCTGGTCTTCGACAAGGACGACTACACGGAGCTTACGGAGACGATCGCGGACGCGGCCGGTACCGACCACTCGGTGACGTACCACTTCTACAAGCCCCGCAACTACGTCACCAACCCCAGTGACGACACCCACCAGAGCCTGGTCGTCAGCGTCCCCGTCAAGATCGACGGCAAGGCCGTCGACGCCTCCGACGCCCCGATCGTCCTGGCGAACGCGGTAGGCGCCTACATGCCGTCGACCGTCGCGACCGCCACGGGCGTGGGGCAGGCCGCGCTGGAGATGGGCTCCGTGGGCGGCGGCACCGGCACCGGCGGGATGCCGTCCGGATTGCCCACCGACGGGTCGATACCCAGCGGAATGCCGTCGGGCGGCACGGGCGGCGGCACGGGGGCCATCAACGGGATGGTCAACCTCGCGAAGCTCGCCCTGGTGGCAGGCTACGTCGCCGTCGAGCCCGGTACCCGCGGCCGCAGCCTGACCGACTCGTCCGGCACCTACTACGGGACGGCCCCGGCGGTCATCGTGGACCTGAAGGCCGCGGTGCGCTACATCCGCTTCAACAAGGGCCGACTGCCCGGCAACGCCGACCGGATCGTCTCCACCGGCACCAGCGCCGGTGGCGCCTCGTCCGCCCTGCTCGGCGCGTCCGGCGACAGCAAGATCTACGACAAGTACCTGAAGGAGGCCGGTGCGGCCGACGCCTCCGACGCGATCTTCGCGACCGGCGCGTGGTGCCCGATCACCGACCTGGAGCACGCCGACGGCGCCTACGAGTGGAACTGGGGCTCCAACGTCACCCAGTCCACCGGCAAGGTCGTCGACCAGACGGTGTCGAAGGAACTGCAGTCCCAGTTCGCCGAGTACCAGGCGAAGCTGAAGCTGCGCGGCCTGAACGGCTACGGCCTCCTGACCGCCCGCAACTACGACGACTATCTCCTGAGGACCTATCTCCAGGAGTCCGCGACCAAGTACCTCGCCGCCCTGTCGGATTCGGACCGCGAGACCTACCTGGCAAAGAACACCTTCATCACCTGGTCCGGCGGCAAGGCGACCTTCACATGGGAGGACTATCTCGCGCACGTGGGCGCACGGAAGAAGACGACGCCGGCTTTCGACGCCTTCGACCTGTCCGCCGGCGAGAACAACGAGTTCGGCGCGGGCACTACCGAGAACCGCCACTTCACGGCGTACAGCGCGAAGAACGACACCACCGGCCTGAGCACCAAGCGCGTCGCGAGCGACATCCCCGAGAAGCTGCGGCTGATGAACCCGATGTACCACCTGCTCGAGGAGCGCAACCCGAGCCGCTCGAAGCACTGGTGGATCCGCCTGGGCACCAGCGACACCGACACCTCGCACGTCATCTCCGCCAACCTCGCCGCCGCGGTGGACAACCTCGGCGACGACGTCAACCACTCCTTCTACTGGGACCAGGGCCACGCCACCAACGTCGACCCCGGCGACTTCATCAAGTGGGTCGCCAAGGTGACCGGGTACAAGAAGTAGCCCGCCAGGCGCAGCCCCCGCCTCGCGACCACCCGCACACACCTGGCGGCCGTCTCGTCGGTCCGCCCCCAGGACACCACCCGCGACGGCGCCGAACCCTTCCATACCAGCCGGGCTCGGCGCCACGAAGAGCTGGTGGGCGGTCGGCGATCCCTCACGAGCCCGAATCCCGTGTCCTCGCCAGCGCCTCACCGACTACGTCATCGCAGGGCCCCACCGTTCTTCCTCAGCGGTGGGGCCCTTCGGCGTGCGTGGACGCAT
>NZ_JBEOYD010000077.1:0-27420 GCF_040296885.1 Streptomyces sp. NPDC001980 | reverse complement strand
TTCCATAATTTATTCTTTCCGCCATGTTAATGCAAAATCCCTCTTTCTTTACTCTTGACACAAATCATTATATTACATTTATGTATGGAGATATATCCGGGCCCGCCCCTTCCCCCTGTCGGCGCCCTTGCGCACGGCGCCGAGAGGGAACGCCCGACGCCTCAGTCCGCCTTGAGCGTGGTCAGCGGAACCTGCACCGCCATCAACGTGGAACCCGGTCCCGCCATCCAGCCGCGGCCTGCGTGGACATCCCCGCGCAGCACGCTCGTGGTCAGGCGCACGCCGATCAGGTCGCCCTCGGCCATGGCCTTCGGACCGATCAGCAGGCCGCGGCGGGCGCGGCGGGCACTGATCGTCCAGCTGCCCAGGCCGCCCTGCATACTGTCCGCGGAAGCGGCGTAAACCAGGCCGAGGCCCCGGTCGCGCCCGGAGACCACGATCTCCTTGAGGACCCGGTCCGCGGCCGGGGTGATCAGCAGGTCCGCGTCGTCGACCACCACCACCCGCGGCCCGGACAGCGCGTCCAGCGCCGCCTGCAGCTCCTCCGCCGACGGGTCGCCGGTCAGCACCCGTGCCGTGCGATGTCGGGCGAGCGCACGCAGCGGCGACTCCCGGGGGGTGAGGACGACCAGGGAGGTGCCGCCCGCCAGCAGCGACACCGCGAGCGAGGCGAGGGCATTGCTGCGCCCGGACCCGGCCGGGCCGAGCACACCGAAGACCGACGAGGAGCCGGCGAGGTCCACGCCGACCGGCTCGACCTCGTCGCCGCCGACGCCGACCAGGCCCCACAGCGGACGCCGCAGCCCGGCGGCCACCTGGTCGTACACCTCGGGGAACTCCACGGACCGGGGCAGCGTGGGGATCTGGAACGGCCGACGGCTCTGCGGTACGCGGGTGTCCCGTTTGCGGGCGGTGTCGCCGATGGCGCGCAGCGCCTCCGCCTGCTCGGTGCCGCCGCCCCGGGCGAGCAGCGCCACCTGGGTCTCGGTGCCGCTCAGGACGTGCCAGCCGCGGCCCGGCGGGATGTCCGAGGGGATCTTGCCGGGCATCAGGCCGACGGCCTGGTAGTCGCTGCGGTCGCCCTGACGCAGCAGCAGCTTGTGGTCGTTGTGCGCCGCCATGCGGCCGCCCAGCAGCACGCGTTCGGAGGTGGCGACAAGGTGGAGGCCGGCCGCCGCTCCCTCGCGCACCAGCCGAACGGCCTCCTGCGCCAACACGCCGTGGTCGTGTTCGTCCAGGATGGCCGACAGCGCGTCCCAGCCGTCGACGAGCAGCAGGATGTGGGCGGGACGCTCGTCCTCGGGGAGCAGGCGGCGCAGTTCCGCGATGCCGGTCGCGTCGTGCTGCTGGGCCAGCTCCTGACGTCTTGTCAGTTCCTTGTTGAGTCGACGCAGCAGGCGGCCGAGGCGTTCGGTGTCGTGCCGGGAGACCACACCACCGCAGTGGGGCAGCGAGGAGATGGCGTAGAGACCGCCGCCGCCCGCGTCGATGCCGTACAGGTGCACGTCCGCGCAGCTCAGCCCGCGCGCCGCGGAGCCGGCCAGCGTGCGCAGCACCTGGGTGCGGCCGGAACGCGGCGCACCGATGACGTACAGATGCCCGAACGAGGCGAGATCTGCGACGGCGACCCGGCGCTGCTGCAGCGCCGGCAGGTCCTCCATCGCGTAGGGGATGAGCAGCCGTCCCTCGCGCGACGAACCGAGCGCGTCCAGGTCCTCCAGGAGCAGCGCGTCCGGGAGCGCCGGCAGCCACGGGCTGCTCTCGGGGGTGAAGTCCTCCAGCGTGTCCGCCGCGGTCCGGATCTCGTCGACGAGCACCTGCAGGTCGGTGGGTGCCGGGGTGCGCGGGGCGGACGCGATGTCGACGGTCTCGGCGGGCAGGCCGGCGGCGCGCCCCAGGCCTTCCCAGGACAGCTGAGCCGCACGGACCGTCCGGCGCGGCCTGTCCGACTCGGCGGCGCGCTCGCCGTCCTCCTTCGACCGGGGGCGCTCGGCGCCGACCCAGGCGGTCTGGAACGGCTCGGCCGACCGCGGGCCGCGCCGGATCAGGGCGCGTCCCGGGGTGGCCGCCGAGATGTTCGCGGCATCCCGGGTGTCGATGATGTCCTGGCTCTCCATCTCGTCCGTGACCCGCAGCGCGATCCGCAGGTTGGTGTTGGCCCGGATGTCACCGGTCACCACGCCCGCCGGCCGCTGGGTGGCCAGGATCAGGTGGATGCCCAGCGAACGGCCCCGCTGGGCGATGCTGATGAGGCCGGGGACGAACTCCGGCACCTCGCGGACCAGGGTGGCGAACTCGTCGATCACCAGCAGCAGCCGCGGCAGCGGCTTGAGACCGGGGTCGGCGGCACGCTTGGCGTGGTATTCGGGGTGGTCCTTGGCGTCGGCCGCGGCGAGCACGTGCTCGCGACGCCGCAGCTCGGCGCCGAGCGACTCCAGGGCCCGCTCCACCAGGTGGGCATCGAGGTCGGTGACCATGCCCAGGGTGTGCGGGAGGTGCGCGCACTCCTTGAAGGCGCTGCCACCCTTGTAGTCGACGAGGACGAAGGTCAGCTCGTCGGGCCGGTTGGCGGCGGCGAGCGAGACGACGAAGGTCTGCAGCAGCTCGGACTTCCCGGAACCGGTGGTACCGGCGACCAGCCCGTGCGGGCCGTCCTTGACCAGGTCCAGGGGGAACGCCCCGTCGAAGCCGGAGCCGATCACGAAGGACGTGGCGGCGGGCCGTACCCGCCAACCGTCCACGATGGCGACCGCGTTCGGCGGCTCCTGGTCCAGCAGGTCGAGCAGGCGCACCTGCTGGGGGAGTCCGGCGTCGTGCTCGGGGCTGACGTCACGCACCGGGGCCAGGGCCCGGGCCACCTGCTCGCACCACTGCGGCGTGACCTGGTCGGCGCGGACGGCCTCGACGTCGGGGGCACCGGGACGGCGTACGGTCAGCCGGCCCCCGTCGGCGACCACCACGCCGGTGCTCTCCTCGGGCAGCAGCCGCGCATGCTCGTCCAGACAGACGCTGAAGACCCGCACCCCGGGGCCGTCGGCGAGCA
Source organism: Streptomyces sp. NPDC001980 (assembly GCF_040296885.1). NCBI lineage: Bacteria > Bacillati > Actinomycetota > Actinomycetes > Kitasatosporales > Streptomycetaceae > Streptomyces > Streptomyces sp. NPDC001980. The sequence continues at coordinate 24,377 of NZ_JBEOYD010000077.1, read as the reverse complement.
CCTGCACCATGCCCGGCACGTCGCGCAGCCGGCGGGCGCCGTCGGCGATCACCAGCACGTCGGGCTCGCTGAAGACGGCCCCGTTGCGGTTCGAGGAGGCCGCGCGCCTGCGTGCCTGGATCTGCGAGACCAGCTCGCCGACCCGGGCACCGGTGGACTCCGCGTCGTTGCCGACCAGCACAACGGGTCCGGCCGCACCGGGGGGACGCAGATGCGGCAGCCACCGCAACCAGGCCCAGTCGGCGGCCCGTTCGGGCTCGGTGAGGACGACGATCCGCAGGTCCCGGGGGCTGTGCAGGACGGCGGCCTGCACCACCAGCCAGCGGGTGACCGGCTGCACCTGCGCGGCCGGACCGGCGAGGCCCACCACACCGTGCGCAGGAATGTCGACACCGATCGGCGTGTCGGGGATGTTCCACCGGATCGACGCGTGGTGCGCGTCGCGGGAGGGGTCCTCCAGTTCCCGCACCGACGGCTGGTCGGCGGTGCCCAGGCGGAGGACCAGGTGGTCCGGGTCGTGGCGGCGCCGCTCCCACAGCCGGTCGCCGGGACCGGTGGCGATGAGGGCGACCGCGGCCGGGTCGGGACCGGTGACGTCCCGCACCCGGCGCTCGCGGGCGATGCCCTCGCGGAGATCGGCCTCGACCGCCGCCTTGCGCCGCGCGTACTGGCGCGTCGCCTCCTCGTAGTCCTTGCGGGCGGAACGGCGGCCGGTCGCCCAGTTCGACAGCATCATCGTCGGGCTGAGCAGGACGATGGCCAGGTAGTAGTACGAATGCGAGTAGCTGACCATGAAGAGGCCCAGGACGACCGGCGCCACCATCATCAGGGCCGGGAACGAGCGTTTGCCGGGCGGCGCCGGTTGCATGGGCAGCTTGATCCGCTCCGCGTCCAGGTGCGGGGCGAGGCGCGGCGGCCGGTTGTAGTCGACGCCGTACCCGTCGGCCGAGGGCGTGACCGCGGCGTCCGGCTCGACGAGAACGCTCAGCCGCAGCAGCAGCGCCCCGACCGTCAGGTCCTCGCCGGCCGGCCACGGCACCGTCCGCCCGGGGGTGTCCGTGCGCTCGGTCTCCCGGCGCACCGGGCGCGGCCGCCGCAGCGCGGTCATCGCGTCGTCCGGCGGCGGGGCCGCGAGCCGTGCCCGTACGGTCTCGCCGGGCTCTTCCTCGGTGCGGTGCCAGGAGGCACTGCCGTCCGCGGCGACCGTCACCCACAGACCGCGGGCGGGGGCGTCCTGGGCGGCATCGACCTGTATCGCGCACCGCGGGCCGGAACCGATCTCGTGGCTGCCGGGGCCGAGCCGCCAGGTGCGCCCGGCGCCGGGTCCCGACACCACGTGCACCTCGACGAGGTCCAACTCGTCGTCGCCGGCCAGGCGTACCAGGTCGCCGGCCGGGGCGGGGGCGCCGAGGCCGATCAGCGCTCCCTCCCGCACGCCTGTCCCGGCGACCGGTGCGGCGGGGTTGAGGAGAGTGCCGTTCAGGTACAGCGAGCGGGCGGCGGGGGCGGCGGCGGTCGCCCACTCCAGCCCGTGTCCGTCGTCCGGTTCCTCGCGATGTTCCAGAGCGGCGCCGAGTTCCCCGACGGTGGCATCGGCGGGCAACCGCAGTCGGTGATCGCGGCGGACTCCGTCCGAGCTGTCCACGGTGGTGATGGTGAGGTTCACAGTGTCCCGTCGGTGCGTCGGTGCGTCGGGGAAGCGGCCGAGACGCCGGCGATGCCGGAGGCCGTGGGCTCGGAGAGGTCGGTGAGATCGTCGGCGGTGGAGCCGACAAGTCCGGCACGGCTGCCGGACTCTCCGGAGGCGTGTTCGGTGAGATCGCCGTGGTCGTCGTCGGTACGTCCGGTCGGCGCCCTCCGGGCGGCCGGGCCGCCCGTCCGGACCGCGGCGGACCCGGACCCGGCCCCGAACGTGACGTCCGATTCGAGCAGGTCGTCGTCGGACGCCCCGCCACCGGCGCTCGGGGGGACGACATGCGTGACGGGCGTGGCCGGAAGCGGCGGTTCCCGGTCCGGACCGCCGGACACCGGGAGGGGCGGCAGAGTGTGCACCACCTTCACCACCGCTCGGGACAGCGGCATGGCGTCGATCCGCTCGATCGGGATGGCACCGTGCACGGTGAGCATCCCGTCGGCGTCGGCGGCCAGCAGCCGCGCCCGGCCCTGGGCGGGCCCGAGGGTCAACTGCCGTACGCCGTCGGGGAACGGCCGGTCGACCGGATCCGCCAGCACCGCGAAACCGATGCCGGGCAAGTCCGCCATCTCGGCCGCGGGCACGCCCTCGTACCGGGGATGGACGCCGGCGGAGACCGCGACCGTGCCCGCCGGGAGGCGGGCCTCCAACTGGGCGGCGAGCGCCTGCAGGACCGTACGGGCAGGCTGCGGGGCACCGTACACGGAGACCGCGGGCGGCCCGGTGTGCAGGTCGAGAAGGACCGCATGGCGCCCGTCGGTACCCACGCAGACCAGCAGCGGAGCGACGGTCGTCGGCACGGGCCGTCCGGGCTCGCCGTCCACATCCGCCGCGCCGGACAGGTCGAACACGTCAGAGCGGGCGATCCACCACAGCAGCGGGTCGGTGGGGTCCGCGGCCCAGGGCTCCGGCGGGACGGGCGCCAGGGAACCGTCGGCCGTGCGCGCGGCCATCAGTACCCCGAGAAGGTCGGGACCGGCGAGCACCCCGTACGGGCGGGCCGCCGGATCCACGGCCGAGGCCATGGCCACGGACCGCTCGGCATCGGCCCACAGGCCCGGATCCCGGAGGAGTCTGACGAGCAGCCGCAGCCGGCTCCGGTACCGGACCTCTGTACGCACCGGCTGGGCGAACGCCCGCACGGTCAGCCGCATTTCGTTCCGCACGCGCCGCCGCAGCACCCGCCAGCCGCCCGCGCGCCTGACCAGCCAGTGGGTCACCGCCGCCACGAGGACGACCGCGCCGGCAAGCCCGAACCAGGCGGTCAGCCCGGCTTCGCCCGTCATGCCGCGATCCTTCCGGAAGTGCCGGTACCGGCACCGGTCCGACGGCCGAAGCCGCGTGTGTCCAGTTCGTCGCGGAGCGCCCGTATACCGTGGTGGGTTCGGGACTTCACCGTGCCCCGCGGCACTCCGAGACTCCGGGCGAGTTCCTCTCCGGTCTCACCGAGAAGGTGGACCCGGGCGACCGCCTCACGGTGCCGAGACGACAGGGTCCGCAGTGCGGCGACCAGCGTGCAGCGGTCACTGACCCGGTCCGCGTGGTCCGGAACGGACACGGTGGTCGCGGCGGCGAAGTCCTCTGCCGTGACACCTACCGGGAAGGTCCGGCTCCTGCGGAAGCGGTCGGCCACGAGGTTGTGGGCGACACGGAACAGCCACATGCGTATCGGGCGTTCGTGCCACTGCAGGTAGGGCGCGAGCTGCCAGGCGCGCAGCAGGGTCTCCTGGACCACGTCCTCTGCACCGTACGGGTCGCTCTTCATGAGTCCCGAGACATAGCGGCGGAGGCTTTCTATCTCGGCGACGAGGAGTGCGACCGTCTCCTCCCGCTCGTCCGTGCGGTCATGGTCGACTAGGCTCACTGTCTCCCCAGCGTTCGAGATTCCTTGCAGCACAGCGGCAGCCAAAAGTCTTTGCAATGCGAAATCATCCTTATCGCCGACTCCGCCGCCTAGTCCGCGGATCATACGGCAGTGTGTAAGCGAGTCGAACTATCGGCTCGATGATAAGCATGACCGGAATTCGATATGGTGTCCGTGCCCCGCTGCTCCGGCAATCGCAGTCGGGGCTCCCTGCTGCATTGAGCCCCCCATGAGCAACTTCCGGTGAATTTCTCTGCAACTTCGAGGAGGCGGCGTGCCGTCCGATCCCACTCCCGGATCTCCCGGGTCGTCCACCAACCCGAGCGGTGGTCGCGCGGCGAGGTTCACCGCGCAATTCGTCCGCCGACCTGCCCTGATGCGACGTGGGGTGCTGCCCGGCAGGCGGGTGTGGGCCACCACCGCCGGGGCGGGGGCGCTGGTGGTGGTCGGCGTCCTGGTCGTACCCCTGCTGGGACGAATAGACCTGTTCTCCGGATCGCCGTCGACCTCCGTGCGTTCAGCCGCCGCGGACAGCTCCGACACGGCCGTCTCTGCCGACGGCAGCCTCGCCCCCTCCTCGCAGGCGGGCCGCCCGACCGACTCGGGCAGTCCCCGGTCCGGCACCGCCGCGGCGGGAGGGACGGGCGGTTCCGGCGGCGCCGGCCTGTCGGTCGTCGGTGGCGGTGCGGCTGGTCAGCAGTCCGGTTCCGGCGTCGCTGACCTGCCCGTTTCCGGAGGTGGCACGTCGGGACAGCAGTCCGGATCCGGTGCGCAGAACCAACAGGGCAGTACCACGAACAGCGGCTCGTCCTCCTCCACCTCCACCACCAACTCGTCCTCCTCCACCACCTCCGACACGACAACGTCGGCCACGTCCACGGGCAGCACCACCTCGGCTTCCGGCGTGCGCCTGCTCGGCAGCGGGTCGCACCGCTGTATCGACGTGACCAACAAGACGGCCAAGGACGGCACCCCGCTGCAGATCTGGACCTGCAACGGCCTGGCCAACCAGAAGTGGCTGTTCGCCTCCGACGGCACGGTGCGCTCGTTGGGGCTGTGCATGGACGTGGCCGGGGGCTCCACCCAGAACGGCGCCGTCATCCAGCTGGCCACTTGCCATACCAAGTACAACGGCGCGCAACAGTTTGTCCTCAGCTCCGTGGGCGACCTGGTGAACACGCAGGCCCACAAGTGCGTGGACGTCGTGAACCAGGGCACCAGCGCCGGGACCCGGCTGCAACTGTGGACCTGCAACGGCAAGCCCAACCAGAAGTGGCACAAGGCCTGAATCCCGCACAGCCCCTGCCATGCGCCCGGCAGCAGGAGGGTCGCACACCCGCGGGGTGAGCCGCCGGTGCCGGACTCTCCTGTACTCAAGGCGCCCATTCCAAGCCACCACAGCCCCGTCAGCGTGACGGGGCTGTGGCGCTCGTCAGGCTGATCTTTGGGAGTGGACAACCCTGACGACGGAACAGCTTCGGCTTCCATCGGGCGAAAATCATCCCGCGATGGACCCAAGGTGCTGTCGGCTACGGGCACCAATATACGACGGGTCACCCGCGCGAGAGATGAAATCGCGGATGACCGCCGCTGGGCCCGCCCTAATTGCATATGCGTGCCATTTTATTGAACAAGAGCGCCAATCTTTGATATTCGGTGGGATCGTGCGTGCAGTCGCTTACCTTTGTTGTTAAGGTGAATTTCCGGAGGCCCTGGGTTGCTTCACAATCTCGTTTGCAGTCTCCCCGTAGTCGATGACGTGCAGGTCGATGTCGAGCAGGAGGTCGGTGGCCCTGCCGGTGAGGTGCCGGGTTGTTGTGATCACCTCCCGGCGGGAGGTGCTGGTACCGGTTCCGACGTCGAAGACGCACCGGGCGTCGGGGGCAGTCGCGGCGGGAGCACACGTTGGCGCGCTGACGCGGGTCGTAGACGGTGAAGTACCGCAGGCCGACCACACGGGTGGGGCCGGCACCGCGCGAGGCGTGGGCCAGGCACAGCTGCTCTTCGGCGAGTCTGATGACGGCGTCCGGCACCAACGGAGGCACCGGGTCGCTTTCGACGCTGGGGCCGCCAGGGCGCGTGCCGTAGACACTGGAGTAGGAAGCGACGACCATGCGGGGAACCCGCATCCGGGTCGTGGAGTCCAGCAGACGGTGGGTGTCGAGTACGTTGCAGGCGACGTACTCCGCGAACCGTGGCTCCAGGAAGGGCGGACCCCGGGGATGCCGGCCAGATGGACGACGGTGTTCGCCTCGATGGACAGCGGATCGATCGCGCAGTTGGTCAGGTCCGAAGCCGGCAGCGCCGGTCACCACGGCCCTTCGGGGAGCTTGGGACAAAGTCTCCGTCACGGCAACTCCTGGGTGGGTGGGTTGTGTTCAGTTGCGTCAGGACGGCGCGGCCGTGGGCGCTGAGGGCGAGGTCCTTCCATTCGCGGAGCCGATGAGCCAGTTCGCGGGCTGGTAGCCGAGGTGGCAGACCGCGCTGTCGCACACGGTTGCGGTGAGCGCGGTTGCGGAGCGCTTGAGCCGTTGGCGCCCGCCGCGTGAGGCGGGGTCGTCCTGCTCGGCCTTGGCTATCCAGTGCCACAGCCTCTGGGCGAGGGCGGTTCCGGTGAGGGGGCTGCGGCAGTGGCCCGGTGAAGGGCGTTGAGAACCAGTCCGGCAGTGTGATGCGGCTGTTCCCCGTCTGTGGTGCCCAACTCGGGTTCATGGCTGTTGAGATGCCGTGCCCAGCGCAGGTAGGGGCGTATCTCACGGGCGTATCGGGCGGGCCGTACGTGCTGCTGGGCCGGGCAGGCATGGCCGCGTTGTCCAGGAGACGGATCGGGGTTCGGCGGCAGTGCGGGATCAGCGACGATGTCGACTGCTCCGAGCGTCTTGCACGGAGGGTGACACGGGGGCGTCGGGCCCTCTCGTCACGGCTCGGCCCTGCGGGGGAGGAGGCTGAGGTGCACCGTGTCGTTGTGGCTCTCCAGGACCCGGCGGCGATGGCGAAGTCGGTTGTGGTGATCCGGCCAGCCGGTGAAGGAAGCGTGGTCGACGGTGAACCCAGCGGGATCGACAGCAGGAGGGCGTGCGCGGCTTTGACGATCTCGCCGTGTGCGGCTGCGACGACGCGACCGCCTTCGTGCCGTCGGACCCCGTTGTAGGCGGCCAGGGCCTCGTCCGAAAGATGTGCCGGCTGAGGGCCGTACGTAAGGATCAACGACACTAGGGGCTTCGCCAGGTCGTGTCCGAGCGGGGCGAGAGTGAGCCGGTCCGTGTCGACGGCGAACACTGTCTTGTTGTCGTTGATCAGGAAGTTCCGCAGATTGGTCCTTCTCGAAGGCTGTGGGACCTTCGGCCGACTCCTTGAGGATCGACGGCATTGACTCCAGGACGTCGTCTGACGGCCGGAAGCCGACGCGCCCACCGTGTGGCGGTGAGCCTGCTCCTGCCTGCACGGCGGGAACAGGCTCACGCACCGGTGCGGGCGATGTCGTGGCAGCTGCCCCGTGCCGTGGCTTCTTCGGCGAGCGACAATGTACGGGCGACATCGTCTCGCGATGGGAACGCGGATGACTGCGCTGGAGAAGGCCGGAATGCGAGGTGCTTCCGCGCTGTACGGCACGGTGATGGCGGCCACGGCGACGCTGGATGCACACGGCCGCATCCAGGGTTGGTCCGACGGGGCGCAGGAGGTCCTGGGGTACGCACCGACCGAGGTAGTGGGCCGGCCCGCCTCGTCCTTGTCGGCCGCGTCAGGCGGCACCGAGCCTCTGGGAGAAGCGTGCCGCAGCGAGCGGGCGTGGAGCGGGCCGGTCCTGCTGCGGCATCGCGACGGCCGCACCGTCGAGGTCGTGGTTCAGGTGACGCCGGTCGCGCCGGAAGCGGCCGGTGGCTGGGTCGTCCTCGCTGTGGACCTGGCCAGTCTGCCGTGGTGGGGTACGCAGCGGTCGCTGCTGGAGGGGCTGCTGACGTGCTCGTCCATCGGGATGGCCGTGCTGGACACGCAGCTGCGGTGTCTGTGGTCGAACGACGCGATGGCGCGGGCCACGGGCATCCCCGGCGAGGAGCGGCTGGGGCGCGGTCTGGAGGCGCTTTTCCCACCCGGGGCGGCTCACAGCCGTACGGAGCAGCTACGCCGGGTCCTGGCGACCGGCACACCGCTGGTCGACTACGAGTACCACGGGCCGACGTTGGCCTCTGGGGTGGGCGATGTCGCGTACTCGGCCTCGTTCTTCCGTATCGAGGACTCCATCGGCCGCGTCATGGGGGTGGCAGCGCTGGTACAGGACATCACCGAGCGTCGCCGGACCCGTGAGCGCCTGGTGCTGATGAACCAGGCGCACAAGCGCATCGGCACCACTGCGGACGTGATGCGGACCGCCCAGGAGATCACGGAGGTCGCGGTGCCGGGGCTGGCCGACTTCGCCTCCGTGGACATCTACGACGCGGTGGTGTGCGGGCAGAGCCCCGACGATGCGCAGTGCCGGGCACGGCGCGTGCTGCTGCGGGCAGGCCAGCACAGCGTCGACGCTGCCCGGAGACCTGTCCCGGCGGTCGGCGAACCGGTCGTGCTGCTGTCCGCGGCCTCGCCCACCGCGGTGGCGCTGGCGCAGGACGCGCCCACCCTGGAGCCCGTCGTGGACGCAGAAACCAGCGCGTGGGTGGCCGAGACACAGGGCAGGGCGGCATGGGTCCGCGATACCGGTATGCACTCGGTGGCCGTCGTCCCTCTGTGTGCCGACAATGTGGTGCTGGGAGTGGCCACGTTCGGCAGGTCCCAGACCGCCTACCCGTTCACCGAGGACGATCTTCTGTTCATCCAGGAGTTCGCCGGGCAGGCGGCGGTCTCGCTCGACCGAGGCCGCCGCTTCACCCACGAGCGCACCACATCGCTGGCCCTGCAGCGCAGACTGCTGCCGCACCGTCTGGACGGCGGCCCGAGCGTCGAGATCGCCTGGCGTTACCTGCCGGCCGGCATGCGGGACGGCGTGGGCGGGGACTGGTGCGATGTGATCCCTCTGTCGGGGGCCCGCATCGCCATGGTGGTCGGTGACGTGGTCGGGCACGGCGTCGAAGCGGCGGCCACCATGGGTCGGCTGCGGGCTGCCGTCCACACCCTCGCGGACCTGGACCTGCCTCCGGACGAGTTGCTGGCGCGCCTGGACGACGCGGTCATCCGCCTCGCCGAGGAAGACGATGCCGAAGTGGACGGGACTGCGTCCGGCGCGCTGGAGCCGGCCACGCTGGGCGCCAGTTGCCTGTACGCGGTCTACGACCCGGTCACCCAGGTGTGCACCATGGCCCGGGCCGGGCATCCTCCCCCCGCGATCGTTGATCCGGACGGCCGCGTGCACTTCCCGGAACTTCCTCCTGGCCCTCCGCTCGGGCTGGGCTGGATGTCCTTCGAGGCCGCCTCCGTGCCCCTTGCACCGGACAGCCTCCTGGCGCTGTTCACCGACGGGCTCATCGAGTCGGCCGACCACGACATCGACCGCGGGCTGGCCAGGCTGAGCACGGCACTGACCGGCTCTGCCGCGGACCTGGACGATCTGTGCAGCCAGGTGGTGGACACGCTGCTCAGCGGCCCGCCACAAGACGATGCGGCCTTGCTCGTGGCCCGCACCCACGCTCTGGCCCCCCACCGGGTGGCTTTCTACGACGTGGCCAGCGATCCCTCGGTCGTCGCGGACGCACGAGCCTGGGCCGAGCGGCAGTTGCGTGAGTGGGGCCTCGAGGAGGTGCAGTTCACCACGGAACTCATCGTGAGTGAGCTGGTCACCAACGCCATCCGGTACGGGGCGTCGCCCATGGGACTGCGCCTGATTTACCAAGAGAAGCTCATCTGCGAGGTGTCCGATGGCATCAGCACATCGCCGCGACTGCGTCATGCCCGCATCACCGATGAGGGAGGCCGCGGCCTGTTCCTCGTTGCCCAGATGACCGAGCGCTGGGGCGTCCGCCACACCGACGCGGGGAAGGTCATCTGGGCCGAGCAGGACGTGCGGGCGTCGGCTGCACCCTAGAAGATGCCCCGCAACTGTGCGGCTCAGCACCGGTGGCCGGCTGCCGGCGCCGTAGCCGGGGCAGCATCCAGGAGGACTTCGGCGGCCGCCCGGCCGCCGCCGTGCTGGTTCTGGTGTGCTCGTCCGGCGCGAGGACCGTCGTCGACTACCGCGAGCAGAAGTTCATTAGGGCTGGGACCAGAATGGTGCTTGCCGTCCAGGAATGACGGGATGTCGGTTCTCGTTGCCAGGCAGGGGGCGGGTGCGACCGAAACGCATAGATGGGGCAAGCCGAGGCTGGTCGAGGACGGCCCAGGCGCTACTGTGCCGGCGGCTCCCATGTTCCCTCCCGCTGCTCCGTTTCCCAGCATGACACCGCGGTCACAGCGTAGGCGCGGCAATCACGGAACTGCGGACAGAGCCGTTTTCAGAGATCCCCAGCAGGTGTGAAGTTCTTGCCGGTCCTTCGCGGTCTTCTGGTCGCGGAACGGGTGCTAGGGCCGGGGCCAGCGTCGGGCTCGGGCGATGAGTACGGCGACGTCATCGTGGTCGTCCGGATCGCGCAGTGCGTCCAAGAGCCGGTCGCAGGTTTCTTCCGAGGTTCGGTCGGGGCTGTGGAGTAGTTGGAGGAGGAGGTCCAGGCGCTCGTCGATGGCATGGTGGCGGGTCTCGATCAAGCCGTCGGTGTAGAGGACCAGTTGGTCGCCGGGGGCCAGGCCGAAGGTGGTGACTTCGAAGGCGACACCGCCGACCCCGAGGGGTGCGCCGGTGGGGAGATCGAGCAGTTCGGGGGGCTCGCCCGCGCGCATCAGCACTGGGGGCAGGTGCCCGGCGACAGCGATGTGGCACAGGCCACGGTGCGGGTCGTAGACGGCGTAGGCGCAGGTGGCGTACTGCTCCAGGTCAGCCGTGATCTTGTCGAGGTGGTACAGCACCTCGGTTGGCGGGAGGTCGAGGTGGGCCAGGGTGGTGGTGGCGGTGCGCAGGCGTCCCATGGTGGTGGCTGCGCTTATACCGCTGCCCATCACATCGCCCACGACCAGCGCGGCCTTGTCTTCCACAAGGGGGATGACATCGAACCAGTCGCCACCGACTTCGATGGTCGTTCCGGCGGGCCGATATCGGGAGGCGACCTCCAGGCCGGCCTGATGCGGTGGGAGGTCCGGCAGCAGGCTGCGCTGGAGGGTCACAGCGGTGTTGCGTGCGCCTTGGTACAGACGGGCATTGTCGATGCACACCGCGGCTCGGTCGGCCAGTTCACCGGCCAGGAGGAGGTCGTCGTTGTCGAAGGGCAGCGGGCTGCGGGCGCGGGTGAGACCCAGGGTGCCGAGCACCTCGCCACGGGCGATCAGGGGCGTGAGGAGATAGCTGTGGACGCCGGCACGGGCCAGGATGGCAGCGGCCTCGGCGTCACGGGCGATGCGAGCCAGGTCCCGCTCGCCGACGTGGGCTATCAGAATGGGGCGCGCGGTCCGCACGCATTGAGTGGCCAGGCGCTGCGCGCCGTAGCTGGCGAGGTGGCCGGGAGGGTTGACGGCACGTACGGCGTCAGTCGGGTACGCGGCCTTCACCGAGAGGGCACGGAAGAGTGCCCGGCTGGCGCCGGGTCCCTTGGCGTGGCGGTCGGCGAGGACGGAATCCAGGACGTCCACAGCCGCCAGGTCGGCGAGTTCAGGGACGGCGACGCCGGCCAGCTCGCGGGCGGTCAATTCCACGTCCAAGGTAGTGCCGATACGGGCGGAGCCGTCGGCGATCAGAGCCAGGCGCTGCCGGGCGCGGTGCCGATCGGTGACATCCACCAATAGGATGGCTACCCCGAGTACCCGCCCGCCGGGACCGTCGAGCCGGTAGTAGGAGACGGACCATGCGTGATCGTTGTCGGGGTCGGCGGGTGTGCGTCCCACGCTGTGCTGGTCGATCAGGGGCTCTCCGGACGTGAGGACTTGCCGCAGCGCGGCCTCGATCGCATCGACCTCCAGGAAAGGCAGGGCCTCGCGGACTTGTCGCCCGAGGTGGTCTTCGGCTCGGACGCCGTTGATCTGCGCCAGCGCCGGGTTGACGGCCACGTACCGCAGGTCGGTGTCCAAGACGGCCAGTCCGATCGGGGACTGCGAGACCAGCCGCGTGGACAGGGCCACGTCCCGTTCCACCTGGCGCAGGATTGCCTCGTCGGTGGCGATGCCCAGGGCGTAGAAGTCACCGCGGTCGTCCAGCAGCCGCATGTTGCGGAACTCCACCAGCCGGCTACTGCCGTCCTTGTGCCGGACAGGGAAGGCGGCGGCCCATCCCTGTCCCGTCCTCATGACCTCGCTGAACAGCCTGATCATCAGGTCAAGGTTCTGCTCATGGACCAGCAGCCGCGCCGCGTACTGGCCCAGCGCCTCCTGCGCGGTGTAGCCGAACAGCTCCTCGGCCTTTAGGCCGGACGGGCGAGTCCGTGCGGCTGCTGGCCGTCGTGGGTCAGGCCGCGAGACCGACTTGCACGGGGCAGACCTGACGGCCAGGTCCTGGCCTCAACCGGCAGCTGCTCATATGCCTTCGCTGCCGCCGGGCCTCATTCTGAAACGATCAGCACCCACGCCGCGGACTGACGAGGCAAGCCGGCCGGATGGAGGACTTCTTCCGCGAGGCGGGGTGGGACCTGGCGAACCCGATGCCCGAGGACTGGGCCGTGGACATCAAGTCGCTGGCGAAGATCGGAGCTGCCGCCGGGCAGATCTTGCTCGGCCCGCCCCTGACCCGGGAGGACCGTATGCCCGCGGGGTACCTCGACCGTTCCTGAACTACGTCCGCAGCTGCCGAACGTGTCCTGGATCATGGTTGATCCAGGACACGTTCGGCACCTCTGACTGTGATCACTCGCCCTGTCCGGTCAGGCGGCCGCACCGGTGCTGAAGATCGGCCAGCATACTTCGGTGCGCCACTGTCCCTCGTCGGCTGTGTCCCGGCGGCCGACGAGGTAGTACTCCCGGATGGGGCCGTCCAGCCGCAGCTCGTGGTCCGCCACGTAAGCGGCAAGCGAGCCGTAGGCCCGGTCGACGTCGGCCAGTGAGCCGGGATGCTCGATGACGGCGAGTTCGGCGGCCGGTACCAGGAGCGGCTCGACCCGTCCCAGGCGCGGGACCTCGGTCGTCGTCGGGACGAAGACCGTGGCCTGCCCGGCCTCGTCGGTGAACAGTTCCCCGGCGAACATCCCGCCGGTCGGACCGGCTGTACGCAGGCCCTGCGCCTCGAGCGTGGCCTGGAGTTCGGCCAGCGCGCCCGAATACCAGGGCACCAGGTCGCTCATCGCGATGTGCGCGGTCACGGCCGCGGCCGTGACCGCCTCAACCTGGCGGTGGCTGACCGGTGCGGCGGGGGACGGGCCGGCGAGCAGGTCGCGGAGTGAGGCCACCGCGGACTGCGTGCGGGCCAGGTTCTGCTCCAGGCTCGCCAGGTGCGCGGAGATGAGCTCGTTCCGCGTGGCCAGGTCGGGGGCCTGAAGCACGGCGTGGATCTGCTCCAGCGGCATGTCCAGGGTGCGGAAACGCCGGATGACCTGAGCGGTCGGGATCTGGTCGGTGGTGTACCACCGGTACCCGGTGTCCGCGTCGACCTGGGCCGGCGCCAGGAGCCCGACCCGGTGGTAGTGGCGCAGGGTCTTGATACTCAGGGACGTGGCCCGGGAGAAGTCGCCGATGGCCAGAGCGGCAGGCATGCCTCCAGTATCCGCCCTCCCCCAGGGGGAGGGACAAGGCGTGCGGCGGCTGTTGACCCTCCCGCAAGGGGACCTCGGACGCTGGAGCCAGTCGTCGGCGAGAGCCGCCACCCGAAGCAGAGGTGTCCACCATGAACGCGACCACACCCGCCGTCCAGCTGACCTTCGCAGCGTTGAACTTCGACTGCGCAGATCCCGCCGTCCTGGCGGACTTCTGGAGCAAGGTCCTCGGCCGCCCGGCCGGCCCCGGCTCGGTCGAAGGAGACTGGGCGGTCGGCGCCACCGAGCCGGAGCTCGGCCCCCGGATGGTCTTCCACCCGGTCGCGGAGCCCAAGACCGTCAACAACGTGCGCCCCATTCTGCTCACCGACCACTACGAGGACGAGATCGCGCGAGTGACCGGCCTGGGCGCCAAGCCGCTCTCCGAGACCAAGCTCCCCCAGGCCCGCTACACCACCTTCGCCGACCCCGAGGGCAACGACTTCGACCTCGTCCACTGGCACGGATAGCGGCCGGGGCCGAGCACTGTCCCGCAAACCAACCGAAGGGAAACATCATGAACGCAACCGCCCCCACCTTGAGCGTCGCCTCCCTCACCATCGACTGCGCTGATCCCGCCGCGCTGGCGGACTTCTGGGGCAAGGTCCTCGGCCGCCCCGTCGGCTCGGGAGCGAGCGCCGACAACGCTTCGCTCGACGCCACCGAACCGGTCAGCGGTCCCAAGCTGTTCTTCCAGAAGGTCCCGGAGGCCAAGTCCGTGAAGAACAGGCTCCATCTCGACCTGTTCAGCGAGCAGTACGACCAGGAGATCGAGCGGTTGACCGGCCTTGGCGCCAAGCCACTCAACGAGGTCAAGATTCCCGGAGCCCGCTGGACCACGTTCGCCGACCCCGAGGGCAACGAGTTCGACCTGGTCAACTGGTAGCCGCGACACTCCTGACAGGGCGACCCCGACGACGAGCCACACATGGATATCCCTAAGGCTTGGGATAGCGGCGTCGGGGCGTCGACGGTGATCATCAATCCATGATGACGCAGATGCCGACGGCGGTGCGTTCGGGGCGATGCGTGGCGGTCGTCCTCTCCCGTTTCCCTGACTGAACCGTCCGTCAGAAAGAACCCATCAGCAAGAGCAATGACATGCCGCATGATTTGTCGGCACAGGTGAGTACTCCTGGGCGGCGCCGCGCAGAGGTCGACTGGAACAGGGGCGCCTTGGGCCCGCAGACAGCGATGCTTCCGGCGGTCTGGCCGTCCCACCGCGCGCTGCTCGACAGGCTCCCGGCGCAGACCGGCGGCGGCCTGATCCTGGATCTCGCGTGCGGTGTGGGTTCGCCCACCTTCGAAGCCGCCAAGCAGAACCCGGAGGCTCGAGTGCTGGGCGTGGACCGGGCCGGCAAGCTGATCGACGCCGCGCGGGCGCTGGCGGCCGCCCACGGGATCGGCAACGTCGATTTCCAGGTGATGCCGCTCGACGAGCTGTCCTTGGCGGACCAGTCCGTGGACGCGGCGGTTTCGCACTTCGCCTTCCTGCAGGAGGGCGACGTCGCGGAGTCGGTGAAGGAGCTGTCCCGTGTGCTGAAGGACGGCGCTTCGTTCAGCGTGGCCGCATGGGACGTGATCGAGCTGAACACTTTGGCGAGCCTCGCCGTCTCAGTGCTGGAGCGCCACGTCCCGGAAGAGCTGTTGCCGGATATGGAATACCTGAGCGAACTCGCGGCGCCTGGGCTGCGTGAGCGGCTGCTGCGCGAGGCGGGATTCTCCACGGTGCATACCGAGTTGCTCTCGTGGCGGCTTCCGCTGCCCTCGGCGACCGCGGTGATCGCTTCGCCGGTCCCCTTCGGGCGGGCAGTGGACAGCCTGTCCAGCAGTGAACTGGACGTTGTCAAAACCGAGTTGGGGCAGGGGGCGGATCAATACCGCACCCCCGAGGGCACATACGCCTTTCCGATGACCTGCCGGCTGTACTGGGGCAACAGGTGGTCGATCGGATTCGCGCCATCGGCTGACTTCTGACGGCATACGTACCGCCTGAGTCGGATGGGCGAGGGGGAGGGGGCAGCACTCGCCGTGAGACGGAACCTGGAGGAAGAGGGCAGCTTGGGAAGCGGGCCAGGGCTCGGCGGGTTCGAGGCGGAAGTCGATGGTGTCCGCCGCTGGGCGAAAGAGGCCGAGGGACGTGCCGTGCTCCTCCTGGTCCCGTTTGATGGCGCACAGCGACGCGGCGATCAGCGGGCGGAGGATCGAGTAGCGCTCGCGCGAACCGTCGCTCCACGTCCGGTGGCCCGCCAGGCGCCACCGTGTACTCCGCCCACTGCAGGACCACCTGGCCGCGGTTGTTCGCGTCGCCGACGGGAGACTGGTACAGGGGATCGTCCTTGCCGCCTGCCTGGGTGCCGTTACCGGCCACGGTACGTCCCCCGGTGACTCCAGGACCGTTCACGAAACTGCTGCCACCACCCCCGCCACTGGCAAAGTAGACGCCCCCGGCGCCGGAAAAGAGGCCGGCACCGCCGCCCGCGTAGCCTGCGCCCCCATCCGTAGTGCCTCCGTGGAACACCCCCGCGTCGGCGGGAAGGACGCCGAATTCCGACGGCGGACCCCGGAAGAGGTCGGAACACCCCTGCGTCGGCGGGAATGCCCCCGGCACCGACCCAGCCCCTCCACTCACCGCCGGATCACCCCGCGTTCGCGGGGTGATCCGGCGGTGAGCTAGCCCTCGGCCGAGACCGCATCTTGCTCTTTGCCGACGCGGGGTAGTCCGTGGGCCGAGTCCGCGAGTGAGGGCATCGGACTGGCGCCATCCCTCTGTGTCACGCTGTCAGCAGGGCCGTCTCGCATCCCCCGTCGAGGCGTCCCTGCTGTTGTCATTCGCAGGCGACGCCGTCTCGGCGGAGGTGTGCGGTTCGGGGCTGTTCTCGCGCTGGCCGGCCCGGGACGGCACGGCCCCTGGCTCCAGCCTTGGTCTCACTCCAGTTGCGTCGGGTGGGTGAGGGTGTAGTCGTCCAAGGCCAGGACCTGGGCCGCAGCGTATTCAGCGCGTGCCTGCCGGTCTTGCGTGGACGACCTCGACCAGTGTGGCCGCGGACGTGATCACGCGCAGGTCGTCGGCGCGGGCCAGGGCGAGTCATCCCGTGAGGGACCGGTCGCGCAGCACGGCCTTGGCCAGCCCCTCACTGTGCAGGACCAGGGTGCCGCCGGGCGCGGCGGTGGAGCGGGGCACGCGGCGTCGGCCCCGCCCTGCGTCTGCTGCCGACGGGCCTGGTGGAGCTGGTCACGCAGAGCGTGGACCTCGTCGTCCGTGACGGGCCCGTGCTCGGCCTCGGCGACCTGGATGAGTTCGTTGAGGTTGTCGCGTTCGATCTGCCGGGCCACGGCTGCGGCGACGTAGGCGGACAGGCCGCTGCGGGCTTTGGCTCAGGCACACTGGGGATCGTGAACCCGGAACTGCGACTGCTCAAGCACCAGTTCGGCCGGGATCTCGACGCCACAAGCACCAAGGCGGAGAAGTTGCTCGGGTGGCGAGCGCGTCCCATCGCGGAGACTGCCGAGAGCCTCATCGCCCACGGCATCGGGACGAAGACCGGCTCGTAACCGACCGACGCGGCAGCCTTGCGCGCCGAAGATGCGTCGAACCGGTGACGCGGCGCGGCAGGTGTCGCTGGTGCTGCATTAGCGGCTCGTACCGGTATCGCCATCGTCATGGGGAGAATCCCGCTGTCTCCTGCCGCCCGGAGCGGAGTCGTCCCCTTGCTCTTCCAATAGTTCAAGGAGTGCGGCATCCGCCCTCTTTTGATCTTCCTTCGTCAGCTCGACCGGTGCGTTGTTGTAGACGGTGTAGCGACTCGGATCGATGATGTTGGCGGCCCGCAGGGTGAACGTCAGCAGGCGGCGCCACCCCTTGCGGTGACCGACCCGGGCTTGCAGCTGGACCTTGTAGTCACGGGCTTCCGGCATGAACCCGGAGAACGGTGCCTCGAACTCGAGGAAGAGTTGTTGCGCCTCTCTGCCGGGCACGACGAAGCCGGCCGGCAGCTTCGCATCCTCGTCCGGCCCCGGCTGGAGGCGAGAGGGTGAGGACACCCACAGAAGCGGCAGGTGAGATGCGGGCTCGTCAGGGAAAGTCAGGATGAGGTCCTGTACGACTATCGGCTTGGGGCCGGTGTTATGAAGGACGAGCGGGAGCCGCAGACGGGTCGTCGATGAGTGGACAATCGCTGCGAAGGCATGAGGCTCCCACGTCCTCAGGTGCCCTTGTCTGGCGTTGAGCCACCAGAACGACGCCACGGTGAAGAGCAGTGCGCAGGTCGACACCACGCCGGCGCCTGTGAGTGATGAGGACGCGGCCTGCTCGGTCGCGGTCATCAGCGGAACCACAGATTCAGTGTGCCAGCCCCGGCGCGGGCTCGCTGAGGACCGGGATCAGAATGAGGTGCCTTCCGTGAGGAATGACGGGAGGATGTCAGTTCTCGTTGCCAGGCGGCGGGTGAGTACGACCGAAACCCGTAGGCAAGCCGAGGCTGGTCGAGCCCAGGAGACGGCCCAGGTGCTACTGCGCGGGCGGCTTGCTCGGCGGCTCCCAGCCGTGGGTGAGGATGCCGAAGATTGCCTCGACGGCGGCCCGGCGGTCCTGCCGGCCGCGAGCGAGCACCGGGATCTCGAGCACGAATCGGGCAAGCGCCACACATGCGAGGTCGTCGTGGTCAACGCCGAACTCGTCAGCGATGGCCGCGCTGAGGCTGTCGGTGTAGCGGGTCCACATGCGTTCGGCGTAGGCGCGCAGCACCGGCGTCGAGTTCACCAGATCGGTGAACTCGGCCGCCTGAGGATGCGCCTCGATCGACGGCCAGGTGTCCAGGACGTGCTCTCGAAGGGCATCGAGGATGCTCTGGTCGGAGGCTCGCTTCCGCACCGCGGCGATCAACTGTGCCTCGCGGTCTTCGTCCTGGTCGAAGACCAGCGCTTCCTTGCCGCTGAAGTGCTTGAACACCGTCGCGGTCGACACGTCGGCGGCGTCGGCGATGTCACGGATGCTCACCTGGTCGTAGCCGCGCTCCAGGAAGAGATGCAGTGCGGCGTCGGCGATCGCCTGCCGGGTGGCCGCCTTCTTGCGGTCGCGGCGGCTGGCAGAGGGCATGGGCATGGGCATGGCTGGAGCGTACCCGATAGTCGATTCAGTCGCTAAGTAGAGTCGTTGCACTTTTCTACGCGCTCTGATTTTATAGGCATTGCGGGCACCGCATCCGGTGCCGAGGCCGACGACGCCTCGCCTCCTGCTCGCCTCTCTTCGCCGACCAAAAGGGACAACCATGAACTCCCCAGCACCCGCCCGGGCATCGGTGCCGGCCCCGGCGGACTGACCTGCGCCCGCATCCTTCAGCAGCGCGGTATAGCGGTCACCGTCTACGACCGGGATCGGGGCCCCGACGCGCGCAACCAGGGCGGCACCCTCGACCTGCACGCCGACAACGGCCAGATCGCCCTGCGCGAAGCCGGTCTGCTCGACGAGTTCTTCAAACTCGCCCGCCCCGAAGGGCAGGAAATGCGCCAGATGGACCCGACCGGCACGATCACGTCCCATGAAATCCCGGCGGCCCACGAACTCTTCAAGCCGGAAATCGACCGTGGCCAGCTGCGTAACCTGTTGCTCGACTCCCTGGAACCGGGAACCGTGCACTGGGGCCGCGCCCTCGACAGGATCAGTGGACCCGCCGACGGGCCGCGGCACTTGCACTTCACCGACGGTACGACCATCCAGACCGATATGGTCATCGGCGCCGACGGCGCCTCCTCACGGGTACGCCCGGCCTTGTCCCCCGCCGTCCCCGAGTACACCGGGGTGAGCTTCCTGGAAGCATGGTTCTCAGACGTCGAGAACCGGCACCCGGACCTGGCCGAGCTGGTCGGCCAGGGCAGTGCCCACGCGGCCGACGGCGAGCGTGCCCTGTTCGCCCAGCGCAACAGCGGAGACCACATCCGCGTCTACATCGTCCGGCGTGTCCCGGTCGACTGGATCAGCGCGAGCGGCCTGACCGCCGAAGACGCCGACGGCATCCGCGCCCTGCTCCTGGGCGAGTACGCCCACTGGTCGCCCCGCATGCGCCGGATGATCACCGAAAACGACGGCCCCTACGTCGACCGGCCGATCTTCGCCCTCCCGGTCCCGCACACCTGGGAACACAACCCGACGGTGACCCTGCTCGGAGATGCCGCCCACCTCATGCCCCCGCTCGGAGTCGGCGTCAACCTCGCGATGCTCGACGCCGGCGAAATCGCCCTCGCTCTCGCGAACGCCGCCACCGTCGCCGACGCGATGCGCACCTATGAAAAGACCATGCTCCCCCGCTCCACCGAGACGGCCAAGGCCCTCGAAGGCGGCGCCGAACACCTGCTGTCCACCGACGTACCCGACTTCGGCAGCAACAACGACGCCCAGCACTAAGACCGACCGGCACATGGATCACTTGAGGCGGCGGCTGGTGGGTCGGCCATCCCGGCGGTAGCGGCTGCGTGCCTGCCAGATCAGCATGCGAAGTGTGACGAGGGTAGCGGCGAGGTAGAGGTAGAAGTCCACGACCCTGCCGTTTCTCTCGGTGCGGCGCCGAAGCGTGCCGTAGCCGTTCATCCACGAATGCGTGCGCTCGACGGGCCGGCGTCTGCTGGCCTGGATCGGGGCGGGCACACCCTTGCGGGCGATCTCGGCAGTGAACCCCAACTCGGCTGCTCAGCGCACGGGACTTGATGCTGTCGTAGCCCCGGTCGAGGTTGGCGTTCACGGTGTCCGGCTCCATGCCGACCTGCTCCTGCGCGGCGTCCAGGGTCAGTCCGAGCAGTGGCGAGTCATGCCTGTTGGCCCCCTCGGAGACGATCCCCAGCGAGACGCCGCGGGCGTCGCAGGCGGCGGAGCGCTTCAGCCCCTGCTTGCCCCGGTCGACTGGCGAGCGGCGAGCCTTCTCCCCGCCGGACGGGGCCTTGGTGATGCAGCCGTCCACCGAGGTCTCGCCGAGGTCGAGGCCGGTCATCCGGTCGTAGGCGTCCAGGGCGAGAGTGTGCAGCGCTTTGGAAATCCCCTGCCGGGACCACTCTTTGAGGCGTCGGCGGATGGTGCGTTCCGAGCATCCGGGCGTGGAGATCCGCTCGTGGCCGGAACCATGGACCAGCGCGAGCACGACGTGCTCGAAGACGGTTCGGTCGGGGATCCGGCGGCGGTGAGGGCCCAGCGGGTGGCCGACGACGAACTCCTCCCGGGCGGGGAGGATCGCGGCGAACTGGTCCCACAGGGGTTCGAGCAGGCAAGACGGCAGCGCGGGCACGGCCGTCCTTCGTGATCACTGAGCGTAGAGATGACGAGCATGAGGTACGCGCAGGGCGGCGGGTCGACCGGCCCTGAGTTCAGGGCAGGTTCACCACGGGAGGTTCCCGGACCGGTCGATGAACTGTCCCGTCGGCCCGTCCGGGCCGATCGTCGCGAGGGTCACGATGGACTCTGCGCCGTCGGCGACGCTGTGTCCGAGGCCGCCGGTGAAGTCGGTCGCGGTCTGCCCGGGGTCTGCGGCGTTGACCTTCACGTCCTTCAGTTCCTTGGCGTACTGCGTCGTGAGCATCGTGACCGCGGCCTTCGAGGCGCAGTAGAGGGGCAGGGCATACCGCGACTCGATCCGCGCCGGGTCCTGGGTCATGCCGAAGGAGCCCATCCCGCTGGACACGTTGACGATGACGGGGTTCGGCGACTTGCGCAGCAGCGGAAGGAAGGCGTGCGTGACGCGCACGATCCCGACGACGTTCACGTCGAGCACGGCGCTCACGTCGGCCGCGGTGTACTCCTCGACGGGGCCGACCTTGCCGAGGACGCCGGCGTTGTTGACCAGGACGTCGATCGTTCCCTCATGCGCGGCGACATCCGCGGCCGCAGCCTGGACCGAGGCGTCGTCGGTCACGTCGATCTGAACGAACCGGGTGCCGAGCGACTCGGCCGCGGCCCGACCGCGCTCACGGTGGCGGGCACCGAGGAGAACGGTGTGCCCCGCCTCGACGAGGCGACGAGCGGTTTCCCAACCGAGGGACTTGTTGGCCCCGGTGATGAATGTGGTGGTCATGCTGGCTCCTCCTGACTCCGAACAGCACGGTCGTGCGCTGTTCACGCACTCCATGCTGGGTCCCCGGGAGGGTTGGGGGGAGCTACGGAACTTCCTGGTACCGCGCGTGCCACCCGGCAGCTTGGTCCACCGGACGAGGCGGAACGTGGGCCTTCACTTCTGCGGAGACATCCTCTGGACTCCGATGGCCGCAAGGAATTCGAGTTTGCTGCGGGCGTCGGTGCCTGGCTGCGGCGTGTACACCACGAGGCGGAGGTTCGTGTCCTGGGTGGTGAGGATGTCGGAGTTCATGGCGATGTCCCCGACATCAGGGTGCTGGACGAGTTTGTGCGCACTCTGATGACCGCCCACCGCTCGGCGGCCCCACAACTCGCCAAACCGCGGGCTGAGGTTCAGCCTCGATACCAACGCCGCGAGGTCGGGATCGTCGGGGTACCGGCTCGTCGTCGCGCGCAGGTCGGCGACGAGGGACTCCTCGAACGCCGCCCGCTCGGCCGCCGTCTGCCGGACCCGGGGCAACTCACCCAGAAACTGCCAGACCAGGACGTTACGATCTCCCGCACCGCGGACCGTGGGATCGCCGAACGTGGCCGCGAACAGCGGATTCCAGTGCAGCAACTGCCAGGTCGCGTCGTAGATCGCCAACGGGTTGCCGGCGAGCTGGTCCACGATCCGGAACAGGCTCCCTGGGATCACTCGCGGAACCCGGGTCGGATCCGCCGTGTGACCGGCCATGCGCAAAAGGTGAGCATGCTCGTCGTCGGACAGGTGCAGGGCGCGAGCCAGGGCCGAGCAGACCTGCGCCGAGGGCGTCGCCACCCGTCCCTGCTCCAACCGGACCACGTACTCGACCGAGATGCCGGCCAGCGTTGCCAGCTCCGCGCGTCGCAGACCGGGGACCCGACGGGGTGAGCCGTGCGCGAAGCCCACCGTCGCGGGATCCAGCCGGTCCCGCCACGCCCGCAGCGCGGCACCGAGTTGATCCATGCACACCATCCTCCCGCACACCCCGCCCCGCTGGGTGGTACGCGCTGTACCACGAAGCCCCGTAGCTCCCGCCGACGCTCCCCGGGGCTCAGTGTCGAGTCATGAACGGCACACAACGATGCTGTTCGGAGTCAGAAGGAGCAAGCATGACCACCACACCGAACCACTACGTCACCGTGCTGTGGGAAGCCCGGGCCAAATCCGGGAAGGAAGCCGCGATGAAGGCATTCATGACAGCCGCCGTCACCGCATCACGCTACGACGCGGGCAACATCGACTACGAGGCTCACCAGGTCGAGGGACAACCGGGCGCGTTCGTCATCTTCGAGCGTTGGGTGAGCCGCGAGGCCCTCGAAGGCCACCTGCACGCACCCCGCATGCAGGACCTTGTGCCCCAACTGCTGGAACTGATGGACGGCGGCATCGAGGACGGGATCCGCTTCCTGAAGCCGTTCCGCCCGGCCCGGTAGGCCGCCCCGGAGCACGGCGGTCGTGATCGTCGTCCTCCGATGCTGAGCGGTTTCGAGCAGCAGGACGGCAGCGCGGGCACGGCCTTCGTTCATGATCACTGAGCGTAGAGACCCCATGATCACGCGGACCCGTGCCTGCTCTGCATCCTCCCCTACACCCGATGCCTATTGCCGGTCGTTCCAAAGTGTCACGGTGCCGGTCGGCGCCCTGGCCTCGTTCTCGTGTCCTGGCTCCTCTGCAGGAAATCCGTCACAGCCGTCTCGGTGAAAAATGGGTGCCGGTACTTAGAAGTCATCTCAATTGGCGAGCGTGCCTTCGCGTGTGAGAGCGAGGCTGCCCGGCCCAGGCGCCATGGCTTGACCGTGATGTGAGACTTGCAGCATGGACATGGGGCGAGAGTCGCGGTGGGAAAAGGACGCAATGACGGTGGAGATCGTTTTCGCCCTGGTGACTGCCGTCGCGCTGGCTGCGGCGGTCTTCGCCGTCGCTCTGTCTCTCGCACTGGTCTTTGACATCTCCGGTTCGGTGAGGAAGGGCGTGTTGGTGGGGGGTGCACTGCTCGGAGCGACGGCCGGAGTGTGGCGCCTGGTACGGGTGCTGCTTCGGTTCGACGAGCAGCGCCGGATGGGCCGTTGACCGCCGGGCTTCTCTTCGAGGTCGGTAGCCTGCCGACGTGGGGATCATTGACCGGCTGGTGCCGGATGAGCTGTGGCAGTTGTTCCAGCGGGTGGTTCCGGAGGCTCGGTCGCGGCCACAGGGTGGTGGCCGGCGCCGCCATGGTGACCGGGAGGTGCTGGCCGCAATCGTGTTCGTGGCGACGTCCGGCTGTACGTGGCAGCAGCTGCCTGCAGCGTCGTTCGGGCCGTCCGGTGCGACAGCCCACCGCAGGTTCACCGAGTGGACGAAGGCCAGAGTATGGGCCAAGCTCCACCGTCTAGTCCTCGACGAAATCGGTGCCCGCGGCGAGCTGGACTGGTCCCGCTGCGCGATCGACTCGGTGAACATGCGAGCCCTGAAAAGGGGGACCTGACGGGTCCGAATCCTGTCGACCGGGGCAAGTTCGGCTCGAAGATCCATCTGATCACCGAGCGGACCGGTCTGCCCCTGTCGGTTGGAATCTCCGGCGCCAACGTTCACGACAGCCAGGCCCTGGTCCCGCTCGTGAAGGGCATACCGCCCATCCGGTCCCGCCGAGGCCCCCGCCGACGCAAGCCTGACAAGCTTCACGCCGACAAGGGGTACGACTATCGCCACCTGCGGCAATGGCTGTCTCAGCGCGGCATCCGCCACCGCATCGCCCGTAAGGGTATCGAGACCTCACAGCGACTCGGGCGACACCGCTGGACCATCGAACGCACCATGGCCTGGCTCGCAGGCTGCCGCCGCCTCCACCGCCGCTACGAGCGCAAGGCCGAGCACTTCCTCGCCTTCACGAGCATCGCCTGCACCCTTATCTGCTACCGCAGACTCACCAAATGAGATGACCTCTTAGACGCTGTTGTCTTTCCGAGCTTGAGGACTGCGTTTCCGCTGGTCAGGCATAGGCTGGTGACTCTGTGGGAGTGGTGACCTGTCGT
>NZ_JBEOYD010000076.1:0-27637 GCF_040296885.1 Streptomyces sp. NPDC001980 | reverse complement strand
GGTGGGCCGCCGGCACGCCACGGTGCGGTGCCGGGCCGGCCGGTGTCCGGCGGCCGCCGAGGCGAGTCAGAGCCCTGGCCACCGACGACCGGTCCCCGGCGCGGCGGGCCGGAGCACGGCCGCGTGTCGGCCGGAAGCCGTCGCCGGAGGACGTTCCCCCGCGGGGCTGCGGGGTGGTCGTCGCCGACCGGAGGCCGAGCCGTGGCAGCGCGCCGGAGCCCAGGGCGACCCCGGCACCCACCAGGGCAACGCCGACGGCCTGCGCGGGGCCGTAGGAGCCCGTTCCGACGAGCGGGGCGGTGCAGACGGCGGTCAGCGGGACGAGGCCGGTGAACAGGGTCGCGCGCTCCGTGCCGATCCGCTGCACGCCCATGTACCAGCACACGAACCCGATGACGGTGACGACGGCCGCCTGCCACAGCAGCGCGGCCGTCTCCGCGGCGCCGGGCCGGCGCAGCCACGCCCCGCCGTCGAGCACGGCCCCGGTCACCGCCGCCTCGGCCGCGGCGAGTCCGCACACGGCGGCGGTCAGCAGCCGTGGGCCGAGCGCGTGCAGCGCCGGTCCCGCGAGCACCGCGAACCCGACCTCACCGGCCAGCGCGCACACCGAGAAGGCGAGACCGCTCGCGTCCGTCCGCCCCCAGCCCTGGACCGCGAAGGCGCCGACCGCGACCAGCAACGCCCCGTGCAGCACCTGGCGTTGGGGCCGACGGCCGGCGAGGAGCGGGACCAGGACCGCGACCACCACCGGTGCGCAGCCGACGAACACACCCGGGACCGCCGGTTCCGCGGTGCGCTCGGCCGCGAGGATGGCGAGGTTGAAGCCGACCATCCCGACGGCGGCGAGCAGGGCCAGCCGCAGCCACGCGCGCGCCCCGAGCCCGCGCAGCCGCTCGGCCGCGCCCCGCCCGACGACCGGCACGAGCAGCAGGCAGGCCAGCCCGTAGCGGAGGAACTGGCCGCCCGCGTAGGGATAGTGGCCCAGCACGCTGTTGGCGGTGAAGGAGGCACCGACGAGCACGTAGGCGAGCGCGGTCAGCAGGGAGCCGCGCGTGGTGGTCGCGTTCATGAGGACGACGCTAGGAACCCGGGCGGCCCGGATTAAGGTCCACTTCCATGACGTCATCGGGGACCAATCCGGGCGACCTGCCGGGCTCCGCCGCGTGGGAGCTGCTGCTGCCGGCCGCCTCCGCGCCGGCGCGCGCGCGTGGCCGTTTCGTGCAGGCGGCGCTGCGGGAGGCGATCCGAGCGGGGCGGCTCGCGCCCGGCACCCGGCTGCCGTCGAGCCGGGAGCTGGCCAAGGACCTCGGGGTGTCGCGGGGGCTGGTCACGGAGGCGTACGAGCAGCTGGTGGCGGAGGGCTACCTGCGCAGCGGCCGGGGGGCGGGGACCTGGGTGGGCGGTGCCGTGCGGGCGGCGGCGCCACGCGCGCGTGACCTCGCGCCGCGGCCGCACGGCGTGCGGGTGGACTTCGTGCCGGGGTCGCCCGACCTGTCGCTGTTCCCGCGCGCCGCCTGGGCCACCGCCCAGCGCGAGGTGCTGGCGGAGCTGCCGCACCACGACCTCGGCTATCCGGACCCGCGCGGACTGCCCCGGCTGCGCTCGGCCCTCGCCGAACTGCTGGCCCGGCGGCGGGGCGTGGTCGCCGACCCGGAGCGGATCGTGGTCGTCTCCGGAGTGGCGCAGGCGGCGACGCTGCTCGGTTCCGTGCTGCACGCGCGCGGGGTGCGCGAGATCGGCGTGGAGGACCCCGGCAGCCCGCAGCACGACGCCCTGTACGCGGCGGCCGGGCTGCGCGCCGTACCGCTGCCCCTGGACGGCGAGGGCCTGGCGCCGGGCCCGCTGCACGCGTCGGGCGTCCGCGCGGCGGTGACGACGCCCGCCCACCAGTACCCGACCGGGATCGCCTGCTCCCCCGGGCGCCGCGCCCGGCTGCTGGACTGGGCCCGCTCGGTGGACGGGCTGCTGCTGGAGGACGACTACGACGGCGACTTCCGTTACGACCGGGCCCCGGTCGGCGCCCTCCAGGGCCTCGACCCGGAACGCGTGGCGTACACGGGGTCGGTCAGCAAGTCCCTCGCCCCCGGACTGCGGCTGGGCTGGCTGCTGGTACCGGAGTTCCTTGCGGACGCCGTCGTCGAGCGGAAGCGGACCATGGACCTGGGTCATCCTTCCGTCGACCAGGCGGTGTTCGCCCGGTTCCTGGAGCGCGGCGACTACGACCGGCAGCTGCGCCGCTGCCAGCGCGCCTACCGCGAGCGGCGGGACGTCCTGGTCGCCGCCCTGGCCGAGCACTTCCCGCACGCGCGCGTGTCGGGGATCGCGGCAGGGCTGCACGCCATCGCCGAACTGCCCGACCGGTACGGGCCGGAGAGCCGTTTCGTGCGGCGGGCGGCGGCGGCCGGAGTCGCCGTGCGTCCGCTGAGCGCGTGCACACACGCGCGGGGCGACGAGTCCGGCGTACGGCTGGTGCTGGGGTACGCGCATCTGCCGGCGGCACGGATCCGGGAGGGCGTGCGGGTGCTGGCGGAGGCACTCGACGGGTGACCGCGTCACGACCGGCCCCGAAGCGACGACCCGGCGGCCGGACCGGAGCGACCACGACACGGCCGCCCTCCGGAGGGACAGCGCTTGCGGTGTCGGTCAGTTGTTCACTCGCGGTTTCCGTGTGCGCTGCGGCGCCCCAGTAGTTGTGGCTGTGCACCACTGGCCGGATCCCGTTCTGGAGGCCCTTCCATGTCCCTTTCGCTCCCTGGCCGCCGCAGTGTGCTGCGCGGCTCGCTCGCCGCGTCGGCGGCCCTGACCCTGCCCACGGCGCTCGGTTCCGCGCCGGCGTTCGCACTGTCCGGGCGTCCCCGGGCGGACTGGGGCGTACAGGCGGGCGACGTGACCGCCGACTCCGGCCTGGTGTGGGTCCGTTCGGACCGGCCGGCCCGGATGATCGTGGAGACCTCGGCCACCGAGTCGTTCCGCAACGCCCGCAGCTGGCGCGGCCCGCTGCTCGGCGCGGACAGTGACTTCACCGGCACCGCGCGGCTGCACGGGCTGCCGTCCGGCGAGCAGATCCACTACCGGGTGCGGCTCGCCGACCCCGACGACCCGCGCCGCACCGGCGAGCCGGTCACCGGCACCTTCCGCACCGCGTCCGCGCGCCGCCGTCAGGGCGTGAAGTTCCTGTGGTCCGGCGACCTGGCCGGGCAGGGCTGGGGCATCAACGAGTCCATCGGCGGCTACCGCATCTTCGACGCGATGGCGAAGCTGGACCCCGACTTCTTCCTCTGCAGCGGTGACAACATCTACGCCGACGGCGTGATCACGGCGACCCAGGCGCTGCCCGACGGCAGCCTGTACCGCAACGTCACCTCCGAGGCGAAGTCGCACGTCGCGGTCACGCTGGACGACTTCCGCGGCAACTTCCGCTACAACCTGCTGGACCAGGCGCTGCGCCGGTTCAACGCCCAGGTGCCGAACGTCATCCAGTGGGACGACCACGAGGTCCGCAACAACTGGTACCCGGGCGAGGTCATCGGCACCGGCACCGCCTACCCGGCCGGCACCAGGCTGGACGACATGGCGGTGCGCTCCCGGCAGGCGTTCTCCGAGTACTTCCCGATCTCCACGATCAGCGGCCGCCCGGACGGCCGGATCTACCGCGTCCACCACCACGGCCCGCTCCTCGACGTGTTCGTGCTGGACATGCGGACCTACCGCAACGCGAACTCTCCCGACGACCAGACCACCGACCCGCAGGGCATTCTCGGCGCCGAACAGCTGGCGTGGCTCAAGCGCGAGCTGTCCCGGTCGCGTGCGGTGTGGAAGGTGATCGCCGCGGACATGCCGATCGGCCTGGTCGTGCCCGACCCGGTCGAGGGCAAGGCGAACTTCGAGGCCGTCGCCCAGGGCGACCCGGGCGCGCCGCTCGGCCGTGAGCTGCAGATCGCGGAGCTGCTGCGGTACATCAAACACCGGAAGATCACCGGCACGGTGTGGCTGACGGCCGACGTCCACCACACCTCCGCCCAGCATTACGACCCGTCGCGGGCCGCGTTCAAGGACTTCGCGCCGTTCTGGGAGTTCGTCTCCGGCCCGCTGAACGCCGGTGCCTTCCCGGCCAACGCGCTGGACGGCACGTTCGGCCCCGACCGGGTGTTCGTCAAGGCGCCGACCGCCTCGAACGTGTCACCCGCCGAGGGCTACCAGTTCTTCGGCGAGGTCGACATCGACGGTGACAGCGGCGAGCTGACGGTGCGTCTGCGCGAGTACGACGGCACCGTGCTGTTCACGCAGACCCTGCAGCCGGGCCGGGTGGGCCAGTAACTCCCGTACGCTTTTCACAGGGCCGCGCACCGGCGTCATCCCCCGGTGCGCGGCCCTGCCGCATGCTCCGAACTCGCCCGCCCACAGAGCGTCTTCGGGCGCGTTTTCACAGGTCAGAGCGATTGTCAGTGGTCGCCTCTACGGTTTTTCCCATGACGCGATCTTCACAGGCCGTGGCCTATCGCCAACCCTCCGTGCTGCGCTCCGGCGCCGACGGCCGCCTTCTCGGTCTCGAGACCTCCCGGGGCGCGACACCCACCGGCGTCGAGGACCATCCGCGGTTCTTCGCGGGCTTCCTGACCTCCCCTCAGGTGGCCGCGGCCGGGCTGCTCGCGGTGGCCGACGTGGCGGCGGCGCGGTACTACCAGCCGCAGCTGCGCGCCTCGCTGGACCCGGTGGTGACCGGCAACGGCGACCGGCTGCGCTTCGAGTCCTTCTCCGGCTGCGGCGGGGTGTACGCCCGGCTGGACGTCCTCGCCCCGGGACTGGACGGCGGCGAGGTGGGCCAGGGCACGACGAACGTCGACGTCAACAACCCGCTGCGGGAGGCGCTCACCCGGCTCGGCTCGGACGATCCGCTGCATCTGCGGGTCGGCCCCGAGGAGTTGGCGGTCACCACGCTGGACGGCCCGGTGGTGGAGAAGAAGGTCCCGCTCCCGGACCGCTGGCTGCGCGGCTTCGCGGAGGCGCAGGTCACAGCCGCCGGCTTCGATCTGCGGGCCGAGCTGCCCGCGGACGAGGCGGTGCGGTTCCTGCGCTCGCTCCCCCGCGGCGGCACCGCACGCCGGGGTTCGGCCGGTCCCGGGTGGGTGGTGCCGCTGGGCCGGGGACTGCGGCCGACGACCCGGCCGGTGCCGGGCGCGGTGTGCCTGCCGGGACCGGAGCGGCTGGGCGCGCTGCAGCGGGTGCTGCGCCATGCGACGGCCCTGCGCGTCTACGGCCCGCAGGGCGCCCTCGCCGCCTCCGGTACGGCCGCCGCCTGGGAGGTCGTCCTGCCGGGCATGCGGCTCACCCTGACCCTGTCGCCGGACCCGGCACGGGGGTTCTCGGGTGAGGGCGGTGTGCTGGACGCGCTCGCCACCGGCGAGGCCGCCGAGGACGCGGAGCTGATCGCGGTCCTGCTGGCCTGGGAGCCCCGCGTCGACGTCGCCGACCTGGCCGCCTCCGCCGGGCTCTCCCCGGAGCGGGTCCGCGCGGCCCTGGTCCGCCTCGGCACCTCGGGACGCGTCGGCTACGACACGGCGGAGGCCGCCTACTTCCACCGCGAACTGCCCTACGACGCGGGGCGCGTGGAGCGGCACAACCCCCGGCTGCGGTCGGCCCGGGCGCTGGTGGCCGCGGGCGCGGTGGCCCTGGACGGCGAGCTGTCCACGGTGACGGCCGAGGACGGTCATGTGCACCGGGTGCGGGACGCGGCGGGGGTGCTGAGCTGCAGTTGCCTGTGGTGGGCGAAGTACCGGGGCGGGCGCGGTCCGTGCAAGCACGCGCTGGCGGTGCGGATGGTGCGGCGGGGGGCCGCGGTGGAGCGGGACGGGGAACGGAACATGGCTCAGAACATGACACAGGGCATGGCGGAGACCGGCGGGGGTGCGCGATGAGCGCGGTGCTGGAGGCGGTACGGGCGGGGCGCGCCGGGGAGACGGCACTCCTGGTGCGGAAGTTGACGGATGCCGAACGCCGCGCGCTGCTGCCCGAGTTGCAGGCCCTGCGCAAGGAGCTGCGGGCCGCGCCGTGGGAGAGCCGGTCCGAGCGCAGTTATCCGGCGCTCCAGGTGGCCGGCGCCATGTGCCACTCGGGGGCCGCGGCGGCCGCGACCTGGATCGCCGGGGCCGACATGCGCTGGCGGCAGGCACCGGTGGACCTGCTGCTGAAGGTGCTGGCGGACCGGGACACCGGCTGGCAGGCCGACGTGGCACGGCGGCTGGCCGCGCGGCCGGTCTCCGCGGACGTGCCGTTCCCGCTGATGGCGGGGCTGGTACGGCGTTCGGGATGCGAGGTTCCGGTGACGGACGCCTATGTGGTCGGCTGGGTCCGCCACATCGGCCACAGCTGGGGACGCGTCCCCCTCGTCGACCGGCTGCGCGCCGAGCCGGACCTCGCGCCGCTGGTGAACGGCCTGTTCGAGCTCTCCGATCTCGGCGAGGTCCGCTGGTTGTTCGGCGACGGCCCCGGTTCCTGGCAGAGCGCCCTCGCGGAGCTGACCGGCGCGGGCGTCCTGGAGCGCAAGGCCGTGGTCGACGCCTGTGTGGCCCGCCTGCTGCGCGGCGGCGGCCCCACCGACCACCGGATCTTCCTGCCGCTGCTGGGCCTGCTCGCCCTCACCCGGGACGAGGTGCGCGAGCGCGTCGCCGACTGGACGGCCCTGGCCCGGGACGCCGCCTCCCCGGTCGCCGCCCACGCCCAGTCGGTCCTCGGCTCCCTCGCGCTGGACGGCGACCTCACCGCGCGGCAACTCGCCGAGGCCTCCGAAGGGCTGCTGTTCCGCGCCGAGAAGAAGCTGGTGCGCGCCCAGCTGGTGCTGCTCGGCAAGGTACTCGCCCGCGACGCGTCCGCGGCGACGGAACTGCTGCCGTCGTCCGCGGCGACGGAACTGCTGCCGGCCGTGGCCCAGGCGTTCGGGCACGAGGACACCCAGGTGCAGGAGCGGGCGCTGAAGCTGGTGGAGCGGCACGCGAAGCGACTCGACGACGAGCCCGCGGTCCGGTCCGACATCGCCGTCGCGGCCGAGCAGTTGAGCCCGGCCCTGCGGGTGCGGGCGGCCGCCGTTCTGGGCATCGCGCCCGCGGCGGAGCCCGAGGCGTACGAGGAGGTGCTACCGCCGCCTCCGGAGCCGCTCCGGCTCCCGGCCGCGCCGGATTCCGCCGTGGAACTCGCCGAGGAGGTGTCGGCCCTGCTGGCGGCGGACGGGGACGCGGACGTGGCCGCGTTCGAGCGGGCGCTGGACGGTCTGGCCCGGCACGCCCACCGCGACCAGGACGCGCTGCGGGAGGCGCTCGAACCGGTGGCGGCCACCCGCTGGTGGTGGGAGCCCGAGTCGTACCGCCGGCAGCACTCCGAGGAGCGCTTCGGCCATACCCGGCGCGGCCTCCTCACCGCCGAGGGCGGCCTCGAACTCATCCTGGCCACGCTGTACGGGGCCGTGAGCACGGCCACCCTGCTCGCCGGGCTGCGGGACGGTCCGGCCGACCACGAGTGCGCGCGCCACGGGTTCTCCCGCGTCCTGGACGTCCGGCTGCGTGAACTGGCCCACCGGATACGCACGGACCCGCAGCCGCTGCTCCTGGCCACACCGTCGTGGGGCACGGGGCTCCTGGAGCCGGCCGAACTCGTCGACCGGCTCGACACCTACCGTCGCCTCGGCGCCCGGGTGGGCGAGGCCGACTTCGCCCAGGCCCTGTTGCGAGTCCGGCGCGAGGACCGTACGGCGGCCCTGACCGCCGCCGGACGCGCGCGTGAACTCGGCACGCCGGAGGGCGAGCGACTCGCCCGCCGGCTGTCCGCCGAGGCGCCCGCCCTGCCCGGCTACGACCGCCGGACATCGGGTCCGCGCATCCTGATCGAGTCGGGCGAGGTCCGAGAACTCCGGACGGACTTCCCCGAGGCGTTCCGGCAGCTGGGCCGGCCGTTCACGGCGTCCGACGCGGTCCGCTACTGCTACCACTGGGGCCAGGAGAACCACCGGCACTGGCTGGCCACGCTCCCGGAACTGCGCGAACTCGTCGCCGTGCGGCTGGTGCACGACCTCTCCGAGGCCACCCTGGACGACGGAAGGGGCATGGCCGCCGTCCTCCCGCTGCTCGCCGAGTCCGGCGGCCCGGCCGGCGAGAGCACGCACCTGTGCGTGGCGTACGGGCTGGGCGCCCGGCATCCGGAGGACCGGCTGGCCGCGGTGGACGCGCTGCTGGTGCTCGCCGCGCGCGGACAGCTCGACGCGGAGCGGCTGGGTGCCGACCTCGGCCAGTTGGTCCGGCGCGGTGCGGTGAAGCCGCTGCGGCTGGCCGAATCGGCCCGGACGGCGGCGGCCACAGGGGCGAACGCGACGATATGGGAGATGCTCCGGCACACCCTGCCCGTGCTGCTCGCCGACCTCGCGACCGCAGGGACCGCGGGCGCCTCGGGTGCGGCCCGTGGGCTCGGGGAGCTGCTCTCGGTCGCCGCCGACTGCGCCGAGCGGTCCGGGGCCCGGGGTGAGCTGCCGCATCTCTCCGGGGCGGCGGCCCGGCGCGGATCGTCCCGGCTGGTGGTCCAGGCCCGTCGGCTGCGGGACGCCCTGGCGGTGACGACGGCCGCCTGAACAGAGGCAGGAATCGGTCATTTCACAGACCTCGGCAACCGCAAAAACCATCACAAAAAGAACGTAAGCATGCTTTACCCATCGGTCACAGAGCGTTCGTGATCACGCAACACCGTTGCTTCACAGTGGCTGCATGAATCGAGACATGTCTGACGTGACACGCGCGAGGAACGGACGCCCCGTGCACCACTGGCGACGGGATGTCGTCGAGCTCGCCGCCATGTTCACGGCGGTCGCGGTGGCCGACGCGGTGGCGAACCTGGTCGGGCACGGGCCCGACGGTCCTGCGCTGCTGATGATCTCGGCGCTGGTGCTGGCGGCGACGGCGGGCTTCCACGTCTGGTGGGCGAGGCGCCCAGGTCACGCACCGCCGGTGACGGATACCGATACCGGCGCCCGGCCGGTCGTCCCCGAGACACGGCAGGCCGGGCCCCGCGCGGACGCCACCGGGACCGGAGACCGGGCGAGCACGCTGTGGCGGCTGCGGACCACGGTGCGGGACGAGCCCGGTTCGCTGGCCGCACTGTGCGCCGCGCTCGCCGGGCACCGGGTGGACATCCTGAGCCTGCAGACGCATCCGCTGGCCGACGGCACGGTGGACGAGTTCCTGCTGCGGGCCCCGGGTGAGCTGATCGCCGGTGCGATCACACGGGCGGTCGCCCTGGCCGGGGGCACGGACACCTGGATCGAGCGGGCCGACGCTCACGATCTGGTGGACGCGCCGACCCGGGTTCTGGGACTGGCCACTCGCACCGCCCTGGACGCGGCGGAACTTCCGCTGGCCCTCCGGCAGTTGTTGGGGAGGTGCACGATCCGCTCGCTCCCCGCCCACCCGGTCGGCGGGGCCCGGAGCCCCGAGGCGGTTCCCGTCGAGGGGGCGCTGGAGGACACCGTGATGCGGCTGCGTGCGCCGGAGGGGGGAGTGATCACCGTGGAACGGCCGTATCTCCCGTTCACGCCGACCGAGTTCGCGCGGGCGCGGGCGCTGGTGGAGCTGGACGCCCGGCTCGGGCCGCGCATCCCGCGCAGCCAGGACGTGATCTCGCTGTCCGCGGGCAGCGAGATCACGGTGCGCCGGGCCGACACCGGTGACCTGGAGGCGGCGAGGGCGATGCACGAGCGCTGCTCGACGCGGACCCTTGCGCTCCGCTACCACGGGCCGGTCGGCGACGCGGACCGCTACCTGAACCACCTGCTGAGTCCTCGCTTCGGCAGGACGCTGGCCGTGCAGACCGCGTCGGGCCGGATCGTCGGGCTCGGGCATCTGCTGTGGGACGGGGACGAGACCGAGGTGGCGCTGCTCGTCGAGGACGACTGGCAGCGGCGCGGTATCGGCGGCGAACTGCTGGGGCGGCTGGTGAGGATGGCCGTCGAGGCGGGCTGCGAGAGCGTGTACGCGGTGACGCAGGCGTCCAACACGGGGATGGTGGCGGCGATGCGGGGGCTGGGGTTGCCGCTCGACTACCAGATCGAGGAGGGGACGCTGGTCATCACGGCGCGGCTTGCGGCGGAGCCGGGTGGCGCCGTGACTGCCGCGGGGTGGCTTTCCGGTGCGGGTGAGTTGGGGAACGCCGAAGCGCCGTAGAACTCACGGCGGTCCGGCGGCCGCGGGTGCATTGGGGGCTGGTCGCGCAGTTCCTCCCCCAGCCTTCGGCCGGAGGTACCCCCAGCGCCCCTGTCCGGGCGCTCAGACGTCCCCCAGCGCCCAGTCCAGGTCCGCCCACAGATCGTCCGCGTCCTCCAACCCCACCGACAGCCGCAGCAGCCGGTCGCTCACCCCGGCGCTGTGGCGGTCTCCCTCGTCGACGACGCGGTGGCTGATGGAGGCCGGGTGCTGGATGAGGGTGTCGACGCTGCCGAGGCTGACGGCCGGGGTGATCAGGCGTACCCGGGAGACGACCTCGTGCGGGTCGTCGTACACCTCGAAGGCGATCATCGCGCCGCCCAGCCGCGGGTAGTGGACGCGGGCGACGCGTGGGTCGGTGGTGAGGCGGCGGGCCAGTTCGGCGGCGGTGGCGGAGGCGGCGCGGACCCGTACCGGGAGCGTGGCGAGGCCGCGCAGCAGCAGGTAGCCGGCGAGCGGGTGCAGGACGCTGCCGGTGGCGAATCGTATCTTCCGGAGCTGCCCCGCGAACTCCTCGTCACAGGCGACCACTCCGCCGAGCACGTCGCCGTGGCCGCCGAGGTACTTGGTGGCGCTGTGCAGCACCAGCCGTGCGCCGAGTTCGGCGGGGCGTTGCAGCACGGGGGTGGCGAAGGTGTTGTCGGCGAGCAGCGGCACCGTGCCGCAGGCGTGGGCGACGGCCCGCAGGTCGAGTTCGGCGAGGGTCGGGTTGGCCGGGGACTCGACCACCACGAGCCCGGTGTCGGGGCGCAGTGCGTCGCTGATCCCGGCCGGGTCGGTCCAGGTGACCTCGG
Source organism: Streptomyces sp. NPDC001980 (assembly GCF_040296885.1). Classification (NCBI taxonomy): domain Bacteria; kingdom Bacillati; phylum Actinomycetota; class Actinomycetes; order Kitasatosporales; family Streptomycetaceae; genus Streptomyces; species Streptomyces sp. NPDC001980. The sequence continues at coordinate 16,608 of NZ_JBEOYD010000076.1, read as the reverse complement.
TGCCGAGGAGCCCGGCGGTGAGGAGGTGGTCGCTGCAGCCGTACAGGGGCCGTACCGCGACGACATGGCGCAGGCCGGTGGCCGCGCGGGCGAGGAGGACGGCGGTCAGGGCGGCCATTCCGCTGGCGAAGGCGACCGCGGAACCGGTGCCCTCCAGGCGGGCCAGGGCGGTCTCGAAGCGGGCGACCGTCGGGTTGCCGAGGCGTCCGTAGACCGGTGGTCCCACCGGGTCCGCGCCGTCGGCGGCGAAGGCGTCGATGCGGGCGGCCTCGGCCCGGCTGTCGTACGACGGGTAGGTGGTGGACAGGTCGATCGGCGGGGCGTGCAGGCCCTGGCGGGCGAGGTCGTCGCGGCCGGCGTGCACGGCCTCGGTGGCCAGGGCGCGCGGCGCGCGGGAGACGGGGCCGCGGACGGGCGCCGGGTCGTCGTAGGTGCTCGCTGTGTCCATGACGGCAGGGTGAACAACCGACGGGGTGGGCGGGGTGAACCCCGTGTTACGTTCGGGCCGTGGCCGATTCTGTCGTACTGGATCCGGTCGATCTGCATCTGCTGCGGCTGCTGCAGAACGACGCCCGGACCACCTACCGTGATCTCGCCGCCCAGGTGGGCGTGGCGCCGTCGACCTGTCTGGACCGGGTGACCCGGCTGCGCCGCTCCGGGGTGATCCTCGGGCACCGCCTGGAGCTCGATCCGGCCAAGCTCGGGCGCGGTCTGGAGGCGCTGCTGTCGGTGCAGGTCAGGCCGCACCGGCGGGAGTTGGTGGGACCGTTCGTGGAGCGGATCCGGGCGCTGCCGGAGTCGCGGACGGTGTTCCATCTGACCGGTCCTGACGACTACCTGGTGCATGTGGCCGTGGCGGACATGGCGGACCTGCAACGGCTGGTCCTGGACGAGTTCACGGCGCATCGGGAAGTCGCCCGGGTGGAGACCCGGCTGATATTCCAGCAGTGGGAGTGCGGGCCGCTGCTTCCGCCGGTGTCGTCGGCCCAATCCCCGTGACGCGTGGTGGTCCGCCGTACGAGGATGGACCGCATGTCACAGACCAACAGCCCGCTGCCCCGTCAGGTCGCCGACACCTTCGTCGACGCACTCATCGCCCTCGACCCGATCACCGGTACCTTCCTCGGCGACAAGGAGAGCTCGGGCCGGCTGCCCGACAACTCGCCGGCCGGCGCGGAGGCGCTCGCCCGGCTCCAGCGCGACACGCTCGCCAAGCTCGACGAGGCCGAACGGCAGCCCGGTGCGGACAGTGACATCGAGCGTCGCTGCGCGCGCCTGCTGCGCGAGCGGCTCAGCGCCTCTCTCGCCGTGCACGAGGCCGACGAGAGCCTGCGTTCGGTCAGCAACCTGAGCTCGGCCGCGCACGCGGTGCGTCAGGTGTTCACGGTGACGCCCACCGCCACCGAGGAGGACTGGACGGCGGTCGCCGAACGGCTGCGTGCGGTGCCGGCCGCGCTGGAGGGCTACCGGCAGTCCCTAGAACTCGGCCTGGACCGGAAGCTGTACGGCGGTCCGCGCGCCACCGCGACGTTCGTCGGGCAGCTCGGCGAGTGGGCCGACACGGGCGACGGCAAGGGCTGGTTCGAGCAGTTCGCGGCGTCCGGGCCCGAGGCGCTGCGCACCGAGCTGGACGAGGCGGCCCGCTCCGCCACCGAGGCCGTGGTGGCGCTGCGCGACTGGATGCGGGACGTGTACGCGCCGGCCGTCGAGGGCACGCCGGACGTGGTGGGCCGGGAGCGGTACGCCCGTTGGGTGCGCTACTTCAACGGCACCGACCTCGATCTGGACGAGGCGTACGCGTACGGCTGGTCCGAGTACCACCGGCTGCTCGGCGAGATGAAGGCCGAGGCCGAGAAGATCCTGCCCGGCGCGGCCACGCCGTGGGTGGCGCTGGCGCACCTGGACGAGCAGGGCACGCACGTCGAGGGCGTCGACGAGGTGCGCGGCTGGCTGCAGTCGCTGATGGACGAGGCCATCGAGAAGCTGGACGGCACCCACTTCGACCTGGCCGAACGGGTGCGCCGGGTGGAGTCCCGGATCGCTCCGCCCGGCAGCGCGGCGGCGCCGTACTACACGCCGCCGTCGGACGACTTCTCGCGCCCGGGCAGCACCTGGCTGCCGACCATGGGCCAGACCCGGTTCCCGGTCTACGACCTCGTGTCGACCTGGTACCACGAGGGCGTGCCCGGCCACCACCTCCAGCTGGCGCAGTGGAAGCACGTCGCCGAGAACCTCTCCCGCTACCAGGCCAGCGTGGGCATGGTCAGCGCCAACGCCGAGGGCTGGGCACTGTACGCGGAGCGGCTGATGGACGAACTGGGCTTCCTCACCGACCCGGAGCGCCGCCTCGGCTACCTGGACGCGCAGATGATGCGGGCCGCGCGGGTGATCATCGACATCGGCATGCACCTGGAGCTGACGATCCCGGACGGCTCCCCCTTCCACCCCGGGGAGCGCTGGACGCCCGCGCTGGCGCAGGAGTTCTTCGGCGCGCACAGCAGCCGGCCCGCGGACTTCGTGGAGAGCGAGCTGACCCGCTACCTGTCCATGCCGGGGCAGGCGATCGGCTACAAGCTGGGCGAGCGGGCCTGGCTGCTGGGCCGGGAGCAGGCCCGGGAGCGGCGGGGCGCCGGCTTCGACCTCAAGTCCTGGCACATGGCGGCCCTGTCCCAGGGCTCGCTGGGTCTGGACGACCTGGTGGACGAGCTGTCGCAGCTGTGACGGGTCGGGCCCGCGCCTTACGGAGCGGCGGCACCGAGCGGGCGCCCACTGCCGGTGGGCGCCCGGCGGCGGCCGCGACCGGGTCGGCGCGGTGTGCCGTTCGGGGGTGCTCCGGTGGCGGCGGCCGGGGACAGGAGGCTTGCTGGTGCCGGGGGCCACCGGACACGGGAAGCGAGCCGCGGATGCAGACCTCCACGCACCCGAGCGAGCCGTTGCAGACCCCTCGCGCCGCCGGCGTGGCCGGGGTCGTCTTCGCCCTGCTGCTCGCCGCCGCCATGGTGCTGATCCGGCTGGCCATCCCGCAGGGCGCCGACGCGGTCACCGCCCAGCAGCCGGATCCCGCCAAGCGCAACGCCGTCCACACGGCCCTCCTGCTGGTGCCGTTCGCCGGCATCTTCTTCCTGTGGTTCGTCGGCGCCGTCCGCTCGCACGTCGGCGACGCCGAGGACCGGTTCATGGCCACCGTCTTCCTCGGCAGCGGCCTGGTCTTCACTGCCATGATGTTCGCCGCCGCCGCCACGGCCTCGGCCGTGCTCGACACCGCTCATCCGGCGGGCACCTCACCCTCCCGGCCCACCTGGGACTTCGGCCAGCACCTGGCGTACACGCTGATGACCGGGTACGCGATGCGGATGGCGGCCGTCTTCACCTGTTCCGCCTCGGTGATCGGGCACCGCCTGCGCATCCTGCCGCGCTGGCTCACGCTCGTGGGCTTCCTCACCACCGTGGTCCTGCTGTTCGTGTCGTCCGCCGTGCCCTGGGCCGAGCTGGTGTTCCCGGCCTGGTCGCTGCTGCTCAGCGTGTACATCGTCGTGGCGAGCTTCCGCCGCTCCGCCGCGGCCCCGGCGGCCTGACGGCCCGCTCACCCGATCGGCGGGCCCCGGCGCGCGACGGCGGGACGGGGCTCCCATGCTGGCGAGCGGGGAGTTCTCCGCCGTCCAACAGGAACGACGGACCGCGGTACGCACCGGACCTGGCCACCGGAAGGGCGGAGCCATGATGCGCCTTGTCGTCGACCTCAACAGATGTCAGGGATACGCGCAGTGCGCGTTCCTCGCTCCGGACGTCTTCGCCATGCACGGCGAGGAATCCCTCGTCTACAACCCGCAGGCCGAGCAGGAGCAGCGGGAGCGGGTGGCGCGCGCCGTCGCCGCCTGCCCGGTGCAGGCGATCACCGCCGACGGCCTGGACGGATTCGCGGGAGGCGCCTCCGATGCCGCCCACTGACTATCTCGACTGGTTGCGCCGCGAGGGCCGGATCGTGGTCGTGGGCGCCTCGCTGGCCGGGCTGCGGGGTGCCGAGACACTGCGGGCCGAGGGGTTCGCCGGCGAACTCACCATGATCGGCGACGAGCCGTACGAGCCCTACGACCGGCCGCCGCTGTCCAAGGCGGTGCTGCTCGGCAGGGCGGCCCCGCACCACACCGCGCTGCCGCACCGCAGGGAGATCGACGCGAAGTGGCGGCTGGGCGTCGCGGCGACGGGTCTCGACGTCGAGGCCAAGCGGGTCCGGCTGGCCGACGGCGACGAGGTCGAGTACGACCGGCTGCTGATCGCGACCGGAGTGCGGGCCCGGCCCTGGCCCAAGGAGGACGAGGCCCGTCTGGAGGGCGTGTTCACGCTGCGCACCCGGGACGACGCGGCCGCGCTGCTGCGGCGGCTGAAGGCCGGGCCGCGCCGGGTGTTCGTGATCGGCGCCGGGTTCACCGGGTCGGAGATCGCCTCGGCCTGCCGCGAGCAGGGCATCGCGGTCACCGTCGCGGAACGCGCGGGCGCACCGCTGGTGGGCGCCCTCGGCGGGGTGATCGGGGCGGTCGCGGCCGAGATGCACCGTGAGAACGGTGTGGACCTGCGTACCGGGGTCATGGTCACCGCGCTGGAGGGCGACCCGGCCGGGCGGGTGCGGGCGGTCCATCTGTCCGACGAGTCCATCGTCGAGGCGGACGTGGTGATCGTGTCGCTCGGCGCGACCCGCAACACCGACTGGCTGACGGGCTCCGGTCTCGGCGCGGGGCCGCGGGGCATCGCCTGCGACGCGGGCTGCCGTGCCTTCGACTTCCGGGGCATCGTCACCGACGACATCTTCGTCGCCGGCGACGTCGCCCGGTCCCCGCACGCGCTGTTCGGCTACCAGTTCCTGTCGCTGGAGCACTGGGGCAACGCGGTCGCCCAGGCCGAGATCGCCGCGCACAACATGATCAGCCCGAGCGCCGAGCGGAGGCCGCACCTGTGGGTGCCGGCGTTCTGGTCGTCGCAGTTCGGGGTGAACATCAAGTCGGTCGGGGTGCCGCCGATGGGCGAGCAGATCATGATCACCCAGGGTTCGCTGGCCGAGCGCCGGTTCGTCGGGGTGTACGGCTACCAGGGCCGGACGATCGCCGCGGTGAGCTTCGACAACACGCGGTGGCTGGAGTTCTACCAGCGGCAGATCGAGAAGGCCGGGCCGTTCCCGGTGGAGTTCCCGACCGTGGACCGCCGTCCCGAGGGACGGGTACCGGTCGACGCCGACTTCCCGGACCCGGCCCTGCCCACGCATGCCCCCATGGTGACCCTCAGCGGCTACTCGCCCACCGACACGCAGCTGGTCTTCCACCCCGTCCGCCACTGACCGCGACCCGGCCCCGACGCTCCAAGGAACTGTCATGACGCAGACCTCGATGTTGCGCCAGATCACCGACTTCGCGAACCGTGCCAACCCGTACCCGCTGTACGAGGAGCTCCGCAAGACGCCGGTGCTGCACGAGGAGGAGGACGGCCCCTACATCATCAGCACCTACCACGACATCGAGGCCCTGCTCCACGATCCGCGGATCAGCTCCGACGAGTCCAACGTGACCGTGGGCGGGGACGACGAGCTGTCCGGTCCGGAGGCGACGGGGCTGCCGCCGAGCTTCATCCGGCTCGACCCGCCGGAGCACGACCGGCTGCGCCGGATCGCCAACAGTTCCTTCGGGCCGCCGCACCAGCCGCACCGGATCGACAACATGCGGGGCCAGCTGGAGGAGATCGTCACCGAGCTGATCGACGGCCTCGGGGACGCCCGGGAGATCGACCTGGTCGACCAGGTCGCCTACCCGTTCCCGGTCACCGTGATCTGCCGGCTGCTGGGCGTGCCGCGCCAGGACGAGCCGCGGTTCCGGGCCTGGGTCGACCCGATCGTGGCCGGTCTGGACCCCGACAGCCGCACGGCCGACGAGTCCGCGAAGACCGCGCAGGAGGCCCGGCTGCAGCTCGGCATGTACCTGAACGGGCTGGTGGAGCAGCGTGCCAAGGAGCCGCGCGACGACATGCTGTCCGACCTGGTGCACAGTCACGGCCCGGACGGCGCCATGACGACCATGGAGGTGCTCAGCACCTCGGTGCTGCTGCTCATCGCCGGCCACGAGACGACGGTCAACCTCATCACCAACGGCATGCTGACCCTGCTGCGGTACCCGCAGTACCTGGAGCGGCTCCGCAACGACCCGGGGCTGTCGGTGCGGATCGTGGAGGAGCTGCTGCGCTACGAGCCACCGGTGCAGTTGCTGCCCCAGCGCACCTGCATCGCCGACCTCGAGGTGCACGGGGTGACCATCCCCAAGGGGTCGCGGATCTGGCTGGTCCTTGCCGCCGGCAACCGGGACCCGCACCGGTTCACGGACCCCGACCGCTTCGACCCGGACCGGCAGGACATCCAGCACCTCGGCTTCGGCAGCGGCATCCACAGCTGCTTCGGCGCCCCGCTGGCCCGCCTGGAGGCCCAGATCGCGCTGGCCCAGCTGGCCCGGCGGCTCGACAACCCGCGGCTCGTCGAGGACCCGCCGCCCTACCGCCCGAACGCGGTACTGCGCGGGCCGCGCCACCTCAACATCGCCGTCGACGGGGTCAAGTGACGGCTCGTCAGGACGGAAGTCTGCGCAACTGCACCAGGCCCAGCCAGGTTTCCGGGCCGGGTCTGGTGTAGGCGGCGCGCACCGCGTAGGTGCCGGGCTCCAGCGGCACCCGCAGACGGTCGCCGCCCTCGGCCTCACCGCCGGGCCAGGCGGAGTCGAACAGGACGACGGGGCCGGGGACCTGCCAGCGGATCTCGTTCTCCCACGCGGCGCCGTCGAGGGCGGCGGGCACCTGCGCCAGGAGTTCCTCCTCCGAGTTGGCGGCGGACCACCGTACGAAGGTGCCGTGGTCCGGCAGGAAGGACGTCGAGGCGGGTTCGTCGCCGAGGACCAGGGCGGTGCTGTCCCCGACCGGGAGCAGTCCGACGTAGCCGTCGACCTCGCAGGCCCGGTCGTAGTCGGTGGCCAGATCCTCGCTGTCGGCGCCGGCCCAGAACGGCAGGACCGTCTCCGGGACCGCCACGAGCGGGCCGCCGCCCGACTCCACCCACTCCACCGCGCCGGGATCCGCATATCGAGTCATGGGGTGAACCTACACGGACAGCGACAGCACAGGTTCGCCTCCGGGAATCAGCAACCGCAGCCGCCCGCGACGGGTGCGGTCAGCGGGTCCGGGGCGCGGCGCTCGCGGCCCTGCCAGGTCTCGAACTCGAAGCCCTCACGCACCCAGTACTCGAATCCCCCGAGCATCTCCTTGACCTGGTAGCCGAGTTCGGCCAGCGCGAGGGCGGCTCGGGTCGCGCCGTTGCAGCCGGGACCCCAGCAGTACGTCACCACGGGCACGGTCCGGTCGAGGAGGCCGGCCGCCTGTTCGGGGATGAGCGCGGTGGGCAGGTGGACGGCGCCCGGGATGTGGCCCTGGTCCCAGGACTCGGTGGAGCGGGAGTCCAGGACGACGAAGCCGGGGTCGCCGTCGGCGGCGAGGGCCGCGGCCACGTCGGAGACGTCGGCGTGGAAAGCGAGGCTCGCCCGGAAGTGGGCGGCGGCCTCGGCGGGGGCGACGGGGGCGACGCGCAGGACGGGGTTGAGGGTGGTGCCGGTCATGTGAGGCCTTTCGCCGGCCGCCATCGGTGCGGCGGATCTCCATGGCCGCAAATCTACGAGCGTGACGGGGCGCCCTGAAGGTGCGATCCCCGGCCCTGCCCTTGCCCGGCCGGGGATTCCCTGTTATCCATCCCCCATGACCGAGTTTTCCCCGGACGCCACCGACCGGCGCATCCTCGACGTCCTCCAGCGCGAGGGCCGGGCCAGCTTCGCCGAGCTGGCGCGGGCCGTCGCGATGTCCCCGAGCGCGGTGACCGAGCGGGTGCGCCGGCTCGAGGAGGCGGGCGTGATCCAGGGGTACGCGGCGGTGGTCGACCCGGAGCGGCTCGGCCTGCCGATCCTCGCCTTCGTCCGGCTGCGCTACCCGAACGGCAACTACAAGCCCTTCCACGACCTGGTCGCCGCCACCCCCGAGATCCTGGAGGCGCACCACGTCACCGGCGACGACTGCTTCGTCATCAAGGTCACCGCCCGCTCGATGCGCCACCTGGAGGAGGTCTCCGGCCGGATCGGCACCCTGGGCTCGGTGACGACGAGCGTCGTCTACTCCTCACCGCTCCCCCGCCGGGCCGTCGGCACCTGAGCGCTCCGCTGGAAGTGCCGCGATATGCCGTCAGTCGACTGCGGCGCCGTCGTGGCTGGTCGCGCAGTTCCTCCCCCAGCCTTCGGCCGGGGGTACCCCCAGCGCCCCTTCGGGGCGCTTCTCAGACCCCGCGCTGTCGCAGCGTCGAGCCCGACCTCCCCTTCACCACCTCCAGCTGGGCGTGGATCCGGCGGCGCAGGTCGGCGACGTGGCTGACGATGCCGACGCTGCGGTCGCGTTCGCGGAGGGAGTCGAGGACGTCGAGGACCTCGTCCAGGGTCTGGTCGTCGAGGCTGCCGAAACCCTCGTCGATGAAGAGGGTGTCGAGGCGGACGCCGCCCGCCTCGTCGGTGACGACGTCCGCGAGGCCGAGGGCGAGCGCGAGGGAGGCGAAGAAGGTCTCGCCGCCCGAGAGAGTGGCGGTGTCCCGCTCGCGTCCGGTCCAGGCGTCGACGACGTGCAGTCCGAGGCCGCTGCGGCCGCGTCCGGTGCGGTCGTCGGAGTGGACCAGGGTGTAGCGGCCGGACGACATGCGCTGCAGGCGTACGGTCGCGGCGGCGGCGACCTGTTCCAGGCGGGCGGCGAGGACGTACGACTCCAGGCGCATCTTGCGCTCGTTGTCGGCGGAGGTGCCGGCGGTGAGGCCGGCCAGGCGGGCGACCCGGTCGTACTCCTCGCGCAGCGGGGCGAGTTGCCGTACGCCGTCGGTGGCGCGGGCGGAGAGCCGGTCGAGTTCGGCGCAGCTACGGGCGGCCCGGTCGCGGGCGGAGGCGGCGTCGCGCAGCCGCTGGGCGGCCAGGGCGGCGGTGCGCTCCCCCGCGTCGAGGTCGGCGGGCGGCTGCTGGGCGGCGGCCGCGGTGTCGGCCTCCGCGAGGACGGCGCGTACCGCGGCCTCCTCGGACTGCCGCTCGTCCAGGCGCCGTTGGAGTTCGCGGTGGGCGGTGTCGTCGAGGAGGGCGGCGGCCGCGGCCTGCGGGGTGTCGAAACCGGCCCGGTAGGCGGCGTCGGCGAGCCGGGCGTCGGTGTCCTTCAGGTGCCGGGCGGTGTCCTCGGCGGCACGCGCGGTGTCGGCGGCGTCGGTGAGCAGCGCCACCTGCCGTTCCAGCTGCGCCGCCCGCGCGGACACGCTGGCGGCGCTCCCCCGGGCCCGGTCCAACTCCTCTTCCAGGGCGGCCTGTTCCGCGTCGAGGCCCTCGCGCCTGGTGAGCCGTGCGGCGGCCCTGACCTCGGCCTGCTGCCGGTCGGCCAGTCGGCGCTCACGTTCCTGCTCGGCCAGCCGCAGCTCCTCGTGCGCCGCGTGCAGGGTGGAGCCCGCCCGCCGGGCCTGGGCGAACTCCCGCTCCAACTCATCCGCCTGGGAGGCAAGTTGCGCGGTCGGGGTGTCACCTGCCTCTGCGGTGGCGGCGGCCAGGGCCTCGCGTGCGGTGCCGAGCCGCCGCTCGTCCCGGGCGCGCTGCTCGTCGGCGCGCTGCAGGGCGGCGAGCGCGCCCTCCTCGGCCTCGCGGTCGACGTGGCCCGCGAACTTCTCGGCCGGCGCCGGGTGTTCGGTGGCCCCGCAGACCGCGCACGGCTCTCCCTCGGTGAGCTGTGCGGCCAGCTCGGCGGCGATGCCGTTCAGCCGCTGTTCCTTGAGGTCGAGCCAGTGCGTCCGCGCCTCCACGGCGAGTCGCGCGGAGGCGAGGGCGGTGCGCTGGGCCTCGTCGGTGTCCCGGCCCAGCTCGTCCCGCAGCCGCGCCGCTTCCAGCCGCCGGCGGGCGGGGTCGCGCTGCACGGCGAGCTGCTCGGCGCGGGTCGCGGCCTCCTGGGCGGAGTCGACACGGGACTGGAGCTCCGCGCGCCTGGCGTCCCAGCCGGCGAGCCAGCCCGCGGCCTCGCGCAGGGTGTCCTCGTCGTCCCGCTCCTGCCGGCCGAGCCGGCTCCGCTCGTCGACGACCTCGGCGAGCCGTCGCTCGGCCCGGCGCGCGGACTCCAGCCCGCCCAGCTCCTCGGCGGCCTTGCGGGCAGCGGCGGCGAGCCCTGCCGCACCGGCTCCGGCGAAGGTCTCCGGCAGCAGCGCCCGTGCCCGCACCTCGGCGCCGGCCACTGAGCGGTGCTCCTCCTCGGCGGCCTCCCGCAGCTCCAGCGCCGGCGCCACCGCCGCCGCCTTCCGGGCCCGCTCCATCCGCGCCTGCGCCGCCCGGTGGTCCCCGGCCCGCTCCTCCAGCCGCACGGCCCGCTGCCGTGCCTCGGCGAACCGGGCCTGCAACCGGGCCAGTTCGCGTACGTCGGCCAGCGCCCGGTCGGCGGCGAACTGGGCGGACTCGGTGGCGGTGAGCCGGCAGTGGGCGACGGTGAGGCGCTCCCGCGCGGTGCTGCGGGCCACGGCCGCGGCGGCGAGGACGGCGGAGGCCAGCCCGGGCTCGCCCGGGGCCAGCTCCGGCAGCTCCATCGCGTCGCCGGCTTCCTGCTGCATGCGGTGCGCGTCGGCGAGCAGCACGGAGTCGCCGTCCCGGACCCGGGCCTCGGTCGTCTTCCGGCGCTCGGCGAGGCGCTTCTCGACGTCGGCGAAGCGCTGGGTGTCGAAGAGCCGGCCGAGCAGCTGGCCGCGCGCGCCGGCGTCGGCGCGCAGGAAGCGGGCGAAGTCGCCCTGCGGCAGCAGCACGACCTGGCAGAACTGCTCGCGGCTCATGCCGAGCAGCTGGGTGATCTCCTCGCCGATCTCCTGGTGGGAGCGGCTGAGGTCCTTCCAGGCGCGGGCCGTCGCGTCGTACTCGCGCAGCCAGGTCTGGGCCTTGTCCAGGGTGGTGCCCGCGCCGCGCTTCTTGAGGCGCTCCCAGGGCGGCTGCCGGGTGATCTCCAACCGGCGCCCGGCGACGGTCAGTTCGAGGCGGATCTCGGTGCGGGTGGCCGGGTCGGCGTGGTCGCTGCGCAGGGTGAGGCCCTGACCGCTCTGCCGGGCGCCGGGGACGGTGCCGTAGAGGGCGTAGCAGACGGCGTCCAGGACGGAGGTCTTTCCGGCGCCGGTCGGGCCGTGCAGGAGGAAGAGCCCGGCGGCGGAGAGCGCGTCGAAGTCGACGCTCTGGGAGCCGCCGAAGGGTCCGAAGGCGGTGATGTCGAGCCGGTGGAGCCTCATGCGGCCGCCTCCATGCAGGGGCTCAGATGCGGGTGTGCCGTCACCGGGCCACCTCGCGTACCGCGCCGTCCGCGCGCACCGCGTCGAACGCCTCGCCCAGGACGGCCAGTTCGTGTTCGTCGGGGCCCGCGCCGCGCACGTGGGCGACGAAGTCCTCGGCGATCTGCCGGTCGGTGCGGCCGGCCAGGCGGCGGGCGTAGGAGACGTCGGGGTCGTCCGGGGCGCGGTCGGGGTCGAAGACCAGGCTGAGGGTGTGCGGGAAGCGGTCGGTGAGGCGGGCCATGGGGTCGGCGGGGCGGACCGGGTCGGTGAGGGTGGCCTCGACCCAGGCGTCCTCGTCGGCGGTGAGGGCGGGGTCGGCGAGGAGGTCGTCCAGGGTGCCGCGGAGGCGGGCCAGCGGGCGTGGCACCGGGCAGTCGAGGCGTTCGGCGGTGACCGTGCCGTCGGCGGCGAGGTCGACGAGCCACATGCTCTTGCGGTGGCCGGCCTCGGAGAAGGAGTACGCCAGCGGGGAGCCCGAGTAGCGGACGCGGTCGCTGAGGGTCTGGCAGCCGTGCAGGTGGCCGAGGGCCACGTAGTCGACGCCGTCGAAGACGCCGGCCGGGACGGCGGCCACGCCGCCGGCCGTGATGTCCCGTTCGCTGTCGCTGGGCTCGCCGCCGGTGACGAAGGCGTGCGCGAGGACGACGGAGCGGGTGCCGGGCGGGCGGGCCGCCAGGTCGGCGCGGACCCGGTCCATGGCGGCGGCCAGCACCGTCTCGTGCCCGGCCCGTTCGACCGCGAACTCGTCCTTCACCAGGGCGGGTTCGAGATACGGCAGGCCGTAGAACGCGACGTCCCCGGAGGCGTCGGCGAGCAGCACCGGGGTACCGCAGGCCGACGGCTCGGTGCGCAGGTGAATGCCGGCCCGGTCGATGAGACCGGCGCCGACACCGAGGCGGCGGGCGGAGTCGTGGTTGCCGGAGATCATCACCGTGGGCACGCCGAGGTCGGCGAGCCGGTGCAGGGCGTCGTCGAACAGCTCGACCGCGGCGAGCGGCGGCACCGCGCGGTCGTAGACGTCTCCCGCCACCACCACGGCGTCGACGGCGTGCTCACGCACGGTCGCCACGAGGTGGCCGATGAACTCGGACTGGGCGCCGAGCATGCTGACGCGGTGGAACGCCCGGCCGAGGTGCCAGTCGGAAGTGTGCAGGATTCTCATGAAACCACCCCGACCTGCACCCTTACCCCTATTGCACCTATGTGACCCGTATGAACCAGCACGGGGACTCCCCGGCAACGCCTGCCACGCTAACGCATATCACCCCCTGATCCACCACACACCTCACGTTCCCCGGCCTCCGGGCGGCATCGGCAGGTCGTCAGCGTCCCGCGTGCCGTAGGCCGACGGCCGTGAGCGCCAGGGCCAGCGGGCCCGGGGCGAGGAAAGCGAGCGGTACCAGCATCCAGGCGCACAGGACCGCCGTCGCCACCGCGAGGAGGACCAGGGCGCTCCCGCCCGGGTCCCGTACGGCGTCCCGGGCGGCCTCGCGCACGGCGGCCCGCCAGTCGGTGAGCGACTCGGGGCGGGCGCAGGCCCTGAGGCCCACGACCAGGGCGCCCCCGCCGATCGCCGCGGCCACCACCGCGAACGGCACCGCTCCCGGCAGCCCGGCCCGGGCCAGCGCCAGATCCGCGGCGCACAGCAGCGCGCCGGCGACGGCGACGAGGCCCGCCAGCAGGTCGGCGGGACGCAGTCGCCGTCGCAGGACCCCGAAGTACCGTCCGGCGGTGGCGGGCTGGCCGGCCGCCCCGCCGCGCAGCACCTCGCAGGCGCTCGACAGGGCGGCCGGGGCCGGAACCCCGTTGTCCTGTGTCCGGGCATGCCGAGGTCACCTCATCCCTTCCTCGGACTTCGTTACGACCCCCCCTCGGCCCCCCTGGAAACCTCTGCTACTCGCCGCCGTACGGGAGCGTCACGCCCGGCAGGTTGTACTCGTCACGGCGGCCGCACATCCCGAACCCCCCGAGCCGCGTGGGCGCGGTCTCGTACGCGGTCGCCTCGCCGAGGTACGACGGCTCGCCGGCCTGCAGCGCGTCCAGCTGGGCACCGGTGCGTTCGGCGGCGGCCAGCGCACCGGCCCGCCACAGCTCGCGCCAGCGCGGCACCCTGTCGCGCACCAGCCGGGCCGCGGACCGCTGGAACTCCGCGTACGGGCCGCTGTCCCCGGCGACCAGCGTCTCCCGCAGAGCGAGGTAGCCCTCGACGGCGAGGTCCCGGCGGCGCCGGGCGGCCTGCTCCGCCTCGGCTCCCGTGCCCGGTGGCAACGTCGCCGCGGCCGCGTACTGTTCGGGGTCGGCGAGCACCTCGGGCGGGAAGGTGAAGACGGCGTCCCCGGCCTCCGGCAGTCCGCTGTTCTGCATCAGCACGGTGATGCGCAGATCACCGCCCTGCACCATGCGGTGCACGGTGCCCGGGCTGAACCAGGCGACGGACCCGGGCTCCAGCGGGATCTCGCGGTAGCCGTCCGGGCTCAGGGTCTGCACGGCGCCCCGGCCCCCGGTGACGACGTACGCCTCCGTACACACCAGGTGGAGGTGCGGGCTGCCGCCGCAGACGCCGTCGGCGGCCTCCCAGTCGTAGGCGCTGAGGTGGGACAGGCCGATGGCGCCGGGGAGGGGGTGCGGGAGCACCTGCTGGGGCGCGTTCACCACGGCAGGCCCTCCAGGTGCGCGGCGACGCGGTCGGCGTCCCAGGCGCCGTCGGCGAGGACGAGCCGGTAGCGGTAGGCGAAGGACTCCCCCGGCGGCAGGGCGAACTCGTCGAAGAACGCCCACGAGAACGCGGCCGTGGGGATCGGTTCCGCGCGCACGAACCAGTGCGACTCGTGGATCGCCGTCCGCGCGTCGAGGTTCTCGGGCGCGTGGGCGAAGACGATCGTGGAGTACCCGTCCACCTCGTCGTGCTCGGTGGTGCAGGCGAGCCACGGGCCCTGGGTGCCCATCAGCTTCTCGGCGCCGGTGACGGAGTCCGGGCCGAACGCGGTGCCGCCGGTGAAGTCACGGGGGCCGCGCCACTGGAGCCCGGTGTATCCGGCCATCTCGCGGCCTTCGGTGGTGGGGGAACCGAAGGTCAGCGGCTCGGCGCGGACGTTGGTGAGCCGGATCGTCCAGTCGAGCGCCCAGGCGCCGGCCCGCTCGTCGACGGAGTGGACGGTGAGCCCGCGCACCTCCCGCGCCCATTCCGCGCCGCCGTTCTCCACCCAGGTCAGCTCCTCGGTGAAGGCGAACCGGTCGTCGGCGACGGCGAACTCGGAGAAGCCGTCGTGCCGCATCGAGCCGACCCGCTCGGGCAGCACCTGGTAACCCTGCCCGTGGACATAGGTGTTGCCGCCCCAGAAGTTCTGCCCGGACAGATGGCTGGCCGTCATCTGGAGGCCCTTGTGCCAGCGGTGGTCGCTCGGCCGGTAGCCGGTGACGGTCCGTCCGGCCAGCGTGCGCACCGGGTGGGCGTACGGCTTGCGCGCCTCGTACGCCTCCGGGTCGGGGCGGTAGACGTACCGCAGGATCTCGGTGCCGTCCGGTGCCGCGACCGCGATGTGCTCGCCGTGGACGTGGCTGACGCGGATGCTCATGCGCGCTCCTCGGTGGGGGCCCAGTGGGGGTGGTCGCCGTGCATGGCTGCGTAGTAGGGGTCGCCGGGGCCGATCTCGCCCGCGTGCACGGGGCGGCCCGTGAACGCCGACTTGTAGAGCGCGGCCGCGAATTCGAGGGTGGCGCGGGCGTCAGGGCCGCTGCCCGGCGGCCGTACGTCCGCGTCGTAGGCGTCGAGGAGGGCACCGAGCTGCGCGGTGTGCGAGCTGGGCACGTCCGCCTCCGGGGTGCGCCAGGCGTCGGCACGGGCGGCGGGGACGTGCGGGGCCGGGGTGTAGACCCAGTCCTCGTTGCGGTGCCCGTACAGGTGGGTGAGCTCGACGGTGGCGTCCGCGCAGTCGACGCGGATGCGGCTCACCTCCTGCGGGGAGAGCACGCTGTTGACGACGGTGGCGAGTGCGCCGTTCGCGAAGCGCACGAGTGCGGTGGACACGTCCTCGCTCTCGGTGTCGTGGACCAGGCGGGCCGCCATGGCCCGGATCTCCGTCCACGGGCCGAGCAGGTGCAGCAGCAGGTCGTACTGGTGGATGCCATGGCCCATGGTCGGGCCGCCGCCCTCGCTCGCCCAGGTGCCACGCCACGGTACGGCGTAGTAGGCGGCGTCCCGGTGCCAGGTGGTCTGGCAGTGCGCGACCAGCGGGGCACCGAGCTCGCCGCCGGTGATCAGCTGCCGGGCGTGTACGGCACCGGAGCCGTAGCGGTGCTGGAAGACGACGGAGGCGTAGGCGCCGGAGGCCTCCTCGGCGGCGGCGATCTCGTCGTACTCGGCGAGGGACAGGCACAGCGGCTTCTCGCACAGTACCCAGGCGCCCGCCTTGAGCGCGGCCACCGTCTGCTCGCGGTGCAGGGAGGGGGGTGTGCCGACGAGGACGAGGTCGGGGCGCACGGCGTCCAGCATCGCGTCGACGGAGGTGTACCCGGCGACGTCGCCGCCGGCGAGTTCCCGGAAGGCGCCCAGGTGGGCCTGGTCGACGTCGACCGCGGCGACCAGTTCGGCGCGGTCGGCGTGGGCGGTGAGGGCGGGCAGATGGCTGCCGCTGACGATCGAGCCGGTGCCGATCACGGCGACACGGCGGCGGGTGCGGTGTGGGGGCATGCGGTCCTCCTAGGGGTGCCGGGGACCAAGACGCGGAGAAAGCGCTTGCTCTCGGAGGACCCTAGATCCGGGGGAATGTCAGGACAACCCCCCGCGCAGCGATGGCCGAGAGAAGCAGTCGGGGTGGCCGAGCGGCGGCAAGGTAGCAGGGGCCGGGGAGGTTGTTCAATCGTCATGCGCAAGGACATTGGAAGTCATGCAATCCATACGCCATATGGAGTGATCGATCGAGCTGAAAGTTTTCAACTGAGTCTTGCAAGCTGAACGGGACACTTGTTAGCTTCCAGCCGAGCCTCACATCCGGCATGCCTGACGTCGCATCATCGACGGCCGGCCCCACGGGCGACGGAGGGAACCGTATGAAGGTCGGTATCACCGAGGTGGCGGGCCGGGCGCGGGTGAGTGAGGCGACGGTCAGTCGTGTGATCAACCGGCGTCAGGGGGTGTCGCGCAAGACGCGTGAGGCGGTCGAGCAGGCGATGGCCGACCTGGGGTACGAGCGGCAGACCCAGGGGCAGCTGGTCGCGGTCGTCACGGAGCTGGT
>NZ_JBEOYD010000075.1:0-27734 GCF_040296885.1 Streptomyces sp. NPDC001980 | reverse complement strand
CCATCTCCGCTCCCTCCCCGGCCGTCGCCGGGGTGTTGATCTTTATCTGGGGGGTGGGGGGGGCCGTGCCGGCGGGGCCCCTGTCCCCCGGCGGGGGGCCCCCCCGCCCCCCGCGGGACCCGGGGGGTTTTCGGAGGAGCGGCGGCGCCCGCCCCGGCGCATCCGGCCCGGGCCGGTATCCCGCGTGACAGCGAGTGCCGTACGGCTCTGCCCTGCGACCTCGGGAGTGCCGCCCTTGCATTTTGCCTGGTCAGGCAATCAGAGGCCGTGGCGGGAATCGAACCCACGTAACTCGCTTTGCAGGCGAGTCCCTAAACCACTCGGGCACACGGCCGTGTGCGTGAGTTGAAGGTACGGGGGTGCGGGGGAGGGGCTCAAGGGGATCGCCGGGGCTGCAACGGGACTGCCATACGGCGTTCATGAACCGGGGGAGCCGGGGGACCGGGGGGTGTACGACCAAGGTCGGAGGTGGGGTGGGGCTTGCGACAGGGGTCAGGGTGGGGATTGGGCCTTACCGTGGTGAGCATGACCGCCCTTGAGCCGAGCGACGCCGTTGTCGCAGACGAGACCGCCGACAGAGCCGATACGGATGGTGTGCTGGGGCGGTCGTATCGGGCGTTGAGTGTCGGGATCGTCTCCGTCGTGCTGCTCATCGCCTTCG
This sequence comes from Streptomyces sp. NPDC001980, assembly GCF_040296885.1. NCBI lineage: Bacteria > Bacillati > Actinomycetota > Actinomycetes > Kitasatosporales > Streptomycetaceae > Streptomyces > Streptomyces sp. NPDC001980. The sequence goes on along the minus strand of NZ_JBEOYD010000075.1, from coordinate 27,073 downwards.
AGGCGACGGCCGTCGGGACGGCGATGCCCGTTGCGGCTCGGGAGCTGGACGGGGTGTCGCTGTACGCGTTCGCCTTCTCCGGGTACTTCACGACCAGCCTGTTCGGGATGGTGCTGGCCGGGCAGTGGTCGGACCGGCAGGGGCCGCTCGGGGCGCTGACGGCGGGGATCGGGGCCTTCGCCGGCGGGCTGGTGGTGGCCGGGACCGCGCAGGGCATGTGGGTGTTCATCGCGGGGCGGGCCGTGCAGGGGTTCGGCGGCGGGCTGGTCATCGTCGCGCTGTACGTCGTGGTGGGGCGGGCCTACCCGGAGCGGTTGCGGCCCGCGATCATGGCCGCCTTCGCCGCGGGCTGGGTGGTGCCGTCCATCGTCGGGCCGCTGGCCGCGGGCACGGTGACCGAGCAGCTCGGGTGGCGGTGGGTGTTCCTCGGGATCCCGGTGCTCGTGGTCTTCCCGGTGGCGCTCGCCCTGCCTCAGATACGGCGGCGGGCGGGAGGGCCGGTGGTGGAAGGCGGGCAGGGGGTGTTCGACCGGCGGCGGATCCGGCTCGCCTTCGGTATTTCGCTGGGGGCGGGGCTGCTGCAGTACGCGGCTCAGGATCTGCGGTGGGTGTCGGTGATACCCGGACTGCTCGGTGGTGCGCTGCTGGTGCCCGCCGTGCTCGGGCTGCTGCCCCGCGGTACGTATCGGGCGGCACGAGGCCTGCCCTCCGTCGTCCTGCTGCGCGGGGTCGCGGCCGGTGCCTTCATCTCCGCCGAGTCCTTCGTGCCGTTGATGCTCGTCACCCAGCGGGGCCTGTCGCCCACCCTCGCCGGGTTCTCGCTGGCGGCCGGCGGAGTGACCTGGGCGGTGGGTTCGTGGGTGCAGGCGCGGCCGCGGATGGAGCCGTACCGGGAGCGGCTGATGACCGTGGGGATGGTGCTGGTGGCGGCGGCGGTCGCCGCGGCGCCGACGGTGCTCGTGTCCGGCGTGCCGGTGTGGACCGTCGCCGTCGCCTGGGGCTTCGGCTGCTTCGGGATGGGCCTGGTGATCGCCTCGGCCAGCGTGCTGATGCTCCGGCTCTCCGCCCCGGCCGAGGCCGGCGCCAACTCCGCCGCCCTGCAGATCTCCGACGCCCTCTCGAACGTCGTCCTGCTCGCCGTGGCCGGCGCGGCCTTCGCCTCGCTCGGCGGCGGCAGCATGACGGGGGCGGCGGGCTCCGGTTCCCATCCGGCCGCCTTCGCCGCGGTGTTCCTGCCGATGGCGGGGGTGGCCCTCGTCGGGGCCTGGGTGACGACCCGGCTTCGTGATCTGTGACGTGAGTCCCACCCGGGGTGAGGCGGCCTTGTCCGCGCGTTGACGGTCATGGGGCGCCGGTAGGGTGGCCCGGTTGTCATACGTAGCCGCCCGACCCCCTTACTACGGAGACCGTGACTACTACCGCCGCTTCCTCCGCTGCCGCTTCCTCCTCCCATCACCTGTCGCCGGCCTTCCCGGGCCGGGCGCCCTGGGGTACCGCCAGCAAGCTGCGTGCCTGGCAGCAGGGGGCCATGGAGAAGTACGTCCAGGAGCAGCCGCGCGACTTCCTGGCCGTGGCCACGCCCGGCGCCGGGAAGACGACGTTCGCGCTGACGCTCGCCTCCTGGCTGCTGCACCACCATGTCGTGCAGCAGGTCACCGTCGTCGCCCCCACCGAGCACCTGAAGAAGCAGTGGGCGGAGGCCGCGGCCAGGATAGGGATCAAGCTCGATCCCGAGTACAGCGCCGGACCGCTCAGCCGTGAGTACGACGGGGTCGCGGTGACGTACGCCGGTGTCGGCGTGCGGCCGATGCTGCACCGTAACCGGGTCGAGCAGCGCAAGACCCTCGTCATCCTCGACGAGATCCACCACGCCGGCGACTCCAAGTCCTGGGGCGAGGCCTGCCTGGAGGCGTTCGAGCCGGCCACCCGGCGACTGGCTCTGACCGGTACGCCGTTCCGGTCGGACACCAACCCCATCCCCTTCGTGACGTACGAGGAGGGGCAGGACGGGATCCGGCGGTCTTCCGCCGACTACACGTACGGGTACGGCAACGCGCTCGCCGATCACGTCGTCCGCCCCGTCATTTTCCTGAGCTACAGCGGCAACATGCGCTGGCGCACCAAGGCCGGTGACGAGATCGCCGCCCGGCTCGGCGAGCCGATGACCAAGGACGCGGTCAGCCAGGCCTGGCGTACCGCGCTCGATCCGCGCGGCGAGTGGATGCCGGCCGTGCTGCGCGCCGCCGACCAGCGGCTGACGGAAGTGCGGAAGGGGATTCCGGACGCGGGCGCCCTCGTCATCGCCTCCGACCAGGACTCGGCCCGCGCCTACGCCAAGCTCATCCGCGAGATCACCGGGACCAAGGCGACCGTGGTCCTCTCCGACGACACCGGCGCGTCCAAGCGGATCGACGACTTCAGCGGCAGCGACGACCGGTGGATGGTCGCGGTGCGGATGGTGTCCGAGGGCGTCGACGTGCCCCGGCTGGCGGTGGGGGTCTACGCGACGACCATCTCCACTCCTCTCTTCTTCGCCCAGGCCGTCGGCCGTTTCGTGCGGTCCCGGCGGCGCGGCGAGACCGCGTCCGTGTTCCTGCCGACCGTCCCGGACCTGCTGACCTTCGCCAACGAGATGGAGGTCGAGCGCGACCACGCCCTCGACAAGCCGAAGAAGGACGGCGAGGAGGACCCGTACGCCGAGTCCGAGAAGGAGATGGAGGAGGCGAACAAGGAGCAGGACGAGGACACCGGCGAGCAGGAGCAGTTCGCCTTCGAGGCGCTGGAGTCCGAGGCCGTCTTCGACCGGGTGCTCTACGACGGCGCCGAGTTCGGCATGCAGGCCCATCCGGGGAGCGAGGAGGAGCAGGACTACCTCGGCATCCCGGGGCTCCTCGAACCCGACCAGGTGCAGCTGCTGTTGCAGAAGCGGCAGGCCCGGCAGATCGCGCACAGCCGCAAGAAGCCGGACGACGAGGCCGACCTGCTGGAACTGCCCGCGGAACGGCGGCCCGTCGTCTCCCACAAGGAGATGATGGAGCTGCGCAAGCAGCTGAACACGATGGTCAGCGCGTATGTGCATCAGAGCGGGAAGCCGCACGGGGTGATTCATACGGAGCTGCGGAGGGTCTGCGGGGGGCCGCCCAGTGCGGAGGCCACGGCGGGGCAGTTGCGGCAGCGGATTGCCAAGGTGCAGGAGTGGGCCACCCGGATGCGGTGACTTCGGCTGCCGCGGAGTGGGGGCTGGTCGCACAGTTCCTCCCCCGGCCTTCGGCCGGGGGTACCCCCGGCGCCCCTTTGGGGCGCTGGTGCGAGGGCGCTGTGCAAATCGCCGTGTACATACCGGCCCAATCCGCAGTAGTCCATACCGGTACGTGACCGGATTCTGGACGGAGGCTTCCGCTCAGCGAACCCGCTTCGCTACTGTCCGGCTACGCACACGCCCCGTGGCAGCGCCGCCGCGGAGCGCAGCCGTGAAGCGACTGGGCCCGGAGCCGCCGGGCCGTCCTGCCGATCGGCGGCCTCTGAAGCGCGTCGCTGACGGGACTCGGCGACGCATCCGCCGCGTCGGAGGTTGCCGACCTCACCACCTAAGGAGTGGGCGTCGTGACCGCGGAGACCTCTCAGACGCTCGACCGGGGCCTCAGGGTCCTCAAACTGCTGGCCGACACGGACCACGGGCTGACCGTCACCGAGCTTTCCAACAAACTGGGCGTGAACCGGACCGTGGTGTACCGGTTGCTCGCCACACTTGAGCAGCATGCGCTGGTACGGCGTGACCTGGGCGGGCGAGCCCGGGTCGGGCTGGGGGTGCTGCGTCTTGGCCGCCAGGTGCATCCGCTGGTACGGGAAGCAGCCCTGCCCGCGCTGCGGTCGCTCGCCGAGGACATCGGGGCGACGGCGCACCTGACCCTGGTCGACGGGAGCGAGGCGCTCGCCGTCGCGGTCGTCGAGCCGACCTGGACCGACTACCACGTGGCCTACCGGGCCGGGTTCCGGCACCCGCTGGACCGCGGCGCCGCGGGCAAGGCGATCCTGGCCGCCCGGCACGCCGCGCGGGACGACCCGGGGTACACGCTGACCCACGGCGAACTGGAGGCCGGGGCGAGCGGGGCCGCGGCCCCGCTGATCGGGGTCACCGGCGTCGAGGGCAGCGTGGGGGTCGTGATGCTGGCCGACGCCGTGCCGGAACGGGTCGGCGCACGGGTCATGGACGCGGCCCGGGAGGTCGCGGAGGCGTTGCGCTGACGGGCGACAGCCGCGCGGACAGCGGCGGAGGCGGTGCGGTGAGCGGGGTCGGGGCGGTGGCCTGAACAGGTCGCCACGTTAGATTGACTCCGTGCTCTCACGTCTCACGCGTCTCCAGGCCGTCGCCGTCTGTGCGGTTCCCGTCGTGGCTCTGATCGGTACGGCCGTCTTCGCGCCGTTGCCGTTCTCGGTGGCCCAGCCCGGGATGACGGCGAACGTGCTCGGCGCCAACCGGGGCACCCCGGTGATCACCGTCTCCGGGGCGCCCACCCGCACGACCAGCGGGCAGTTGCGGATGACGACGATCGAGGCGACCGGGCCGGACGCACGGGTCTCGCTCGGCGACGTGATCGGCAACTGGTTCCGGACGGACCGGGCCGTGATGCCGCGCGACTCGGTCTACCCGAGCGGCAACAACGTCCAGGAGATCGAGCAGCACAACACCGAGCAGATGGAGCAGTCGCAGGACGCGGCGACCCAGGCCGCCCTGAAGTACCTGGACCTGAGCGCGAGCAAGGTCAAGGTGACCCTGAAGCTGGCGGACGTGGGCGGGCCGAGCGCGGGGTTGCTGTTCTCGCTCGGCATCATCGACAAGCTGGACGGGAACGGCAGCGGGGGAGACCTCACCGGGGGGAAGAACATCGCCGGCACCGGGACCATCGGTGCGGACGGTGCGGTGGGGGCCGTGGGCGGGGTCGCGCTGAAGACGCAGGCCGCGCGGCGGGACGGGGCGACGGTGTTTCTTGTGCCGAAGGACGAGTGCGGGGACGCCAAGGCGGAGTTGCCGAAGGGGTTGCGGTTGGTGCCGGTGACGACGCTGAAGGGGGCCGTGTCCGATCTGGTGGCGTTGGAGAAGGGGGAGAGCGTCCCGAGCTGTTGAGTTTCGGGTGTGGGTGAGTGGGGGCGGAGGTGGGTGGTCGGCTGCCGGTCGGTGGGGGCTGGTCGCGCAGTTCCTCCCCCAGCCTTCGGCCGGGGGCACCCCCAGCGCCCCTTACGGGGCGCTGAGCGGAGCCGCATATCAGCACGGCCCCGCGCCCCTCACGGGGCGACTGCCGCCGTCGGGGTTGCGAGGCGTAGGCCGACTTCGACCAGGGTCCAGCCGATCCGCTCGCGGAGTTCCCGCTCCGGCTTGGCCGCCTTCGCCAGCCGGTGGTCCTCCGCCTGGGCGTGCAGTTCCGTCATCCGGTGCCGGGCGAGCTGGGTCTGGGTGTGCATGGTGGGTGCCTCTCAGTCCGTCTCGATGGGGAAGAGGTGCGTGTGGATGCGTACTTGTTCCGACTCCGGGGTGTCCTTGTCGGGGACCCGGTCCCGATAGCCGTCGATCAGGGCGTGCATCTTGCCGATCAGTTCGAGGGCGAGCTCGGGTGTGAGCCGCAGGCTCATGTCGCTCATGTCGCTGGCGTGGGACCAGGGCTGGGACCACTGGTCCCGGGTGCCGAGCCAGGCGGCCAGCTCGCGGGCGTGCCGGGCGGCCCCCTCCTGCAGGAACACCTCCGTCAGTCCCCGTACCTCGGGACTCGCGTCCTCGAAGTCCGCGCTGTCGTAGCGGATGCTCTGGTCCGCCGCCTGCCACCAGCGCTCCCGGCCCTTGCCGCGCTCCGGGGCGTCCTCGACGAAGCCGTGTTCGGCGAGCTGGCGCAGGTGGTAGCTGGTCGCGCCGCTCGACTCGCCCAGCCGTTCGGCCAGTTGGGAGGCGGTGGCGGGGCCGTGCTGCCGCAGGGCGTCCAGCAGCTGCATCCGCAGCGGATGCGCGAGCCCGCGCAGTGAGCGGGCGTCCAGCCGCCGCTGTTTCCGTTCCTCGTGCTCCGTCATGCGTACAAAGGTAGCGTTGCAAAGACTCCTTTGCAACGCATCTTTTGCATCAACTTCTTTGTAACTCTCCCCGGGGTGTTGCTACTTCCCTCCCTCGCTGTCCGCCGCGGCCTGCTCCACCAACGGGATGATCCGCAGCGGAACGGGGTTCTCCATGACGATCGCCGTGGACGCCCGGACGATGCCGTCGAAACCGACGACGCGGTCGATCACCCGCTGGAGATCGGCGTTGGAGCGGGCCACCAGCCGGCACTGCATGTCGCCGGTGCCGGTGGTGGTGTGCAGTTCCAGCACCTCCGGCACGGTCGCCAGGTGCGCCCGCACGTCCGGTCCCTGGCCCTGCCGGATCTGCAGGGTGGCGAACGCGGTGACCGGGTAGCCGAGGGCCGCCGGATCCACCTGGGGGCCGAACCCCTGGATCACTCCGTTCGACTGAAGCCGGTCGAGGCGGGCCTGCACGGTCCCGCGGGCCACGCCCAGCCGGCGGGACATCTCCAGGACCCCGATGCGCGGCTCCCGGGCCAGCAGCACCAGGATCCGCCCGTCCAGATGATCGATCGCCATGCCCGCCTCCGGATGGTCACCCTGTACAGAAAGTCCGCCAGTACGGCCGTATTGCTAAGCATATTGCCCAGTAGAAATGCCATCTATTGCGCACCTTGTGGACCGGGTTCACCCTTCGGACATGACGCAGACCACACAGCACACTCCCGCTGCGACCGTCCGGCAGAGCGACCCCTTCCCGGTCAAGGGAATGGACGCGGTCGTCTTCGCCGTGGGCAACGCCAAGCAGGCGGCCCACTACTACTCCACCGCCTTCGGCATGCGGCTGGTCGCGTACTCCGGTCCGGAGACCGGCAGCCGCGAGACCGCGAGCTACGTCCTGGAGAACGGCTCGGCCCGGTTCGTCCTCACCTCCGTCATCAGGCCGGACACCGAGTGGGGCCGCTTCCTCGCCCGCCACGTGGCCGAGCACGGCGACGGGGTCGTCGACCTCGCGATCGAGGTCCCGGACGCCCGCGCCGCGTACGCCTACGCGGTCGAGCACGGCGCGCGGTCGGTGGCCGAGCCGTACGAACTCAAGGACGAGCACGGCACCGTCGTCCTCGCCGCGATCGCGACGTACGGCGAGACGCGTCACACCCTCGTCGAGCGGACCGGCTACGACGGCCCGTACCTCCCGGGATTCGTCGCCGCCTCCCCGATCGTCGAACCGCCGGCCCGGCGCACCTTCCAGGCCGTCGACCACTGCGTCGGCAACGTCGAACTCGGCCGGATGAACGAGTGGGTCGACTTCTACCACCGGGTCATGGGCTTCACGAACATGAAGGAGTTCGTGGGCGACGACATCGCGACCGAGTACAGCGCGCTGATGTCGAAGGTGGTCGCCGACGGCACCCTCAAGGTCAAGTTCCCGATCAACGAACCGGCGATCGCGAAGAAGAAGTCCCAGATCGACGAGTACCTGGAGTTCTACGGCGGGGCGGGCGTCCAGCACATCGCGCTCAACACCAACGACATCGTCGAGACGGTACGGACCATGCGCGCGGCCGGCGTCGAGTTCCTGGACACCCCCGGCTCGTACTACGACACCCTCGGCGAGTGGGTCGGCGACACCCGCGTCCCGATCGACACCCTGCGCGAACTGAAGATCCTCGCCGACCGCGACGAGGACGGCTACCTCCTGCAGATCTTCACCAAGCCGGTCCAGGACCGCCCGACGGTCTTCTTCGAGATCATCGAACGCCATGGCTCGATGGGCTTCGGCAAGGGCAACTTCAAGGCCCTCTTCGAAGCGATCGAACGCGAACAGGACCGCCGCGGCAACCTGTGACCCGCCGGCCCGTCGGCCGCCGCCCGGTCCGTCGGCCGCCGCCCGGCCCCCGCGGCCGGGCACGCCGGCCCGCGGCCCTATTTTTCCGCCGCGACGGCGATCAGCCACGACGACGGCGTGTCCCGGCGGTGCCCGACCGCCGTGGCCGCCGCCGCTGTCTACTGCGGCAGCTCCTCGTTCGGCGGCTGGTTGCCCAGAGCCGTGAGGGCGGCGTGGGCCGCCGGGATCTGGAGCGGGGAGAAGTACGGGTTGGTCCGCAAGGCGTCCTGGAGGTGGCGGCGGGCCGGGGCCTCCAGGTCCAAGTCGCGTTCGATCATGCCCCGGTGGAAGGCGTACAGCGCGCTGCGCACCCCGCCGCCCTTGGTCGAGTCCGTCGCGATCGAGGCGTACCGCAGCGCCTCCTTGTCGTCGCCGGCCCGGTGCAGCGCCCACCCCAGGGAGTCCGCGACCTCGATGCCCGGCTGGCGCTCCCATTCCGCCGTGAGCCGCTCCACCGCCTCCTGGACGTCGCCGTGGTCCGCCTCGTACTGCCCGATCACCAGATCGTCGTCGACCCCGGACTCCAGCTCCCGCCGCACCTGCGTCCGCATCAGCTCGTACTGCGCCTCCGCCTGCTGCCCCATCCCCAGCGACTCGTACAACTCGCCGAACTCCAGGGCGACCTGCGGAGTCGGCCGGTGTGCGAGCGCCCCCTGGTAGGCGGTCAGCGCCTCCTGCGCACGGCCCAGCGCGGCCAGCGCCCGCCCCTGCCCGGCCCGCGCGGCCGACAGGTCGGGGTCGAGGCGCACGGCCGCCGTGAAGTGCCGCAGCGCGTCCTCCCGGTCGCCCCGCTCCCAGGCCAGCTGCCCGGCCTGGCACAGATACGCGGCCTGCTCGGGGGGCGTCCGGGCGGCCGCCTCCGCGTCGGTCACCTGGGCCACCGCGTCCTCGCGCCAGCCCCGGTCCCGGTACACCGCGGAGGCCCGCGCCATCACCGCCGGCTTCACGTCGGCCCCGACCTTCAGCGCCATCAGCTTGTCCAGCGCGGACCGGGCGGCCTTGTAGTCGCCGAGCCCGTTGTACGCGTCGATCAGCACCGGGTACGCCGACCACCGCTTCGGCGCCGCCTTCAGCGCCTCCTCGCCGAACCGCCTGGCCCCGGGGAAGTCCCGGCGCGCCACGGCCAGCCCCGCCAGTCCGCTCAGCGCCTCGGTGTTGTTCTTCCCGGCCACCTTGAGGGAGGTCTGCAGCGCGCGCTCGGCCCGGGGATAGTCGCCCGTGTCGGCGGTCCGGCGCGCCCGCTCGACGTACGCGGCTCCGAGCACCGCCCAGGCCCCCGCGTCCTTCGGCTGCGCCCGCACCCGCGCCTCGCGGGCGCCGATCAGCGTCGTGAGGTCGGGCAGCGCGGCGGGCAGGCCGTGCAGAACGGCCGTCTGCGCCGCCGCGAGGGCCGCCGCCCGCGCGGCCGTCTGCGCCCGCGGCCCGGCGGCCGGGGCCGGGGCCGGTGCGGCAGGGTGCGGCTCGTGCGCCCGCAGCATCAGCGTGCCGCCGGCCGCCACCCCGCCCGCCAGCGCGACGATCAGCAGCCGCAGCAGCACCCGGCCGCGGCGGCGCGGCGGCGCCGGTTCAGGGAGCAGCGAGGTGGCAGGTCGGGACGGTCGGTTATCCAGCGCGCACATGTCGGACACTGTGCGTCAATACGACCACCGCATCCGGGCGGCCCAAGGACGGCACCTGTGGGGTTCACACCGATGGCCCCGGGTGCGACGCTGTGATCATGAGCCGTATCGAAGCGCCTCGGGACGAGGCCACCAGCAACCTCACCGACCGGCTCCTCGCGGGTCTGCCGGCCGACGCGGTCCTCGTCGACCCCGACGTGACCGCCTCCTACGCCAACGACATGGCGAGCTTCTGCCCGGCCGGTGTCCCGGCCGTCGTAGTGCTGCCCCGCACTGTCGAGCACGTCCAGCACGTCATGCGCGTCGCCACCGAACTGCGCGTCCCGGTCGTCCCGCAGGGCGCCCGCACCGGCCTGTCCGGCGCGGCCAACGCCACCGACGGCTGCATCGTGCTCTCCCTGACGAAGATGGACCGCGTCCTGGAGATCTCGCCGGTGGACCGCATCGCGGTCGTCGAGCCCGGCGTCATCAACGCCACCTTCTCCCGCGCGGTCGAGGAGTACGGCCTCTCCTACCCGCCGGACCCCTCCAGCTGGGAGATGTGCACGATCGGCGGCAACATCGGCACGGCGTCGGGCGGCCTGTGCTGCGTGAAGTACGGGGTGACCGCGGAGTACGTGCTCGGTCTGGACGTCGTCCTCGCGGACGGGCGGCTGATGTCCACCGGCCGCCGCACGGCGAAGGGGGTCGCGGGGTACGACCTCACCCGCCTCTTCGTCGGCTCCGAGGGCTCGCTCGGCATCGTCGTACGGGCCGTGCTGGCGCTGAAGCCCAAGCCGCCGCAGCAGCTGGTGCTGGCCGCCGAGTTCGGCTCCGCGGCCGCCGCCTGCGAGGCGGTGTGCCGGATCATGGAGGGCGGCCATGTGCCGTCCCTGCTCGAACTGATGGACCGTACGACCGTGAAGGCGGTCAACGAACTCACCCGCATGGGTCTGCCGGAGTCCACCGAGGCGCTGCTGCTCGCCGCCTTCGACACCCCGGACCCGGCCGCCGACCTCGCCGCCGTCGGCACGCTCTGCGAGGCCGCGGGCGCCACCCAGGTGGTCCCGGCCGAGGACGCCGCCGAGTCCGAACTCCTCCTCCAGGCCCGCCGGTCCTCGCTCGTCGCCCTGGAGGCCGTCAAGGGCACCACGATGATCGACGACGTGTGCGTGCCCCGTTCCCGGCTCGGCGACATGATCGAGGGCGTCGAGCGCATCGCGGAGAAGCACCGGCTGACCATCGGGGTCGTCGCGCACGCCGGCGACGGCAACACCCACCCCACGGTCTGCTTCGACGCCCAGGACGCCGACGAGTGCCGCCGCGCCCGCGAGTCCTTCGACGAGATCATGGGCCTCGGCCTGGAACTCGGCGGCACCATCACCGGCGAACACGGTGTCGGCGTCCTGAAGAAGGAGTGGCTGGCCCGGGAGATCGGGCCGGTGGGCGTGGAGATGCAGCGGGCCGTGAAACAGGTCTTCGACCCGCTGGGCATCCTCAATCCCGGCAAACTGTTCTGATCCCCGCCGTTTGAATCCATCCGGCGGGGCCCTCACTGGGCGAGCAGCTGGTCGAGCGCCTCGTCGATCCCCAGCTGCCCGCCCTCACGCCCCGGGGGCACCACCCGCAGCGTCCGCTCCAGCCAGGCGGACACCTGGGGGATCGGTGCTTCGAGCAGGGCGTCACCGTCGGGTGAACTCAGCGCCATCAGCACGACGCTGCGGCCCTCCACCTTCGTCGGCCACACCCGCACGTCCCCCTGCCCGCACGGCCGGAACACCCCCTCCACGAGCAGGTCGCGGGCGAAGGTCCAGTTGACCGGTTGCTCGGAGTTGATGTGGAAGCTGACGTGCACGGCGTACGGGTCGTCGGAGCGGTAGGTCAGCCGGGCCGGGACCGGGATGCTCCGCTCGGGGGACAGGATGAGCCGCAGCTCCAGTTCGCGTTCCACCACGGTGTGATGCATGACGTTCGGTTCCTCTCTCGGTCAGTCGTGCGGGCGCCTGCGGGTGGGCCCGTACGAGTGGAGAGAGGCTGGGGCCGCGAGCATTACGCGGGTTCCGGGAAATTTTTCTTCCGGTGCGGTGAAGGGGCGCACAGGGCTGCCCGGAAAGTGGCGGGTCCTGCGGGACTGGCGGTGGCGGGCATCCGGGTCTGATAGATGTGGAGGCTGCCACACGACCCCCGAGCAGATACGGGATGACGGACATGACCGCCCCAACCCCGGCACCCGGTGACGAACGGCCCCGCGAGGGCTACTACCCGGACCCGTCCATCCCCGGCTACGTCCGTTACTGGAACGGCGCCGCGTGGGTGCCGGGCACCAGCCGCCCGGCCCCGTCCGGCGGCGAACCGCTCCTCCCGCCGCCGGGCTCGCACCCCGCGGGACCCGCGGCCTCGGCGGCGGTCGAGGAGACCGGCCCGCACTTCTTCGACGAGGACCCGCAGCCGGGCGGCGCCTCCGGCTGGACGGCGGAGGGGAGCGCCTGGGGCAACGACCCCCGGGCGGCGGGCTCCCCGGCCCGGCCGGACGGCCGGTCGGCCCGCACGGACGGCACGGCGTCGATCCCGCCGGCCGACGAGGGTGACCAGGCGGGCCAGGGGGACCTCGACTCGGGCGGCACGTTCATCTTCCGCAGGCCGACGGTCGGCCCGGCGGGGACCCCGCCGGCGGCCCGGCCGCCCATGGACGACGGCACGCTGACCTTCCGGCCGATCCGGGGCGAGGGCACGCCGAACCCCGGCGGCCCGGGTGCGGCCGGCCCGGGTACCGGCGGCCCCGGCGGCGCGGCCGGTCTCGGTGCGCAGGGCCCGGTCGGCGCTCCCGGCACGGCCGGTCCCGGACGCCCCGGCTTCGGTGCCGGAAAGGCCGCCGCCGCCCGGGCCGCCGCGGCCCAGACACCCTCCGCCCAGCCTCCGGCACCCGCCGCGGCCCCGCAGCCCCAGCCCGCCGCGCCCCAGGCCGTCGCCCCCGCCGTCCCCCCGCAGCAGTCCGCCGCCCCCCAGTCCCCGATGGCCCCCGCCGCTCCCATGGCCTCCGGTGCCGGTGGCGGGCAGTCCTCCTGGGCTCAGCAGGTGCACCAGCTCGCCGGTGACCAGCAGGTCGCCCCCTGGAAGCCGCCGGTGGAGGACCTCTTCCAGGCGGCGGCCCGGCGGCAGGCGGCGGCCCGGCCGGCCGGCCTCGGCAAGCGGTTCGCGGCCCGGCTCGTCGACAGCCTGGTCGTCGGCGCGGTGACCGCGGCCGCCGCCGTACCGTTCGGGACCAAGGCCGCCGACCACGTGCAGGACAAGATCGACGTGGCCAAGCTCTCCGGCCGTACCGAGACCGTCTGGCTGCTGGACGGCACGACCGGCCTGTACCTCGGCATCGTGCTCGCCGTCCTGCTCGTCGCCGGTGTCCTCTACGAGGTGCTGCCCACCGCCAGGTGGGGCCGCACGCTCGGCAAGAAGCTGTTCGGCCTGGAGGTACGGGACATCGAGGGCCACGAGCCACCCTCCTTCGGTGCCTCCCTGCGCCGCTGGCTGGTGTACACCGTGCCCGGACTGCTCGGCATCGGGATCGTCGGCGTCGCCTGGTGCCTGTTCGACCGACCCTGGCACCAGTGCTGGCACGACAAGGCGGCACACACCTTCGTCGCCGACTGACGGGCCGTCGTATCCGGACCGTCGTACACAGGCCGTCGTACACCGGCCGTCGTCCCCCGTACGGCTGCTCGCCGGATGCGGGTCCGGCCGCTTCGCGGTGCACTCGGGCCATGAGCACCGAACCGCCCCCGCCCCCGGGCTCAGGAGAGCCGCCGGAGGACGATCCGTTCAGGAAGCAGCCCCCGCCGGGCCCGGGCGAGGGCCAGGGAGAGGGCCAGGGGCCGGGCTCGGGCTCGGGCTCGCCGTACGACACCCCGTACGGCGGCTCGCAGCCCCCGCCGCCCTCCTACGGCGGCGGCCCCTACGGCGCGGGCGGCGGCGGCCCCTACGGAGGCGGCGGTACCGGTGGCTACCCCGCCGATCCCCTCGCCGGGATGCCGCCCCTCGCCGACAGCGGCAAGCGCACCCTCGCGCGGATCATCGACATGATCCTGGTGGGCATCGTGGTCGTCCTGCTCACCTTGGCGTTCGGGGTGAGCGAGTACCAGATGGACGGCGACAAGATCTCGGCCGGCCGGTCCTTCGCCCAGTCGCTCGTCGCCGCCGTCCTGTTCGTCGCCTACGACACCCTGCTGATCGCCAGGTCGGGCCAGACCCTCGGCATGAAGTGGCTCGGCATGCGGGTCGCCAACCTGTCCGACGGCTCCACCCCCTCCACCCAGACCTCGCTGCTGCGCGCCCTGGTGCTGTGGGTGCCGTTCGCCTTCTGCTGCGCCTGTATCTGGACGGTGATCTGCGGCGGCTGGAGCTTCTTCGACAAGCCGTACAAACAGGGGCTGCACGACAAGGCCGCGAAGACGGTCGTGGTCAGTACGAGCTCGTAGCGGGGCCGGTACAGGGGGGCGCACAAGCAGTCGGCGGGCCCGTCAGTCTCACGGACCCGCCGACTTCACTGGTGTACGGGTGTCAGGGCGCGGTGGGCTCCCGGACGGGCTCGGCCGTGGCGGCGGCCACGGTCTCCCGGTGCAGGGGGACCCGCACCTGGGGCGATGCGATCGGGGCGGGCTGGGACTGTGCGACCGTGCGCGGCCGGGGGAGCGGGACCGTCATGGCCACCAGCAGTCCCAGACCGAGCGCGGCGAGCGCGATGACCGCGATCCCGATGCCCGAACTCGTCTGTGACAGCAGCAGCATGGCGAGCGTCGAGCAGATCACGGTGGCCGAACCGTAGACGAGCTGTGCCGGGGTCGGACGAGGCATGGCAATCGTGTCCTCGGAAGATTTGGGGGTGAGACGGGGAACCGGCCTTGGTTTCCACCGGCTTCCGGACGTTCCACCGTTCGACTCTATTCGCGTGCATGCCCGAGAGGAACGTCCGGTAAGCGTGACCTAACCCACGGTACCGGTGCACAGGGGGCGCACGGTCGCATGGCATACGGCAACCGGAGGCATATGCGCGCCGGTTGGGCGAGGTCCTTCGGGGGTAACTCCGCGCCCGGCGTCCGTAAAGCGAACTTCCTCTCCGCATAGTGCAGTTGAACTGTCAGAGTCAAGATCTGTCTTTTCTCGTAAACCAGTAGTCAAATGTCGTCACTTGAATCGACGCGTTGAACGTGCGCGCACGGACCCCCAACCATCACCCGGTCCTCCTTGCCGTGCGCGCGGCGCGGGGGAGGAACTCAAGTGACCAGCAGACCCTGGACGTTCAGAGCACTCGCCGTCGGCGTGACGCTCGCGACCGCCTCCGTGGGCTTCGCCACCTTCGCGGCCGCCGCGACCGCGACCCCGACGGCGACCACCACCAGCACCGTCGACCGGCACGACCCGTCGACGAAGCAGGAGGAACACGACCTCGACGGCCCCCTGAGCAAGACCCAGGAGGCCCAGCGCCAGGAAGCCCTCGACCAGGTCATATCCGGCAAGGCCCAGGTCAAGGACCGCGACGGTTCGAAGGTCGTCCAGCTCAAGGGCAAGAAGGGCGACAGCAAGTACGTCGAACTCGGCCGCGAGAAGACGGACAGGATCTTCACGATCCTGGTGGAGTTCGGCGACCAGACGGACCCGCGGTACGGCGGCACGACCGGCCCGCTGCACAACCAGATAGCCGCGCCCGACCGCACCAAGGACAACTCCACGGCCTGGCAGGCGGACTACAACCAGCAGCACTTCCAGGACCTCTACTTCGGCACCGGCAAGGACACCGAGTCGCTGAAGAAGTACTACGAGACGCAGTCCTCGGGCCGCTACTCGGTCGACGGCGAGGTCACCGACTGGGTCAAGGTCCCCTACAACGAGGCCCGTTACGGCAACAACGCCTGCGGCTCCACCACCTGCTCCAGCGTCTGGAACCTGGTGAAGGACGGCGTGAGCGCCTGGGTCGCCGACCAGGAGGCGGCCGGGGTGTCCGCCGCCGCCATCAAGACGGACCTCGCGCAGTACGACCAGTGGGACCGTTACGACTACGACGGCGACGGCAACTTCAACGAGCCCGACGGCTACATCGACCACTTCCAGATCGTGCACGCCGGCGAGGACGAGTCCGCGGGCGGCGGCGCCCAGGGCACCGACGCGATCTGGGCGCACCGCTGGTACGCCTTCGGCACCGACGCCGGCGCCACCGGCCCGGACAACAACAAGCTCGGCGGCACCCAGATCGGCGACACCGGCATCTGGGTCGGCGACTACACCATGCAGCCGGAGAACGGCGGACTCGGTGTCTACGCCCACGAGTACGGCCACGACCTCGGCCTGCCGGACGAGTACGACACCAACGGCGGCGAGAACTCCACCGGTTTCTGGACCCTGATGTCCTCCGGCTCCTGGCTGGGCACCGGCAAGGAGGCCATCGGCGACCTGCCCGGTGACATGAACGCCTGGGACAAGCTCCAGCTCGGCTGGCTCAACTACGACGTGGCCAAGGCCGGCACGAAGTCCAGCCACAAGCTGGGCGTCGCCGAGTACAACACCGAGGACAAGCAGGCCACGGTGGTCTCCCTCCCGGACAAGGCGGTCACCACCACGGTGGTCACCCCGGCCGAGGGCTCGACCCAGTGGTGGAGCGGCAGCGGCGACAACCTCAAGAACACGCTGACCCGTGACGTCGACCTGACCGGCAAGTCGTCCGCGACGCTGAACCTGGACGGCTGGTACGACATCGAGTCGGGCTACGACTACCTCTACACGGAGGTCTCCACCGACGGCGGCGCCAACTGGACCGCCCTGGACGGCACGGTGAACGGCCAGGCCATCCCGCGCGACGGCAGCGACAAGCCGGCGCTCACCGGTTCGGCCGACGCGTACACCAAGCTGTCGTACCCGCTGGATGCCTACGCGGGCCAGAAGGTCCAGCTGCGCTTCCGCTACCAGACCGACGGCGGGGTCGCCCTCAAGGGCTTCGCGGCCGACGAGATCACGGTGACGGCCGACGGCTCGGCCCTCTTCTCCGACAACGCCGAGTCGGCGGACCCGGCTTGGACCGCCTCCGGCTTCTCCCGCATCGGCGCGTCCTTCACCAAGGACTACGCGCAGTACTACATCGCGGAGAACCGCCAGTACGTGTCGTACGACAAGACCCTCAAGACCGGCCCGTACAACTTCGGCTTCTCGACGACCCGTCCGGACTGGGTGGAGCACTACCCGTACCAGAACGGCCTGTTGATCTGGAAGTGGGACCTCTCCGAGGCCGACGACAACACCAGCGTCCACCCGGGCACCGGTCTGATCCTCCCGATCGACTCGCACCCGACGCCGCTGAAGTGGTCCGACGGCACGCTGATGCGCAACCGCGTCCAGGCCTACGACTCGCCGTTCAGCCTCTACGCGACGGACGGCATCACCCTCCACAAGGCGGACGTGGCGACCAGGATCAAGCAGTCGTCCGGGGTGTCGGTCTTCAACGACCACAAGAGCACCTACTACGACGCCTCGAACCCGGCCGCCGGTGTCAAGATCACTGACACCAACACGAAGATCAACATCGTCACGGAGGCCCGGGACGGCTCGACGATCTCCCTCCAGGTCGGCCCCGCGGTGAAGTAATCCGCATTCTCACAGGTCAGACACGTATCGGCGGCGACCCCTTGGCGGGTCGCCGCCGCTCGTGCTTAGGTGCGTCCTGTGGCTTTCTTATTGACACCGACACGCACGGGGGTGTGACCGCATGGCCGCAGGAGGGTTCTGCAAGCTGCCGAACGGCAGGGTGGTGGTGGCGCTGAACCTGCCCAGTCCGACCACCCCGGACGGCTCGTCCGCCGTACGCGTACTGGTCCACGCCCAGAACCGCGCCCGGGCCCTGACGCGGCTCCGCAACCTCGGCATGCGAGCGGTCTACCTGCGGGGCAACGCCGCCCCACCGACCCCGGACGAGATCACGGCCGTCCTGCACCACCCCGACGGCCTGATATGGCGAACGGCCCCTGACAACGGTGTCACGGCACTGGAACTCTGGAGACCGATCAGATCCCTCCTCCGCAGACCGACGGCAGCCTGACCAGCACTTTTCGATGCCGGACAGAGCAGCCGACGTAAGGGGCGCGGGGCCGTATCGATATGCGGCTCCGCCGCGTGGGCGCGACCAGCCCCCACCGGCCCGCAGGTGCCCACCGGCCGGTTCGGCACCGCCGGAATCCGTCGGCGTGGCTGATCGCCGCTGCGGCGGAAACGAGTGTCAGACCACCGGCTTGCCGGTGAGTTCCACGCCCGCCTCGCGAAGCTCCTCCAGGGCGCGTTCCGTGGTCGCCTCCGCCACGCCGGCCGTGAGGTCGAGGAGGACCTGGGTGCGGAAGCCCTCTTTCGCGGCGTCCAGGGCGGTAGCCCGCACGCAGTGGTCGGTCGCGATCCCCACCACGTCCACCTCGTCGATCTTCCGGGCCCGCAGCCACTCCGCCAGCTTGACCCCGTTCTCGTCGATGCCCTCGAACCCGCTGTACGCCGCGGAGTACGCCCCCTTGCTGAACACCGCGTCCACCGCGCCGGAGGCGACCGCCGGGGCGAAGTTCGGATGGAAGCCCACGCCCTCCGTGCCGGCGACACAGTGCGCCGGCCAGCTGTGGACGTAGTCGGGGTTGTCGGCGAAGTGGCCGCCGGGTGCGATGTGGTGGTCGCGGGTCGCCACCACGTGGCGGTAGCCGGCGGGCGCCTGCCCGATCAGCTCCGTGACCGCGGCGGCCACATCGGCGCCCCCTGCCACCGCGAGGCTGCCCCCCTCGCAGAAGTCGTTCTGCACATCGACGACGATCAAGGCGCGGCGCATGGTAGATGTCCTTCGCTTTCGATAGCGGGTCCGTCGACGGGGGAGACGCGGAGAGAAGGGGTGCGGGCCCGGCCTGAACCTCCGAGCGTAGAGACTTACGGGGGCGTAGGGGAGGGGGCTTTGCGGAGCGCGTACGCGGGCACCCGCTCTAGCTACCCGAGCGCCCCTGCACGTACTCCGTCGGAATGACGGGTTCCCCGCGCGAGAGCTGGGTCGCGGAGAACGGCAGGTTCGCCCGTGCCGCCTGGTGCCGGGCGCGGGCCGCGTCCAGGGGTTCGCGGGCGACGACCTGGCCGGACTTCACCAGTTCGACCAGGAGCTGCCGGTCGACCAGGCCGGCCGGGACCTCAACGGTGCCGACGACCTCGGCCTCCGCCACCCCCTCGGCGTCCAGCCGCCGCGCCGCCCACTTGCGGCCGCCGACGGACGTCTTGCCTCCGATCGACTTCTTGGCGACCGGCACCAGCGGCGCCTGCGGGTCGCCGGACTCGGC
This sequence comes from Streptomyces sp. NPDC001980, assembly GCF_040296885.1. Taxonomy (NCBI): domain Bacteria; kingdom Bacillati; phylum Actinomycetota; class Actinomycetes; order Kitasatosporales; family Streptomycetaceae; genus Streptomyces; species Streptomyces sp. NPDC001980. Next base: position 8,216 of record NZ_JBEOYD010000075.1, on the reverse strand, counting down.
GCGCGCGACCAGCTTGTAGACCATGGAGCAGGTGGGGTGCCCGGAGCCGGTGACCAGCTGGGTGCCGACGCCGTACGCGTCCACGGGGGCGGCGGCGAGCGAGGCGATGGCGTACTCGTCGAGGTCGGAGGTCACGGTGATCTTCGTGTTCGTCGCGCCCAGCTCGTCCAGCTGCTGGCGCACCCGGTGGGCGACCAGCAGCAGGTCGCCGGAGTCGATGCGGACGGCGCCCAGCTCGGGCCCGGCCACCTCCACGGCCGTACGGACCGCCTCGGCGACGTCGTAGGTGTCGACGAGCAGGGTGGTCCGCCGGCCGAGCGAGTCGACCTGCGCCCGGAAGGCGTCGCGCTCGTGGTCGTGGAGCAGGGTGAAGGCGTGGGCACTCGTCCCCACCGTCGGGATGCCGTAGCGGAAGCCGGCGGCGAGGTCGGAGGTGGTGGCGAAGCCGCCGACGTAGGCGGCGCGGGAGGCGGCGACGGCGGCCAGCTCGTGGGTGCGGCGGGCGCCCATCTCGATCAGCGGGCGGTCCCCGGCGGCCGAGGACATCCGGGAGGCGGCCGCCGCGATCGCGGAGTCGTGGTTGAGGATGGAGAGGATCACGGTCTCCAGGAGCACGCACTCGGCGAAGGACCCCTCGACCCGCATGATCGGCGAGCCCGGGAAGTAGACCTCGCCCTCGGGGTAGCCCCAGATGTCGCCGCTGAAGCGGTAGCCGGCGAGCCACTCCAGGGTGGGCCCGTCGACGATGTTCCGCTCCGCCAGGAAGTCGAGGACGTCCGTGTCGAAGCGGAAGTTCTCGACCGCGTCCAGGACGCGTCCGGTGCCCGCCACGACGCCGTAGCGGCGCCCCTCCGGCAGCCGCCGGGTGAAGACCTCGAAGACACTGCGCCGCTCGGCCGTACCCGCTTTCAGGGCGGCCTGCAGCATTGTCAGCTCGTACTGGTCGGTGAAGAGCGCCGTCGAGGGAACATCCACCGGCAGCCCAAGGTCCGCTGTGTTCATGACTAAGGATGCTACACCCCTTCGCGTCAGTGTGACGATTTAGGGGCCGCGTGGCAGCATGGGCCATGTGACGTCACCCGCTCCCGTAGAGATCGAACGCACCGAGTCGGCGGAGGAGGTATTCGCCGTCCCTGAGCCCGACGTCCCGTGGATCACGCTCGTGCACAACGATCCCGTCAACCTCATGAGCTACGTGACGTACGTCTTCCAGACCTACTTCGGCTATCCCAAGGACAAAGCCACCAAGCTCATGCTGGACGTCCACCACAAGGGCCGCGCGGTCGTCTCCAGCGGCACCCGCGAGGAGATGGAACGCGACGTACAGGCGATGCACGGCTACGGCCTGTGGGCCACCCTCCAGCAGGACCGGAAGTAGCGTCCCGCTCCGCCCGGCCCCGACCGGCTCCTCCTCGATCAGCTCCGGAAGCAGCGAATCCCCTCCATGCCAGGAATCTTCGAACCGCTCCCCGGCGGCGGCGCGGCCGTCGCGCTCGACGACGTCGAGATCTCCATCATCCGGTCGCTGGCCGTCCAGCTCCTGGAGCTCATCGGCCCCGGCCCCGCCGAGGACGCCCCCGACGACCCGCTCGCCGAGCTGTTCGCCGAGGGCCCGAGCGAGGCGCCCGCCGACCCGGTGCTGCGCCGGCTCTTCCCGGACGCCTACGGGGACCCGGAGCGGCTCCCGCAGTCCCCGGAGGAGGCCGAGGAGCAGCAGGCGCACTCCGCCGAGTTCCGCCGCTACACCGAGAACGACCTCAGGGCCGGCAAGCGGGAGAGCGCCCTCGCGGTGATCCGCACCCTCGACGCCCTCGCCCCGGGGGAGAAGGGCGACGCGGTCCTCAAGCTGGCGCCCGAGGAGTCCCGGCAGTGGCTCGGTGCCCTCACCGACCTGCGCCTCGCGATCGGCTGCCGCCTCGACATCACGGACGAGGACGACACCGACCTCCTCTACCGGCTCCCGGACGAGGACCCGCGCAAGCCGATGGTGATGGCGTACCTGTGGCTCGGCGGCCTCCAGGAGACCCTGGTCGCGACCCTTATGCCGTAATCCGTCCCGATTACGTCCCGGTTTCGCGTTCGCTCAGAGGACGCTCAAATCCGGATAACGATCCCGTCACCGTTGCGGCCTGGTATGACCTTTTCGGTCGCGCTTTGTCCGCTTTTTCCAGTGGTGTGCGCCACAATTCCTCTCGGTGGAACCCGGTGATCAGTGTTGCGGCCGTGATAAATCTTCACGACCGCCCGGCGAACACCACCCACGTGTACGCCGGGTGCGCCACCGAACCGGCCACCACCGGTCAGGCACCGCTCCAGCAATCCGGGGGGATCGAAACCCGATCCGAGGCCGACGAGAGGCCCGGGTCGGCATGGAGAAAGGCGCACACCACACATGACCTCCGCTCAGGTCGACACGTCGGGGAATTCCGCGAATTCCGCCGAAGCCTCCGAAGAGGGGTACGAGCGCGGGCTCGGCAGCCGCCAGGTCCAGATGATCGCCATCGGCGGCGCCATCGGCGTCGGGCTCTTCCTGGGTGCCGGGGCGAACATCGCCAAGGCCGGCCCCAGCCTCATCCTCATGTACGCCCTCGCCGGCGGCATCATCTTCTTCATCATGCGGGCCCTCGGCGAGCTCCTGCTCTACCGCCCGGTCTCCGGCTCCTTCGCCGAGTACTCCCGCGAGTTCCTCGGCCCGTTCTTCGGCTACTTCACCGGCTGGACGTACTGGCTGATGTGGGTCGTCACCGGCATGGCCGAACTGACGGCCGCCGCGATCTACGTGAACTACTGGTTCCCGCAGGTCCCGCAGTGGGTGACGGCCCTGGTCTTCCTGGTGGTCCTCTTCGGGGTCAACCTGATCTCCGTGAAGGTCTTCGGAGAGCTGGAGTTCTGGTTCTCCATGGTCAAGGTCACCGCCCTGATCGGCATGATCGTGATCGGCCTCGGCGTCCTCACCTTCGGCTTCAGCGCCGCCGGTGACACCGCGTCGGTCGCGAACCTCTACCAGTTCGACGGCTTCTTCCCCAAGGGCGTCGGCTCCTCCCTGATGACCCTTCAGGGCGTCATGTTCGCCTACCTCGCGGTCGAGCTGGTCGGCGTCACCGCCGGTGAGTCGGAGAACCCGGAGAAGACCCTCCCCAAGGCGATCAACACGCTCCCCTGGCGCATCGCCCTCTTCTACGTCGGCGCGCTCACCGTCATCCTCTGCGTCGTGAAGTGGACGGAGTTCGCCCCGGGCGTCAGCCCCTTCGTGGCCGCCTTCGCGAAGATCGGCATCCCGGCCGGCGCCGGCATCGTCAACTTCGTCGTGCTGACCGCCGCGTTGTCCTCCTGCAACTCCGGCATGTACTCCACGGGCCGCATGCTGCGGAACCTGGCCGACAGCGGCGAGGCCCCGGCCGTGTTCCGCAAGCTGTCCGCGTCGAAGACCCCGGCGCTCGGCATCACCGTCTCGGTCCTCTTCATGGGCATCGGCGTGGTCCTCAACTACGTCGTCCCGGAGAAGGCGTTCGGCTACGTCACCTCCGTCGCCACCGCGGCCGGCATCTGGACCTGGCTGATGATCCTGATCAGCCACGTCCTCTACCGCCGCGCGGTCGACTCGGGCCGCCTGCCGGCCTCCGCCTTCCCGGCTCCCGGCGGCGCCAAGTGCAGCTGGATCGCCATCGTCTTCCTCCTCTTCGTGACCGGCCTGATCGCGTACGACGGCGACTCCCGGGTCTGCCTCTACGTGATGGCCGGCTGGGCCGCCGCGCTCGGCGTCGGCTGGCTGGTCCTGAAGAACCGCAACCCCGAGGTCGCCGCGCGCCGCGAGCCGGTGCCGCTGGAGAAAGTGAACTGACCACCCCTCCGGGACGCCCGCCGCGGGGAGCACTCGTGGCGCCCCCTGCGGCAGCCGCTCAGGGCGTCCGGCATCCGGGCCGTCCCGTACCAGCCTTCGGTACGGGACGGCCCCTTGCTTTCCCGCCCGTCTCCCACCGCACCCCGAACGAGCGCTTCGCGCGCTCCGCCTATTCTGACCACCATGCTGACCATCACCCAGGCCCTCGTCGACCAGATCGTCGCCCACGCGCGCAAGGACCACCCCGACGAGGCGTGCGGCGTCGTCGCCGGCCCGGCGGGGTCGGACCGCCCCGAGCGCTTCATCCCGATGCTGAACGCGGCCATGTCGCCGACGTTCTACGAGTTCGACTCCGGCGACCTCCTGAAGCTGTACCGGGAGATGGACGACCGCGACGAGGAGCCGGTCGTCGTCTACCACTCCCACACGGCGACGGAGGCGTACCCCTCCCGCACCGACATCTCCTACGCCAACGAGCCCGGCGCCCACTACGTCCTGGTCTCCACCGCCGACACCGACGGCCTGGGCGACTTCCAGTTCCGCTCGTACCGGATCGTGGAGGGCGAGGTGACGGAGGAAGAGGTGAGGATCGTCGAGGCGTACTGACCTCACTTTCCTTCCGCCGGTCACCTGCGGGCCGGTGGGGGCTGGTCGCGCAGTTCCTCCCCCAGCCTTCGGCCGGGGGTACCCCCAGCGCCCCTGGGTGGGACGCAGCACCCCCTGTCTCGAAATGTGGTCAGAATCCGTCCGGTAGGTGGAATCACACTCCGGAATCGGCACCGGGAATCGATACGATGACCCCATGGTTCTGAACGACGTGAGCGACAAGGCGCTGGGCATGCTGCTCGTGGCGCGTCTGCACGTCGACCTGTGCAGGCTGAACAGCGCCATCTGTTGACGTTCCCCTGCCGCCGTACGGCCGTGAGCCGCGGCGTGCCGCTGCGCGCCCACCCACCCAGACTTTCCGACAGGAGCCCTGAGCCATGGCCATCGAGGTCCGCATCCCGACCATCCTCCGCCAGTACACCGACGGTCAGAAGGCGGTGGAGGGCAGCGGTGACACCCTCGCCGACCTCTTCAACGACCTCGAGACCCGGCACGCCGGCATCCACGCCCGCATCGTGGACGACGGCAAGCTGCGCCGCTTCGTGAACGTGTACCTGAACGACGAGGACGTCCGTTTCGTCGACGGCATCAACACCAAGCTCACCGACGGCGACACCGTGACGATCCTGCCGGCCGTCGCCGGCGGCATGGCCTGAGATCGGCATGCGCTACGACTCCCCGTTGGCCGCGGTCGGCAACACCCCCCTGGTGCGCCTGCCGCGGCTCTCGCCGTCCGCCGAGGTCCGGATCTGGGCCAAGCTGGAGGACCGCAACCCGACCGGCTCGGTCAAGGACCGTCCCGCCCTGCACATGATCGAGCAGGCGGAGAAGGACGGCCGGCTCACCCCGGGCTGCACCATCCTGGAGCCGACGTCAGGGAACACCGGCATCTCGCTGGCGATGGCCGCCAAGCTCAAGGGCTATCGCATGGTCTGCGTGATGCCCGAGAACACCTCGCAGGAGCGCCGGGACCTGCTGGGGATGTGGGGCGCGGAGATCATCTCCAGCCCGGCCGCGGGCGGTTCCAACACCGCCGTACGCGTGGCGAAGGAACTGTCCGCCGAGCATCCCGACTGGGTGATGCTCTACCAGTACGGCAACCCGGACAACGCCGGTGCGCACTACGCCACCACCGGCCCGGAGATCCTCGCCGACCTGCCGTCCGTCACGCACTTCGTGGCGGGGCTCGGGACGACCGGCACGCTGATGGGTGTCGGCCGGTATCTCCGCGAGCACCGGCCCGACGTCAAGATCGTCGCCGCCGAACCCCGGTACGACGACCTGGTGTACGGGCTCAGGAATCTCGACGAGGGCTTCGTGCCCGAGCTGTACGACGCCTCCGTGCTCACCACCCGCTACTCGGTCGGCTCCGCGGACGCCGTGACCCGGACCCGGGACCTCCTCCAGCAGGAGGGCATCTTCGCGGGCATCTCCACCGGCGCCGCGCTGCACGCCGCGATCGGTGTCGGGAAGAAGGCCGTACAGGCCGGCGAGAGCGCGGACATCGTGTTCGTCGTCGCCGACGGCGGCTGGAAGTACCTGTCGACCGGGGTGTACACCGCCGCGACGACCGAGGAAGCCATCGAGACTCTGCAGGGTCAGCTCTGGGCATAGCGCTCATCATGTACGCGCCAACCCCCTCCTATGAGGGGGCTAAGCGCTGCCTATGACGATGCAAAGATCTTCGTCCGGGGGAACCGGTCCCCGGTGAACCCGGCTAGGTTCCTCACCGTCCTGTCATGCCACGCTCATCGGCATCCCAGGGTGTTCGAAGTGTCATGCTCATGACCGCGCACTCTGCCGCCGCTACGCGCGTCACGGGCCTGCCTTGTAACCCCACCGATGGAGGCAGTACCCCCATGCGTGAATCACGACGGAGCCTGCGAAGACTTCTGGCCTTCGCGTTCCCCGCCCTCGCCCTCGCCGTCTCCGGATTCGTCGCGGCACCGGCCGCACAGGCACAGGCACACACCATCGCCCCCCAGGCCGGCGCCCAGACCACCCGGGCCGCCCAGAACGCCAAGGCCCTGACCGACCCCGCCCGGCAGGCCGTGCACGGCACCGGCAAGGCCGGTCAGAAGGTGCCCACCAAGCACCTGTGCGCCACCGTCTCCAAGCCCGGTGAGGTCAACTGCTTCGCGCAGCGCCGCACCGACATCAAGCAGCAGCTGGCCTCGGCACTCGCCGCCGCCCCCTCCGGCCTGAGCCCGACCAACCTGCACAGCGCCTACAACCTGCCCTCGACGGGCGGCTCCGGCCTGACCGTCGCCGTGGTCGACGCCTACAACGACCCGAACGCGGCCTCGGACCTCGCCACCTACCGCTCCACGTACGGCCTGTCGGCGTGCACCGTCGCCAACGGCTGCTTCAAGCAGGTCAGCCAGACCGGTTCGACGACCTCGCTGCCGACGAACGACTCCGGCTGGGCCGGCGAGGAAGCGCTCGACATCGACATGGTCAGCGCCGTCTGCCCGAACTGCAACATCATCCTCGTCGAGGCCAGCTCCGCCACCGACTCCGACCTCGGCACCGCCGAGAACGAGGCCGTCGCGCTCGGCGCCAAGTTCGTCTCCAACAGCTGGGGCGGCTCCGAGTCCTCCTCCCAGACCAGCGAGGACACCTCCTACTTCAAGCACCCGGGTGTCGCGATCACCGTTTCCGCCGGTGACTCCGACTACGGCGCCGAGTACCCGGCGACCTCCCAGTACGTGACCGCCGTCGGCGGCACCGCGCTGTCCACCTCCTCCAGCACCCGCGGCTGGACCGAGTCCGTGTGGAAGACCAGCTCCTCCGAGGGCACCGGCTCCGGCTGCTCCGCCTACGACTCGAAGCCGAGCTGGCAGACCGACACCGGCTGCACCAAGCGCATGGAGTCCGACGTCTCCGCGGTCGCCGACCCGGCCACCGGCGTGGCGGTCTACGACACCTACGGCGGCTCCGGCTGGGCGGTCTACGGCGGTACGAGTGCCTCCTCGCCGATCATCGCCGGCGTGTACGCCCTCGCGGGCACCCCGGGTTCGAGTGACTACCCGGCGAAGTACCCGTACTCCCACACCAGCAACCTGTACGACGTCACCAGCGGCAACAACGGCTCCTGCTCCACCTCGTACTTCTGCACCGCCGGCACCGGCTACGACGGCCCGACCGGCTGGGGCACCCCGAACGGCACCGCCGCCTTCACCTCCGGCACCACCACCGGAAACACGGTGACCGTCACCAACCCCGGAAGCCAGTCCACCGCCACCGGCTCCTCGGTCAGCCTGCAGATCTCGGCCTCCGACAGCGCGGGCGCGACCCTCACCTACAGCGCCTCCGGCCTGCCCACCGGCCTGTCCATCTCCAGCTCCACCGGCCTGATCTCCGGCACGGCGTCCACCGCGGGCACCTACAGCACCACCGTCACCGCGACCGACTCCACCGGCGCCTCCGGCTCGGCCTCCTTCACCTGGACCGTCAGCACCAGCGGCGGCGGCACCTGCTCCTCCTCGCAGCTGCTCGGCAACCCGGGCTTCGAGTCGGGCAACACCACCTGGACCGCCAGCAGCGGTGTCATCACCAGCGACAGCGGCGAGGCCGCCCACGCGGGCTCGTACAAGGCGTGGCTCGACGGCTACGGCTCCTCGCACACCGACACGCTGTCCCAGTCGGTGACCATCCCGTCCGGCTGCACCGCGACCACGTTCACCTTCTACCTGCACGTCGACACGGCCGAGACCACCACCAGCACCCAGTACGACAAGCTGACGGTCACCGCCGGTTCGACCACCCT
>NZ_JBEOYD010000074.1:0-29341 GCF_040296885.1 Streptomyces sp. NPDC001980 | reverse complement strand
CGCCACCGACCGGCTGCACCGCTTCACCCCGGCCGAGCGCTGGATCCACCGCACGACGGCGCTGTCCTTGATCTCGGCGTTCTGAGCGGTGACGATGTCGCCGGCCATGCTCGTGGCCGGGCCGTACTCGCCCTTGGCCTGCTCGGTGCCGGCCATCTCCACCGCGCCCTGGTGGTGCTGGACCATCATGGTCAGGAACATCGTGTCGAAGTCCGTCCCCTTGGCCTGCTTCAGCATGGTCATGTCCTTGTCGGACATCATGCCGGTCATGCCTGCGTGGCCGCTGTGGTCCATGCCCGCCATGGGCACGTCCTCGCCCCACGCCTTGAGCCAGCCGGTCATGGTCCTGATCTCCGGGTCCTGGGCCCTCTCGATCCGGGCCGCGAGGCCCCTCACCTGAGTGGAGGAGGCACGGTCGACGGCGAGGCCGGCCATCTCCAGGGCCTGCTGGTGGTGCGGGATCATGCTCTGCGCGAAGGACACGTCCTGCGCGTTGTGCGCACCGGCGGTAGCGGTGGCGCCGGCCGCCGCCGAGTGCGACGCGTGTGCGGTGTCGGCGCCGTCGTCGCCGCTGCCGCACCCGGTGAGGGCGAGGGCGGCGGTCGCGGTGAGCGCGACGAGGACGGCACGGGTACGCGTGGTGGTCATGCTGGGTCTCCTGCGATAGGTCTGTGTGGGCACGCGGGAGCACGACCGCTGCGCTGTGCGCGCACGGCCGGCTCGGGTACCTCTAGATCCGCAGGAGCTGGAGTTCGGCCAGGTCGGGGGGCGCCCGTGCGCCGTCCGGTGCCGTGGCCGGGTGGGAGGGGGCCAGGCCGTCGCTCGCGAGCACGGGGACCGGGTCCGGGACCAGCGCGGGCAGCGCCGGTCCGCCGCTGACCGCACCGGAGGCGCAGGTCGCGTCGGCGTGGTGCGCGTGGTCGCCGCCGCAGTGGCCGTCGTCGCCGGAGCAGCCGTCGTACGCGGTGACCACGACCGCCGTGTGGGAGACGGCCCGCTCGTGCCCGCCGTGCATTCCCATGACACCGCCGGGTGCCAGCGCGTGCATGCCGAACAGCCCGGCCAGCAGCCCCAGCACGAGCAGGGCGCGCCACCGCCGGTGCGGCGGTCGGGGGGCGGGCGGCTCGGTGGGGCGCATCGGGGCCATCCTATGCACACCCTGAGAACCGGCCGGCCCCGGCACACCCCGGACGGCCGCTTCGCGGCACCGATGCCGTACGCCGACTGTGCGTGGTATTCCGCTGACGCCCGCCGGCCGCCCGGCCGCGGACACTGGACAGGTGGCCCAGCGGCGCGGCAGGTCGCGGCAGGTCAAGGCGGTTCCCCCGTGCGTACCGCGACAGGCCCCCCGGCAACTGTCGCTCGGGGGTCCTGTCGTGCGCGTCGGCATGTCCGGGCGCCGGATCCGGCCCGAGGACGACCGGATACAGTGCGCGAGACGGCAGCCTGGTCAGAGAGGGGCAGCGTGACCGACACCAGCGACACCCGACCCGCCGACAGCGCAGCGCAGGCTCCGCGGCCGAGCCGACTGCACCGACTGATGCGCTACATCCCCCTGATCGCCCCCGTCCTGCTGTGGGCCGTGCCCTGCTGGGTACTCCTGTACGCCGGCCAGCACTGGCCGCTGCCCGTCTCGCTGGCCGGCACCGCCCTGTTCGCCCTCGGCCTCGCCGGTATGCCGCTCGCGATGGTCCGCGGCCACGGCCGACGCCAGCAGGACCCGGCGGCAGTGGTCGGTGACACCCTGCTGGGCACCAGCTGGGCTCTGTTCACCTGGTCCGTGCTGCTCGGCGTCCTCCTGCGGCTCGCCCTGACCGTGGCCGGCGTCGGCGAGAGTCAGGACCGGGCCCGCATCGTCACCTGGGCCGTCCTCGGTACCACCGCCGTACTCCTCGCCTGGGGGTACGCCGAAGCCCGCCGCGTGCCACGCGTGCGCCGCCTCGACGTGCAACTGCCGCGACTGGGTGCCGGGTTGGACGGCCTCCGCGTCGTCCTCATCACCGACACCCACTACGGCCCGCTCGATCGCGCTCGCTGGTCGGCACGGGTGTGCGAGACGGTGAACACCCTGGAAGCCGACGTGGTCTGCCACGCCGGCGACATCGCGGACGGCACGGCCGAACGCCGCCGCGCCCAGGCCGTCCCGCTCGGTACCGTGCGGGCCGCCCGGGCCCGTGTCTACGTCACCGGCAACCACGAGTACTACAGCGAGGCCCAGGGCTGGGTCGACCTGATGGACGAGCTGGGCTGGGAGCCGCTGCGCAACCGCCATCTGCTGCTCGAACGCGGAGGCGACACCCTCGTGGTCGCCGGCGTGGACGACGTCACCGCCGAGTCCTCCGGCCTGGCGGGCCACCGCGCCCACCTCGCCGGAGCCCTGACCGGCGCCGACCCGGACCTCCCCGTCCTGCTCCTGGCACACCAGCCCAAGTTCGTCGACCGGGCGGCCGCCGCCGGCGTCGACCTGCAACTCTCCGGCCACACCCACGGTGGCCAGATGTGGCCCTTCCACCACCTGGTCCGCCTCGACCAGCCCGCCCTCGCCGGCCTCAGCCGGCACGGCACCCGCACCCTTCTCTACACCAGCCGCGGCACCGGCTTCTGGGGCCCGCCGTTCCGCGTCTTCGCCCCCAGCGAGATCACCCTGCTCGTGCTGCGCTCCCCGCACCCGCCCACCTCGCTGCGGTAAGGAAGGCACTCTCCGGTGTCCGCTCGTAGTGACTCACCCTCATATCGCTGAGACACTGAGCCGAAGATCCAAACAGTCTCCGCCACACCTGTTCCAGGTACGTTGAAGCTTCCCCGAACAGGCCCACACCCCATGTCCGGGACGGGCGAAGACAGCCGCCGCCAGAGTCCGACCCGCCGCCCAGCCAACCTGGGGAAATGAACAAGTGAGGGGCGAGCCGTGTTCTACTACCTGCTCAAGTACGTACTGCTGGGGCCGCTGCTGAGAGTGGTGTTCCGGCCGCGGATCGAGGGCCTGGAGCATGTGCCGCCGACGGGACCGGCGATCATCGCCGGCAACCACCTCTCCTTCTCCGACCACTTCCTGATGCCGGCCGTCCTCAAGCGGCGCATCACCTTCCTCGCCAAGGCCGAGTACTTCACGGGGCCGGGGGTGCGGGGCCGGCTGACCGCCTTCTTCTTCCGCAGCGCCGGGCAGATCCCGGTGGACCGCTCCGGCAAGGAGGCGGGCCAGGCCGCGATCCGGGAGGGGCTCGGGGTGCTGAGCAAGGGCGAGCTGCTCGGCATCTATCCGGAGGGCACCCGCTCGCACGACGGCCGCCTCTACAAGGGCAAGGTCGGGGTGGCCGTGATGGCGCTGCGGGCCGGTGTCCCGGTGATCCCCTGCGCGATGATCGGCACGTTCGAGGCGCAGCCGCCCGGCAAGGTCATCCCGAACGTCCACCCCGTCGTGATCCGCTTCGGCAAGCCCCTCGAGTTCTCCCGCTACGCCGGGATGGAGCACGAGAAGGCCGTCCTGCGCGCCATCACCGACGAGATCATGTACGCCATCCTGACCCTGTCCGAGCAGGAGTACGTCGACGAGTACGCGGCCGTCGTCAAGGCCGGGCAGGCGGCGAAGGGCGAGAAGGAGCGCAGGTTCCCGCGGGCGCCGCTGAGTTGAGGCGGTGTACGGAGGAGTGAGGGGCGGCCGGAGTGTTCCGGCCGCCCCTCGTCGTCGTACGGGAGCGGTGGTTACGGCTGCGGGGTGGCGTGCGGGGTGCAGGTGACGTCCGCGCCGTCCAGCGTGCCGGTGAGCAGGTAGGTGTCGACGCGGCTGTTGATGCACGGGTTGACCAGGCCGGTCACGCCGTGCGAACCGGCGCCCTGCTCGGTGATGAGACGGGAGCCCTTGAACCGCTTGTGCAGTTCGACGGCGCCGGGGTACGGAGTGGCGGCGTCACGCGTGGACTGCACGATCAGCACCGGCGGCAGGCCCTTGTGGGTCTTGACGTTCACCGGGGTCTGCTGCTGGACCGGCCAGGTGGCGCACGGCAGGTTGAGCCATGCGTTGGCCCAGGTCATGAAGGGGTACTGCGTGTTGAGCTCGGTGTTGTCGCGGTCCCACTTCTTCCAGCTGGTGGGCCACTTGGCGTCGGTGCACTCGACGGCCGTGTAGACGGCGTTGCCGTTCTCCGAGGTGATGTTGCCGGCGGTGTCGGTCAGGTCCGGGGCGGCCGCGTCGACCAGGGCCTGGGTGTCACCCGCGACGTACTTGCTGAAGACGGTGGCGACCGGGACCCACGAGGAGTCATAGTACGGCGCGCTCTGGAAGAAGCCGATCAGCTCGGCCGGTCCGACGACCCCGCCGATCGGGTTCGCCTTGGCGGTGGCGCGCAGTTGGAGCCACTTGGCCTGGACGGCGTCCCGCGTGGTCCCCAGGTGGAAGGCGGAGTCGTGTGCGGCGACCCAGTCCTCCCAGTCCTTCCAGCGGCCCTCGAAGGCGACGTCCTGGTCCAGGTTGGCCTGGTACCAGATGTTCTTCCGCGACGGGTTGACGACGCTGTCGACGATCATCCGGCGGACGTGCCCCGGGAACAGCGTCCCGTACACCGCGCCGAGGTAGGTGCCGTAGGAGACACCGAGGTAGTTGAGCTTCTTCTCGCCGAGCGCGGCCCGGATGACGTCCAGGTCGCGGGCGGTGTTCGCGGTGGTCATCTGCTGGAGCATGGCGCGGCCGGTGCGCTCGGCGCAGCCGTCCGCGTACTGCTCGGCGAGCTTGCGCTGTGCGGTCTTGTCGGCCTCGGTGTCCGGCACCGGGTCGGCCTTGGGGGCCTTCACGAACTCCTGCGGGTCCTCGCAGGAGATGGGCGCCGAGTGGCCGACACCGCGCGGGTCGAAGCCCACGAAGTCGTACGCCTTGGAGGCGTTGACCCACAGGGGGTTCTTGTTGGTGACCCGCAGCGGGAAGCGCATCCCCGAGCCGCCGGGGCCGCCGGGGTTGTAGACGAGCGCGCCCTGGCGCTCGGCCGGCGTCCCCGTGTTGCCTATTCGGTCGACGGCGAGCCTGATCTGCTTGCCGTAGGGCTTGGTGTAGTCGAGCGGCACGCTGACCCAACCGCACTGGACGGGCTTGGTCAGGGCCCAGTCGGCCGGGCAGTCGGCCCAGTCGATCCCGGCCTTGGCGGCCCGTTCGGCCGCGATCGCCGCGCCCTGCTGCGCGCGGTCCTGGCCGCCGTGCCGTGCCTCGGCGCCGGCGGCGGGAACCGCGAGCGCACCGGTGATCAGGCTGGCCGTGACGAGCGCTCCGGCCGAGCCGAGCGCCAGCACCCGGCTCCTCGATCTGTAGTTGTCCCTCAAGTGGGCCTCTCCCCGGACATCATGACGAATGGTCAGGGGAGATCCTTCCGGCTGTGAGGTCCCTGAGAACAGGGCCCAACAGCCGATCTTTACCAATCCGATAACCGGACGCGCACGTCCCGCTGAGCGGATCAACCGCCCAACTGGGCCAACGCCTCGTCCAGGACCCGGCGCAGCCGCAGCGCATCGCCCGCCACCGCACTCACCAACACGGCGGGCCCGGCGAGCGGAGTGAGCGCGGCACCCTCCCCCAGCATCCGTGCCCCCATCGCCTGCACGGCGAACTCCGGCCTTACGACGACGAGTTGCCCCACCGCGCGGTGTCCCGCCAGCACGGCGGGCCCGTCCCAGCCACCGGGCGCCCCGGGCCCGCAGGCCAGCTCCTGATCGAGGACAGCCCGTCCGGCCACGCGCACGGTGAGCCGACTGCTGAGCCGCCCGGGCTCCTCCCCGGCCCGCCCGAGCACCTGCTCCTCCCGCACGACGAGCCGCCCCCGTGCCCCGACCTCAACACGTGTGGAGACGCACAGGTCACTCCCCTTGGCGGAGATCAGCTGCTCCGGCAGCCACCGCAGTTCACCTCCGTCGGCGACGTCGAGCCGAACGTCGTACCGAGCCTCCTCCTTCCCCTGCCCCGGCAGGGCGATGGTCGCGGCGGCCGACCCGACACACAGCCGGGCCCCTTCCTCGACCCGGGCCTCGATCCCGAACCGGTCCCCGCCGAGCGGCCCGCTCATCGCCCCGACGACCAGCACCCGGGCCTCGGCCCCGCTCCCCCGGGTGCGCCGCAGGGCGAGCGGTCCCTCGCCCTCCAGCACCGGAAGCGAGGTACCGCCCCGCCCGTCGTCGCGGGCGACGATCCGAGCGACGGCGTGTACCCCCGTCCCCGTCATACGGTCCACGCGGCGAGCCGCTCTCGCACCCACGCGGCCACGTCCGCGACGCCGTCCTCGCTGCGCAACGACTGGAAGACGACGGGCAGTTCGGCCCGCTGTGCCTTGGCATCGGCGGCCATCCGCGCCAGATCCGACCCGACGTAGGGCGCCAGGTCCGTCTTGTTGACGACCAGCAGATCGGCGGTGGTCACCCCCGGTCCGCCCTTCCGCGGGATGTCGTCGCCTCCCGCCACGTCGATCACGAAGATCTGCGCGTCCACGAGCCCCTTGGAGAAGGTGGCGGTGAGATTGTCCCCGCCGGACTCGACGAGGACGAGGTCGAGCGGCCCGACCTCGTCCTCCAGGTCCTCCACGGCTTCGAGGTTGGCCGAGATGTCGTCCCGGATCGCGGTGTGCGGACATGCCCCCGTCTCCACGGCGCTGATCCGCTCCGGCGGCAACACGGCCTCCCGGAGCAGGAACTCGGCGTCCTCGCGGGTGTAGATGTCATTGGTGACGACGGCAAGGGACAGCTCGTCCCGCAGGACCCGGCACAGGGCGGCGACGGTGGCGGTCTTCCCGGACCCGACGGGCCCGCCGAGCCCGATCCGAAGGGCGCGACGGGACCCGTCGGGCCGGTGTGCGTCGGCGCTGAGGGCGGCCGGGCCGTGGTGGTGATCGTGGTCGAGATGCATGTGCGGCTCCTTTTCAGCAAGTTTTGTGTTTCACCCGTCCGGTGCCCGAGGACGAAGGCCGGTCCACGCCCCCACCCACCAGCCCGTCTGGGGGTACCCCCTCCGGGGGCGTCTGAGGACGAGGCCGTTCAGGCCGAAGCGGGGGTCCGGGGGCGGCAGCCCCCGAACCGGGCGGTCGAAGGGGGCCCGCCCCCTGGAGGGACGGGACGGGTAGGGGCGGCGGGGGGCGACACACCCCCCTACGACGCGAACAACCGCACCGCCCACCCCGCATGCCACTCCGCCCCGATCTCCATCAACGGCGCCGAAGCCGCAGGCAACGCATCGACCCCCGCCCCCGCGACCATCCCCCGCGCCGCCTCCACCCCCCGGTCGACCACCAGATCCATCTCCCCCGCCAACCGCGCCAGCACCCCCGTCGCCTCGAACGGATCCAGGCTCAGCAACCGCACCACCGCCGTGGCCGGCCCGCTCACGCACTCGTACGCCGCGCAGTACGCCGCGTCCTCCGCCGAGAGCCCCGCCGCCCGGGCCACCACCCCCAACACCACCGGCTGATGCGCTCCCTTGGGGAACTCCCGTGCCAGGGCGTCGAGTTCGGCACTCGGCCAGGCCACGCGCGCGGCCCGCAGCAGCTGCCGCCCGAGCCGGCGCGCCGCGCCCCGCAGCGCGGCCGACGGTGTCCGCGCATCGGCCGCCGCGTCCAACTCCCGTACGTCCGCTCCGAGTACCGCGGCCGCGGCGAACGCCGCGGCCACCAGCCCGGCCGTGTGCAGCCGCCCCCGGCAGTACTCCTCCAGGCTCGCCGCCCCGGCGATCCGGCCGGCCTTGACGGCCGCCTCCGCCCCGCCGGAGTGCGCATGTCCTCCGGCGGGAAAGCGGCCGTCGGCCAGCACGAGCAAGGCTGCCCGAGACATCACACCCACCAGCTCTCAGAAGAGGAAGTAACGCTGGGCCATGGGCAGTTCGGCGGCCGGTGTCGCCTCGACCAGCTCCCCGTCGATGTGCACGGCGAAGCTGTCGGGATCGACCCGGACATGCGGGCGCGCGTCGTTCTCCCGCATGTCCGCCTTGGTCACGCCCCGGGTCGACTCGATGGCGACGAACCGCTTCCCGAGCTGCAGCCGCTCCGG
The DNA here is from genome assembly GCF_040296885.1 of Streptomyces sp. NPDC001980. NCBI lineage: Bacteria > Bacillati > Actinomycetota > Actinomycetes > Kitasatosporales > Streptomycetaceae > Streptomyces > Streptomyces sp. NPDC001980. The sequence continues at coordinate 21,331 of NZ_JBEOYD010000074.1, read as the reverse complement.
CAAGCCGTCCTCGATCGCCAACGGGGCGACGAAGTTGAAGGAGTTGGCGGCCGGTGCCCGCCCGATCGCCCCGTACATCGGGCGCGGCAGGATCGGCTGGGGCGTCGGGATCGACGCGTTGGCGTCGCCCATCTGCGCGTAGGCGATCTGCCCGGCCTTGAGGACGACCTGCGGCTTGACCCCGAAGAACGCGGGCTCCCAGAGCACGAGGTCGGCGAGCTTCCCGGTCTCGACCGAGCCGATCTCCCGGGCCAGCCCCTGCGCGAGGGCCGGGTTGATCGTGTACTTGGCGACGTACCGCCGTACCCGGTGGTTGTCGGCCCGCCCGTCACCCGGCAGCGCGCCGCGCCGTCGCTTCATCACATGCGCGGTCTGCCAGGTCCGCAGTATCACCTCGCCCACCCGCCCCATGGCCTGCGAGTCGGACGAGATGATCGAGATCGCCCCCAGATCGTGAAGCACGTCCTCGGCCCCGATGGTCGACGGCCGGATCCGCGACTCGGCGAAGGCCAGGTCCTCCGGCACCGCGGGGTTGAGGTGGTGGCACACCATCAGCATGTCGAGGTGTTCCTCGGCGGTGTTCACCGTGTACGGCCGGGTCGGGTTGGTCGAACTCGGCAGCACGTGCGGTTCGGAGACGACGGTCATGATGTCCGGGGCGTGCCCGCCGCCCGCGCCCTCGGTGTGGTAGGCGTGGATCCCGCGCCCGCCGATCGCGGCGAGCGTGTCCGCCACGAAACCCGCTTCGTTGAGCGTGTCCGTGTGGATGGCGACCTGGATGCCGGTCCGGTCGGCGACGGTCAGGGAGGCGTCGATGACGGCCGGGGTGGATCCCCAGTCCTCGTGCAGCTTCAGCCCCAGTGCCCCGCCCCGGATCTGGGAGAGCATCGCCTCGTGCGAGACGGTGTTGCCCTTGCCGAGGAAGCCGATGTTGAGCGGGTACTGCTCCATCGCCTCCAGCATCCGGGCCAGGTGCCACGGTCCGGGGGTGACGGTGGTCGCCTTCGACCCCTCGGCAGGACCGGTGCCGCCGCCCACCAGCGTCGTGATGCCCGCCGCCAGCGCCTCGTCGGCGATCTGCGGGCAGATGAAGTGGACGTGCGCGTCGACCCCGCCCGCGGTGAGGATGCGGCCGTTCCCGGCGATGACCTCGGTCTCGGGGCCGATCACCAGGTCGGGGTGGACGCCGTCCATGGTGTCGGGGTTGCCGGCCTTGCCGATGCCGGTGATCCGGCCGTCGCGGATGCCGATGTCGGCCTTGACGATGCCCCAGTGGTCGATGATCACGGCACCCGTGATGACCGTGTCCGGGGTGCCGTCTGCGCGCGTAGCACGCGACTGTCCCATGGATTCGCGGATGACCTTGCCGCCGCCGAAGACCGCCTCGTCCCCGGCGAGTCCGGGGCCGCCGGAGCGGTCCTCCTCGATCTCGACGAGCAGGTCGGTGTCGGCGAGCCGGATCCGGTCACCGGTGGTCGGTCCGAACAGGTCGGCGTAGGCGGCGCGGGAGATCTCAGGCATCGAGGGCACCTCCGGTCTCGCCGCGCAGTCCGGGAACCACCCGGGCCCCGGTGAGCGGGACGAGTTCGACGTCGACGGGGATGCCGGGCTCGAAGCGGACGGCGGTGCCTGCGGCGACGTTGAGCCGCTTGCCGCGAGCCGCGTCCCGGTCGAACTCCAGTCCGGGGTTGGCCTCGGCGAAGTGGTAGTGGGAGCCGACCTGGACGGGCCGGTCGGCGGCGTTGAGGACGGTCAGCCGGGTCACCTCGCGGCCCGCATTGAATACGACAGGCCCCTCGGCGAACAGCACCTCTCCGGGAATCATCGGCGGCCTGCCTCCTCAGACGATCGGGTCGTGGACGGTGACGAGCTTGGTGCCGTCCGGGAAGGTCGCCTCGACCTGGACGTCGTGGATCATCTCGGGGATGCCCTCCATGACGTCGTCCCTGGTGAGCAGCTTGCGCCCGGAGGCCATGAGTTCGGCGACGGTACGGCCGTCACGCGCGCCTTCGAGGATGTGCGACGTGATGAGGGCGATCGCCTCGGGGTGGTTCAGCCTGAGCCCGCGGGCCCGGCGCTTCTCGGCCACGTCGGCCGCCACGTGGATCAGCAGCCTCTCTTGCTCGTGCGGGGTCAGTTGCACGTCCCACCTCACAGTCCTCGCTCCGGACCGTGCGGGGTCCGGTTGCCGCGGCCACCGCGACGGATTGGGCTCACGGACCCAATCCGGCTAGGAAAACCCCAGGTGGCGTGGATCGGCAGGCTAGTTCGCCGGAGTTTCGGCGACGTTAACCGGACCTTGATCACTTCACGACCGGGGCAAGAGGCCCACGACACCCGAACGGCCCTCACCCGAACGCTCCGGGGAGGGCCGATGGCCGTACCGACGACTGCGGGACTCCGGATCGGCTCGGCGACACGGGTCCTGGCACGCGCTAGGAGCCCGCGGCCCCCCGGTGCTCCGCCGCGATGCCGAAGCGGCCCCGTTCCGGGCGTACGGCTGCGGTCGTCTCACGGACCGTGGAGACCGAGCTGACCACGTGGTCCACGTGCTCCTCGGCGGGTTCCGGAAGCTCTTCGAGGCGTTCGAGGTCGGTGGCGGAGACGAGGGCGACGAGCGGCTTGCCGTGGCGCGTCACGACGACGCGCTCACCGCCGTACACCACCCGGTTGATCAGTTCGGCGAGCTCAGCCCTGGCTTGGGTCACCGGAATCTCGTAGGCCATGAACCCAGCTTACGGGGCACCCCGGACATCACATCTTGTTCGGCGACAGCGGAATCCCCACTCAATGATCTGTACGTCCTGTACATTTTCAACAGAGAGCCCGGCCCCCGGGCTGCCTCAGTCGCCAGGAGGGGTACGCCATGACCCGACCGTTCGCCCGCTATGTCCTGCCCGAGTTCACGGAACGCACGACCGCGGGGCATCGCACCATGGATCCGTACTCGAAGCTGCTGGAGGAGCGGATCGTCTTCCTCGGCACACCCGTCGACGAGGTCTCGGCCAACGACGTGATGGCGCAGTTCATGTATCTGGAGTACGCGGCTCCGGAGCGGGACATCTCGCTGTACATCAACTCCCCGGGCGGGTCCTACAGCGCGATGGCCGCGATCTACGACACGGTCCAGTACGTGAGCTGCGACGTGGAGACGATCTGCCTCGGGCAGGCCGGGGCGTCCGCCGCGGTCCTGCTGGCGGCCGGCACACCGGGCAAGCGGTCCGTGCTGCCCGGCGCGCGCATCGTGCTCCGGCAGCCGTCCCTGCCGGAGCCGGTACAGGGCCAGCCGAGTGATCTGGCCATCCAGGCCGCGGAGTTGGACCGGGTCCGGGCGATGCTCGAAGAGATGCTCGTCCGGCACACCGGGCGCACCGCCGAACAGGTGCACCAGGACCTGGAGCGGGACCTGGTCCTGGACGCGCCGGCAGCGCTGGCGTACGGGCTGGTGGACCGGGTGATGCCCACCCGCCGGACCTCCCCCGGCCTGCCGGACGCGGGGTGAGCCGCCGATGCTGCCGCCGGAGCTTCCGCCGCTGCCCGCGCTGACCCGCGCCGAGGGCGAGCTGATCGACCGTTATCTGGACGTGGTGGATTTACTGGGCCGGATCAACCCGGCGCGGAACGAGGACACCTACCGTGGGCTGCGCGCCGCGCAGGCGCTGGTGCGCGCGGCGTCCGAGCTGCGTGACGCGCTCGCCCTGATGCATCTGCGGGGCGAGACGGAGCTTCACGGGGACACGCTGGCACGGGCGTTGCGGGTGCTCGACGGCGAGCGCCGGACCGCTCGCGTCGTACTCCCGCCCGACTGCGTACGGTGACACCCGCCGGACACCGGTCCGGCACGTCGACGGCGCGACCGGGCCCGAGCCGAAACGATCCAAAGGGGTTACCGCCGTTCGGCGGAGTGTGGCGTGGTTTTACCTGACCGCGAGGACCGCTCAGGTTGCCCGTGCGGGGGTGTCCGCGAGCGGCTTCCGCGCAGGTCCGGGGCTACGCAGGGCAGTTGACGGAGAATCGAACACAAGGCTGTCCACCCGAACGGGTGGGTGGTGAGTAACCCCACAAATCCCCGATTCCGTTGGGATTTTCGGACACGCGTGAGTGAAGATCCCTGTCTGACGACAAGCCCCCGCCACAGCGGCGGGGCGGTCCGGGCGGACGCCGAGTCCTGCCGCCGCCCGGATTGACCCGTCGACAGAAGTGCATCGGCAGGAGTGGAGGACCCAAGCACGACGGGTCGCCGGCACGGTCGCGCCATGACCGGGCCGAGCAGCCCTTGGGGTGAAGCCGTGGCAACACGGCCGGGCAACTTCGCCAGCCCGAATCCGACAGGTCATCCTTCACAGGCGGCTGACGAAGGGTTGCGCATGACTGCGCTCAATCGTGTTCCGTCGCTGATGGCCCGGGCCGGTACGGCCTCGGCACTGACCATCGCCGCCGTGGGCGGCTCGATCGTGATTCCGGGTGTCGCCTCAGACGCCTCGGCCGCCACGATGGCGACGAAGGCACTTCAGGTCGCCGCCTCGAAGAAGGGCTCGCCCTACAGGTGGGGCGCCACCGGACCGAACAGGTTCGACTGCTCCGGGCTGACGCTGTACTCGTTCAAGAAGGCGGGCAAGACCCTGCCGCGTACGGCGGCCCAGCAGTACAACAAGACCCGTCACATCTCGGCCGGCAACCGCAAGGCCGGGGACCTGGTCTTCTTCCACTCGGGTTCCAGCGTGTACCACGTCGGCATCTACGCCGGGAAGGGAAAGATCTGGCACGCCCCGAAGACCGGGGACGTGGTGAAGCTCCAGAAGATCTGGACGCGCAGCGTCTGGTACGGCCGGGTCAGCTGACCCGTTCCAGCGGCCGGCCGGCGGGAGCTCAGGGCTAGGGCCTGTCCGGCGGGCCAAGTCGCAGTAAATCTGCGGCGGCTATGAGTGCCGGTGAGCGGGGCGTGGCGCGTGCAGCTGCAAGGCGGAGGAGGGAGTCGACGCGGAGCGTCGGTGACCGACGACAACGCGGCAGATGTGCGTGGCACGCCCCGCGTCTGCGGCTGGGTCCGCTGGACAGGCCCTACGGCTCCTGCTGGCCGGCCGTGGTGACGGTGCCGGCCGGGACCGTCCAGGGGAGTTCGATGGAGACGGTCTTGCCGCCCTCCCGGGTGGGGCGTACCCGGAGCTTGCCGCCGCACTCGGCGGTCAGCCAGCGGATGATGACCATGCCGCGCCCGTTGTCCTGCTGGACCGCGGCGGGGAGTCTCTTGGGGAAGCGCGGATGACTGTCCGTGACGCCGATGCGCAGCTGCTCGTCCCGGTCGAGCACGAGGTCCACCGTGAAGGTGGGTGACTGCCCGAAGGTGTGCTGCACGGCGTTGGTGGCGAGTTCGGAGACGATGAGGCGGATGGTCTCCGCGGTCTCCGTCTCCGCCGGCAGCCCCCACTCCGCGAGGGTGTCCAGGGCATAGGAGCGGGCGGCGGAGACCGAGGCGGGATCGCTCGGCAGAGTGACGGATGCTTCCAGGTGGTCTGCCATGGCGACGTCGTCCCTTTCCTCGGGACCGGAGTCCGACACAGTGCGGATGGTTCGAGTACGGTCCCGGACTGGTGCTTCTTCGCCAGACTGCCATTACCGGGCCGGTCACGGGGAGCGATCCACCAAGATATGCATATATCTGTCGCTCGAAGCGGTGAACTCTGCGACCTCAGACCGTATTTGGGCGGCTCGGAAGGAGTAAGGAGTAGCCCATGCAGAACGGTCCCGCGGTACGCCGCCGGAAACTGGGCGCCGAACTGCGCACACTGCGCACCGGCGCCGGCCTCACGAGCGGTGAGGCCGCCCGTCTGGTGGGCTGGCATCAGTCGAAAGTGAGCCGGATCGAGACCGGCGCCAGCGGTGTGAAACCGGCCGATGTGCGGTTACTCCTGGACGCCTACGGCGTGACCGAGGGGCAACTGCGCGAGTTGCTGCTGGTGTTGGCGGGGTCGGAGGACACGGCGGGGCGGCACCACTGGTGGCACGCCTATCGTGGGGTCCTGCCGCCCGCCTACCGCGATTTCATCAGCCTGGAGTCACAGGCCAGCGCGATGCGCACGCTGGAGACCCTGGTCGTGCCGGGGCTGCTGCAGACCCCCGAGTACGCGCGGGCGGTGACCCGGGCGGCCATGGACGGGCGCGCCGGCGAGTCCCTGGACACCCTGGTGGAAGTGCGCCTGGCCAGGCAGGACGTGCTGCGCCACGATCCGCCGCTGGAGCTGAGCGCGGTCCTGGACGAGGCGGTGCTGCGCCGGGAGGTGGGCGGTCCCGGTGTGATGGCGCGGCAGCTGGAGCGGCTGATGGAGGCGGCCCGGCTGCCCCAAGTGCGGCTCCAGGTGCTGCCGTTCGCGGCCGGGGCGCATATCGGCATCACGGGACCTTTCGTAATCTTCTCATTTCCGAGCACTTCTGATCTGGACGTGGTTGTTATCGACCAGTTGACGAGTAGCCTCTACCTGGAGCGGAAAGAAGACCTCCAGGCCTACACGGAGGCCTTCGACACGCTCAGGATCCACGCCCTTTCGCCCGAGGACTCGTTGGATTACATCGCCGCAATAGCTGACGGCGCGTAAGGAGGCACCATGACTGCACTGCCTCGGAACGTACCTTCAAGTGCTGATCTGCACGGACTGCGGTGGCTGCGCAGCAGCTACAGCACCGGAGCCAACAACTGCGTGGAGACGGCACGGCCGCGCTCCGGCCCGTCGGCCGGACTGCTCGCCGTGCGCGACTCCAAGGCTCCGGCCGGACCCGCGCTGCTCTTCTCCCCCGAGAGCTGGGCGGGCTTCACGGCGGCGTTCGCCGGCTGATCAGCCCCAGAAGAGTCTGATCAGACACGAACGAAACCGATCAGACTCGCACCCCATCCATCCCCGACTCCGTATCCGCCCGCGAGCCAGGCCCGGCCGTGTCACGCCGACTCATGGTCGTGTCTTGCCGATCACACGTACAGCGCGTTCGATCTCGGCCCCGGAGAGGTCCGCACGGGCGGTCAGCCTGAGCCGTGAGATGCCGTCCGGCACCGACGGCGGACGGAAACAGCCCACGGCCAGGCCTGCCGTCCGGCAGTCGGCCGCCCACCGCACGGCCTGCTCCGGGGACGGGGCCCGCACGGAGACCACCGCGGCGTCCGGACGTACCGCTTCCAGACCCGCGGCGGTCAGCCGTGCGTGCAGTTCCGCGGCCACCTCGCGGGCCCGTGCCGCACGCTCGGGCTCACGGCGCAGCAGCCGCAGGGCCGCCAGCGCCGCGCCCGCCGCCGCGGGGGCCAGGCCGGTGTCGAAGATGAAGGTCCGGGCCGCGTTGACCAGATGGTCGATCACCCGGGACGGGCCCAGCACCACCCCGCCCTGGCTGCCCAGCGACTTCGACAGGGTCGCCGTGACCACCACGTCGTCGGCGCCGGAGAGCCCGGCCGCGTACGGCGCGCCCCGCCCGCCGTCCCCGAGGACCCCGAGCCCGTGGGCGTCGTCGACGAGCAGCCCGGCGCCGTGCTCCCGGCACGCCTCGGCCAGTGCGACCAGCGGTGCCGCGTCCCCGTCGACGGAGAACACCGTGTCGGAGACGACCACGGCGGGCCCCTCGCGCGTCCCGAGGGCCTTGCGTACGGCGTCCGGGTCGGCGTGCCCGACGACCTGGGTGGTGCCCCGGGCCAGCCGGCAGCCGTCGATCAGGGAGGCGTGGTTGAGGGCGTCGGAGACGATCAGGGAGCCGTGCGGGCCGAGCGTGGTGACGGCGGCGAGGTTCGCGGCATAGCCGGAGGAGAAGACCAGGGCGGCCTCGAACCCGCAGAATCCGGCCAGCTCCCGCTCCAGCTCGGTGTGGAGTTCCGTCGTGCCGGTCACCAGCCGGGAGCCGGTGGAGCCGCCGCCCCAGGTCCGGGCCGCCTCGGCGGCGCCGTCGGCGACCTCCGGGTGGTGGGCGAGGCCCAGGTAGTCGTTGCTCGCCAGGTCCAGCAGCGGCGAGTCGGCGGGGCGGGGGCGCAGGGTCCGTACGAGTCCGGCGCGGCGGCGCTGCTCCGCCTGATCGTCGATCCAGCCGAACGCCATGGCCCCTCCGGTGATTTTGTAGGCAGTGGACAGACCCTAGCGGGACCATCAGGCACCCACCGTGTGGCAATACCCACACGTGGTTTTATCAAGCACAGGATCAGCGCAGGTCAGAGGCTATATCACACCCTAGACTGAAGATCGTCTCTCACAGCACGGACCGGCCGCGCGCCCAGGCGGCGCCGACGCGAGTCAGTGGCTGCTGCTGCGCGACCGCACAGCGAAGCGCCTGTAACCGGCGCACCAGCAGCAGCCCACTGAAGGAGGAAGGCCAAGATCCACGCGCCGAAACTCTGAGCACGTCAAGACGACGTGCTCTACGTTGAGCGACATGAGCGCGTCGAGACCGGCCTACCGCTATGTCGGGCCGCATCACGTGATCGCTGCCGTCCAGACAGCGAACACCGGTGCCACGATCCGCACGCCTGCCGACTTCGCCGACGGGGCAGCAGCCCAGAGCACCGCGGAACTGAAAGAGCCCTTCACCTTCGTCATCGGCACGGACGGCGCTCTGCTACTGGCACCACGCCGCAGCGAACACGCCGCCTGCGCGGGCGGCGGCCGAGTGCTGGGCGCCGGCGAAGTCAGCTTTGCGTCGGAGGCCGGACGCTGGATAGTGACCGAGGTCAGCAACCAGTCGACCGGCTACTGCCCGGACGTCGCCTCGTGGCCAGCCGTGGCACAGGCCCTCGATCAGGCCGCCCTCGGCCACCCGGACTACTTCACACACCCGGTGCTCTTCCGCCGGTGCCCCGGCTGCCAGCAACACAACATCGTGCGAGAGGGCCACTTCGTCTGCGTCTTCTGCGACGCAGACCTGCCCCTACGACGGAACGTCGATACGAACATCGGAGACCCAGGCGCGCCCTGAGCTCGTCCGCCGCAACTCCCACCGGCTCGGCTGACCATTTTCGAACCTCGATGGGCTGGCAATGTCCAGTAACTCCTGAGCCTGTCAAGGATCTGGTGAGTCGAAAGTGTTAAGGGAGTCCCTAGACCTCACAGTGCTGATCTCGCGGTAGAGGTCGAGGACGGTCACCTTCCCGTCCGTTTCGGCCCAGCGTTGCGCCAGGTAGGGCTTGAACGGTTCGGTTTGTTGGGGAGTTGGCGCTTGCAGCCCTTGACCATGTCCTGCCAGCGGGCAGCGCGGGCGTACCGCTGGACGGTGTGCCGTCCCCAGCCCAGGTGGCGGGCGATGTGACGGATGCCCATGCCCTGGGTCAGGAGGTCATGGACGAGGGCATGGTGGGCGCGGGCCCGCTCGGCGAACCTGCCGGTCGGGTCCTCGTTCTGGTCGTCCGGGGTGGAGGTTGCCTCAACGCGCGTCTCCCACTCGGGCTCTGGTTCGGGGGCGGCCGGCGGGAGTTCTCGCAGGCAGGAGCGGTGGTCGGCGACGGATTTCTCGACCGCGGCGGCGATGTTCTGCCAGAGGTGGAACCGATCGGCGACCTGCAGGGCCTGCGGTGCGGCGGTGCCAGCCGCCTCGGCATAGGCGCCGGCCCGGTCACGGGGGACCGCCCGTTCTCAGCCTTCCACGGCTCCCCGTTCCGGCGCGCCGGCGCACCTCAGCGCGAGCGCCGCGATGTCGTCGTCGAGCCGTCCGCCGCTGTGCTGGAGCAGGTCTCCGTGCAGCTGGTCGAGCAGCTCGCGGGGCTTCTCCAGGTCCTGCTGCCGCATCCATTCCGCCAGCGGGAAGAACTGGCCGTCGTGGTTCCGGGTCTCCGACACGCCGTCCGTATAGAGCAGCAATCGGTCCCCCGGGGCGAAGGCGACGACGTCGACCCAGTAGCGGTCGCCGATGAGCGCCGCGAGGTTGAGGGGCGCGGAGGCGACGGTGGGTTCCAGGACCCGGACCTTCCCGCCGTGCGCGATCAGTGGCGGCGGGTGCCCGCAATTGAGAATGCGTACGCGGCCGCCGCCGTGCGGGATCTCGGCGAGGAGAGCGGTGGCGAAGTGCTCGGGCTGGTCATAGGCGGGAAACGCTGCGCTGTGGCGGGTGATGGTGGTCTCCAGGCGATGGATGATCGCTCTGAGATCGGGCTCGTCGTACGCGGCCTCTCTGAAGCAGCTGATCACCGCCGACGCCGCCCCCACCGCGGACAGACCCTTGCCCCGTACATCGCCTATGAGCAGCCTGATCCCGTGCGGTGTGCCGATCGCCTCGTAGAAGTCGCCGCCGATCCTGGCCTGCTCCTGGGCCGCGAGATACAGCGACTCGATCTCGACGTCGTCGATACGGCGCGGCAGCGGGCGCAGCAACACCTTCTGGGCCGCGTCGGCGACCAGTCGGACCTGGAAGAGGATGTCCTCCCGCTGGAGTCGGACATGGCTCCCGTAGGCGGCCGCGAGGGTGACGGCGATGATCGCGGCCGCCGTGTACTGCGTCCCCAGGTCGGTGTAGAAGAAGCTGAGGATGATCATGGCGAGAAAGCAGAACGCCCCCAGCATGATCGTGGGAAACACGGGCCACATCGCGGCGGCCAGGGCGGGCGCGGTCGGCAACAGCCGGCTGATGGCGATCTCCCTGGGAGTGGAGAACGCCAGGCCGATGATGAGGACGGCCAGGATCACGGGTGACAGCCGGGCGGCTTCCCATCGGCCGCTGTAGGCGGGGCGACGGCGCCCGTGCCGTGCAGACATGATCACAAAATGCATCATATCGGCCTAAGTGTTCATCAAGCGCGGAGAAATCGCGGCCCCGGTCGGGCGTCCAGGGCGGACCGCCGAGCCCCAGGATCCGTTGTCAGACAGGCATGGCTGCACAGATGCCCGAGGTCAGCCGGATAAGGATCCGGTGAATGGGCCCTGGCCTCTCAGGATCACCGATGCTAGAAAGGTCGCATGGCGAAACAATTCGCCCGTTTTCGGCACCTATCCGTCAAACGGCCGTTCAACGCGAGCACGCGAAGCGTGGCCGGGCAGGTGCTGGTCTTCCAGGTGGCTCTGGTGGTGCTGTTGGTGGCATGCGCCGTCATTGCCCTCGTCCTCCAGTCGGAGCGGGACACCAGCGCCGAGGCCAGGCACCGCTCCATTGCCGTGGCCCAGACTTTCGCGCACTCACCAGGTGTCCTGGCGGCCCTGGAGACCCCGGACCCGAGCAAGATCCTCCAACCGCTCACGGAGGCGGCTCGCCGTGCTGCCGGAGTCGACTTCATCGTGGTCATGAACACCGAGGGCATCCGGTACACGCACCCCTTGCCGGACCGGATCGGGAAGCGGTTCGTCGGCGAGATCGGGCCGTCGCTGAAGGGGAAGGTCTACGTGGAGAGCGTCAACGGCCCACTCGGCCGTGAGGTGCAGGCCACGGTCCCGATCAAGGACACCGACGACAAGGTGGTGGCACTCGTCTCGGCCGGGATGAAGGTCAAGAAGGTCGAGAGCCAGGTGGACCGGCAGCTGCCGATCATCCTGGGCGCCGGGGCCGCAGCCCTCGCGCTGTCCACCGGAGTGACGGCACTGGTGGGCCGGCGCCTGCGACGGCAGACACACAGCCTCGCCCCGGACGAGATGACCTTGATGTACCAGCACCACGACACGGTCCTGCACTCCGTTCGAGAGGGTGTGCTGATCGTGTCTCCGGACGGGCAGCTGATGCTGGCGAACGACGAGGCCAGGCGACTGCTGGATCTGCCGCCCGACGCCGAGGGACGCCTCGTGCCGGAGCTGCCGGGCCTCGATCCAGGGACGAAGGAGCTGCTCGTCTCCGGGCGCGAGGCCACTGACGAGGTGCACCTCTCCGGAGAGCGACTGCTCGCGGTCAACCAGCGGCCCACGGATCGTGACGGCGGTCCCAAGGGAACGGTGGTGACGCTGCGCGACTCCACCGAGCTGCAAGCGGTGACCGGCAGGGCGGAGGTCGCACGGGAGCGGCTGAGGTTGCTGTACGACGCCGGACTGCGCGTCGGCACCACCCTGGACGTGCTGCGCACCGCCGACGAGTTGGCGTGCGTCCCCATTCCGCGGTTCGCGGACTTCGTCACCGTCGATCTGGCCGACGCGGTGCTGCACGGCGAGGAGCCGTCCCCCACAGGGGCGGACATGCGACGCGCGGCCGTGTGCGGCATCCGGGACGATCATCCGCTCTTCGAACAGGGCCGACTGTTCACCTATCAACCGGCCACGCCCCAGGCACGCGGGTACGGCAGTGGACGTTCCGAGCTGGTGAGCGACCTGCCGAGCGCCACGTCCTGGCGCTTGCAGGACCCCGAGCGCGCCAAGGCGATCATCGACTACGGCATCCATTCCCTGATCACCGCCCCCATCCGGGCGCGGGGCGTCGTGCTGGGCACGGCCAACTTCTGGCGCGGCCACCGTCACGAGTGCTTCGACGAGGAGGACCTGTCGCTGGCGGAGGAGCTGGTGGCCCGTGCCGCGATAAGCATCGACAACGCTCGCCGCTACACCCGTGAGCACGCGATGGCGGTCACCCTCCAGCGCAGCCTGCTGCCGCAGGCAATGCCCGAGCAGAACGCCCTGGACATCGCCTACCGGTACCTGCCCGCCCAGTCGGGCGTGGGCGGGGACTGGTTCGACGTGATTCCGCTGCCGGGGAGCCGGGTGGCACTGGCCGTCGGCGACGTGGTCGGCCACGGTCTCCACGCGGCCGCCACGATGGGCCGGCTGCGGACCGCGGTGCACAACTTCTCCGCGCTGGATCTGCCGCCGGACGAGTTGCTGGGCCATCTGGACGACCTGGTCGGCCGTATCGACCAGAACGAGGCGGCGGCGAGTGCCGAGGGCGTCGTGGGCGCGACCTGCCTTTACGGGATCTACGACCCGGTGACGCGCCGCTACGTCATGGCGCGTGCCGGACATCTGGCGCCCGCGCTGGTCCGGCCCGACGGAACCGTCACCTTCCCCGACGTGCCGGCCGGTCCGCCCCTCGGCGTCGGTGGCATGCCGTTCCAGACCGCGGAGCTGTGCCTGGAGGAGGGCACCCAGCTCGTCCTCTACACCGACGGCCTCATCGAGGACCGCAGGCGTGACCTGGACGTCGGCATGGAACTGCTGCGCGACGCGCTGACCGGCCACCCCCATCGCCCGCCGGAGGAGACCTGCAAGTACGTGCTGGACAGCCTGCTCCCCGAGCGCCCGAAGGACGACGTCGCGCTGCTCGTCGCCCGTACGCGGCAGCTGCCTGCCGACCGGATCGCCGACTGGGACGTCCGGCCGGACCCGGCGGCGGTCGCGGGTATGCGCGACGCGGTGGCCGACAAGCTGGAGGCGTGGGGCCTGTCCGAACTCGGCTTCACCATGGAACTCCTCCTCAGCGAACTCATCACCAACGCCATCCGCTACGGCGCCGAGCCCATCCACGTACGGTTGATCCGCGACCGAGCCCTGACCTGCGAGGTCTCCGACGGCAGCAGCACCTCGCCCCACCTGCGCTACGCCGCGACGACGGACGAGGGCGGCCGGGGCCTGTTCCTGGTCTCCCAGATGGCAGAGCGCTGGGGCACCCGCTACACCCCCCAGGGCAAGGTCATCTGGGCCGAACAGGCCCTGCCCGAGATCATCGAGGAGCCGGTCCCGGTGGCAACCGCAGCGGAAGCTGACCGATAGGCCGCCAGGTGCGGGCAGTGGCCGGCCGGATTCCGTCAACGGTCGGCTTCTGCGGTCAAGGGGCAATCAGATCGAGAACTGCTACCTCGCGCACCAGAGGACGCGCCCGGCTGGTGAACCCGCCCGTGCGGAAGGGGGCCTGAAGGAGGCCGGGCCGCAGTTGCTGGGCCAGGGCTGCGGTGATCATGCCCCGGTCGAGAGCCAGAACGAAGTCGCTCACCCGGCCCGTGCTGACGTCGACCGAGTCGCGGAAGCCGTAGCGGTCGTCGTAGGCGTCGAAGGCGCGGGCGAGGCCGCGGAGGTTGGCGAGCGCCTCGGTGGCGGCCCGAGGGAGGACGAGGAAGTTGGCGTGCGGGGTGACGACGCCCAGTGAGCAGTGTGCATCGTGAAATGTGCAGGTCGGGCGGGCTGGTGTGCGCGGGGTCGGGGGTGCTCGGGCTGGTCGGCGGCGGGTGCCCAAGGTGAAGATCGTCTGACCGGTCGCTCGGGAGGGTTCTCCGGTTCTGCTGCGCCTGTGTCAGCGGGCCGCTTACGATCCGTCACCGTGTCGGTACGCCGGGGATCGTGGGGAGGGCGTGGGGATGACAGATCTGGGGCGGATCACGGCTCGCCGTAGCGAACTGGACGCGCTCGCTGAGGAGTTGGCCAAGCGGCTTCAGGAGGTCGAGGCCGAGCGAGAGGAGCTGGGGATCGCCGAGCGGGTCCTGCGCTGCCTGGCCGGACAGGACCGGGCCGATACGGAGGCTGCTGAGGCGGCGGCTCCGGTGAAAGCGCAGGTGACGGGGCGTGCGGTGCTGCTGATCCCGCACCGCGGTGAGACGGACGACGAGGCTGCGCTGCCCGCCGACTACCACCGGATCCTGGCGATCGTGCGGGCCGCCGGCGGCCCAGTGCAGGTCAAGGCGGTGGGTGAGGAACTGGGACTCGAGGTGGGGGTGCGCGGGAAGCTGGAGCCGCTGCGGGCGAAGATGACCAAGCTCGCCGATCGTGGCTGGCTGCACAAGCGGCCTGACGGGAAGTTCACCGCACGCCTGTAGTAGCTGCGGACCGGGGGCGGCAAGAGGGCGTAACCGGCAGGCCCCCGACGGCAGTTGCGTTTGGTGTGAAGAAAAACAACGGTTCAGTCGAGGGCCCTGACGGCCTTGTCTGCACCGCCCGCCTGCCGCTGTCGAGCGCCACCCTGAACTGGCTCGCCGACCTGTTACGCGGCCACTTGAAGAAGATCGGCTCCCGGTGGAGGGCCCTGCCGGCGGGGAAGATCGCCAGCATCGTGCTGGCGGTGCTGCGCTGTGACCAGCGGCCCGGCGACCTGGCAGGCGGCAACAGCATCCACCGCACCACCGTCACCCGCTGGGTGCGCGAGGTCGTGGGTCTGCTGGCCGCCCGCGCCCCACGCCTGGACCGCGCCCTGAGGAAGATCGCCCGAAAGGGTGGCGGGGTGGTGCTGCTGGACGGCTCGGTGATATGTACCCGGCGGCGCACCGGGGCCGAGAACCGCAAGAACTACTCGGGCAAGAGCAAATGCCACGGCCTGCTCGTGATCGCGCTCACCGACGATCGGGGTCGGCTGCTGTGGGTCTCCGCGGCCCGGCCCGGGCGGACCTCGGAGATCACCGCCTGCCGTCACGACAAACTCACCGCCCATCTCCGCGCGGCCGGTCTCGGAGCCATCGCCGACCTGGGCTTCGTCGGCCTCGACGACAGCGGCCCGGACACTGACCCGGCAGTGATCACCGGCTACAAGGCCGCCCGGAACCGGCCCCTGTCCCGTGGCCAGAAACTGTCCAACAAGGCACTGGCCGCAGTGCGAGCCCCGGTCGAGCACGGCTTCGCCCATCTGAGGAATTGGAGAGTTCTCGGCAAGGTCCGCACGGATCCGAGGTGGGCGACCGCGCTGGTGCGGGCCCTGCTGATGCTGACGAACCGGGAAGTCGCCCGCTGAGGGATGGTCTTGTCGGTGGGCCACCGCCCCGGACCTGCCCGAGCCTCCTGATGCCTACGCGCACCAGGCCATCTGACGTGCAATCTTCATTACGCGCGGGTCCTACTGGGGCCTCACTCACGCGAGGCCCCACGACGGGATCAGACGGTGAGGACGAGCTTGCCCTGGAGGTGACCGCCATCGAGCAGCCGGTGCGCGTCGGCAACGCGCTCGAACGGGAACGTCTCCCGCACGTGGACCCGGAGCTTTCCCTCTTCGACGAGGCCGACGAGACCGCGCAGGGCGACCGGGTCGGGGTCGACCGCGATACCGCTGAAGCGCATGCCCGCCGCCTCGTACTTGGCGATGAGCTCCAGGTCATCCTCGGCGGTTGCCGTCACCAGGTGACCGCCAGGGCGGAGCACTCCAAGGGACCGCTCGACGGTGTCGCCGCCGATCGTGTCGAGCACGACGTCGATGTCACGGACCGCCTCGGTGAAGTCGACCGCCGTGTAGTCGATCATTTCATCAGCGCCGAACCCCTCGACGAACTCCCGCTTGCTCCCGCTGATGGTCGTGATCACGTGCGCGCCTAGGGCTTTCGCGATCTGGATCGCGACGTGGCCGACCCCGCCGCCACCGCCGTGGACCAGAACGCGATCGCCCTCGCTCACACCGGCGAGGTCGACGAGGCCCTGCCACGCCGTCAGCCCGACGACCGGCAGCGCCGCCGCCTCGACGTGCGTGAGCGCCGCCGGCTTGCGTGCTAGGTGCAACGCCGGCGCCGACACGACCTCGGCGTACGCGCTTGCCGCCCGCGGGAACAGCGGCATCCCGAACACCTCGTCGCCGGGCCTGAACCGCCACGTCTGCGGGGCCTCCTCGACCACGCCGCTGATGTCCCAGCCGAGGATGAACGGCGGCCGGCCGAGCAGCGGGAACTCGCCGGCGCGCAGGCGCGCCTCCAGCGGGTTCAGGCCGATCGCCTTGACGCGGACGAGGACCTCGCCCGGGAGAGGCTGGGGCTCGGGCGCGTCCACGATGGTGAGCGCCTCGGGACCGCCGAGCGCCTGCTGGTTGATGACTCGCATGACTCTCCTGTGCTTTGGAAGGGGAGAGAACCCAGGCTATGTTTCCGATAGGAACCAGCAGGTGCCTTAAGGAGCCAGCAGGTACCTTTGGCGCCATGAGCGGTTTCGGTCCCGGTGATTGCTTTCTCGCCGACTGTCCGGCGCGTCTGGCGGTCGAGCTGATCGCCGACAAGTGGACGGTGGTCGTTCTCTACGGCCTCAGCGAGGGCCCGGTGCGCCACGGCGAGTTGATCG
Source organism: Streptomyces sp. NPDC001980 (assembly GCF_040296885.1). Lineage (NCBI taxonomy): Bacteria > Bacillati > Actinomycetota > Actinomycetes > Kitasatosporales > Streptomycetaceae > Streptomyces > Streptomyces sp. NPDC001980. The sequence continues at coordinate 4,454 of NZ_JBEOYD010000074.1, read as the reverse complement.
AGCTGATCGGCGGCATCTCCCGCAAGATGCTCACCCAGACGCTCCGACGGCTCGAGGCGCACGGACTCATCCGCCGCCACGCCTACGCCGAGGTGCCGCCCCGCGTCGAGTACGAGCTCACCCCGCTCGGGGCGACGCTGATCGATCCGATCCACACGCTGACCGAGTGGGCGAGGGCGAACGGCGACGCAGTGCTCGATGCGCTCGACGCCGATCCCGAGCCGGTTGCCCAGAGCGACTGAGGCCCCCGCCAGAACACTGAGCATCCTCTCGGCCGCCACTCGGTATCAACCCGGCCGCGCTCGGTCTGCAGGCTCTCGATGTGTTGGACGATCTGCCGCACCGGGGTGGTGGTCCTGGCCACGACCACGAGCGTCTCACCCCAGGTGCGGTACACGAGGTCAAGTACGTGGTCCACGGCGGACCCGGTATCCCGCCGGAGCCGGACCTGCCCGATGATCTACGCCTTGGTCATCGGCCGACGACCGGCACGAGTACCCAACTCGCCATTCACACCAGACCCGTGGACTGCGACTTCACGATGCACACCGCCGAATGTGCGTACAGGCTGGCTCGCGCGCTCGAAGAGGGCTGGTTGGCTATCGCCCTGACACTGCGTCATTCCGCGTGGCAGGGTCGGCTGTGATCACGAACAGCTAAGATGAGGGGGCACCCGTCCAGCGTGCTGCGGAGCGCGATTGCCGCGTGCGTGGCCCGTTCGCTCAAGATCCGGTCGTGGGCCTCGCGGTCCCCTACGTTCGCAGGCGCGGGGAGCAGGAGTGCACCGGTTCCGCCTTGACGTGGCCGGGGGACCATCCCCGCGGGGTGGGGGATGTCGAGAGCTTCCAGAACAGCCCGCACCACGTCACGCACGGCGCTTGAGGGGACAGCCCCTTCGGGGGTGTTGTAGGAACCCTCCAAACTGATCCACTCGCCCTTGCCTCTCACACATGACTCTCACCAAATCGGCGGCGGGATGCGGACTTTGGGCCTCTGACCTGGTCTTCCGTGCTGTCTGTGGACCCTACGCACTGGGGTGGTCATGTTACATACCCCACACGTTGAACTGACAGGGTTGTGCAAACTCTCCTTGGCCCGGAGCAGCCTCGTAGTACAGGATCGGCTCTCATGGACCTGCTGAACACGCTGGTGGACAAGGGGCTTCGGCGCGAGCTGCCGACCCGCGAGGAAGCGCTCGCCGTGCTGGCGACCTCCGACGACGACGTGCTCGATGTGGTGGCCGCGGCCGGCAAGGTGCGCCGGCACTGGTTCGGCCGGCGCGTGAAACTCAACTACCTGGTCAACCTCAAGTCGGGCCTGTGCCCCGAGGACTGCTCCTACTGCTCGCAGCGGCTGGGCTCCTCCACCGGGATCCTCAAGTACAGCTGGCTGAAACCCGACGAGGCCTCGAAGGCGGCCGCCGCGGGCCTGGCCGGGGGCGCCAAGCGGGTCTGCCTGGTGGCCAGCGGGCGCGGTCCGACCGACCGGGACGTGGACCGGGTCGCGGGCACCATCAAGGCCATCAAGGAGCAGAACGAGGGCGTCGAGGTGTGCGCCTGTCTCGGCCTGCTCTCCGACGGCCAGGCGGAGCGGCTGCGCGAGGCGGGCGCGGACGCCTACAACCACAACCTCAACACGTCCGAGGGGACGTACGGGGACATCACGACCACGCACACGTACGCCGACCGGGTGGACACGGTCAACAAGGCGCACGCGGCGGGTCTGTCGGCCTGCTCCGGTCTGATCGCCGGCATGGGCGAGACCGACGGGGACCTGGTCGACGTGGTCTTCTCCTTGCGCGAGCTGGACCCGGACTCCGTTCCGGTGAACTTCCTGATCCCGGTCGAGGGCACCCCGCTGGCCAAGGAGTGGAACCTCACCCCGCAGCGCTGCCTGCGCATCCTGGCGATGGTGCGGTTCGTCTGCCCCGACGTGGAGGTGCGGATCGCGGGCGGCCGCGAGGTCCATCTGCGCACCATGCAGCCGCTCGCGCTGCACCTGGCCAACTCGATCTTCCTCGGCGACTACCTGACCACCGAGGGCCAGGCCGGCCAGGCCGACCTGGAGATGATCGCGGACGCCGGTTTCGTGGTGGAGGGCGCGGACGAGGTGACGCTGCCGCAGCACCGGGCCGAGGTCCAGGGGGGCGGTTGCGGGTCGCACGGGGCCGAGGGTGCCGGGTGCGGGTCGCACGGAGCGGAGGGCGCGGGCTGCGGGGCGCATGCGGGCGAGGGTGCCGGGTGCGGGTCGGTGTGCGGTTCCCACGAAGGTGCGGCCGAGGCGGTGACCGTTCCGGCCAACGAACCGCGCACCGACCTGGTCGCCGTCCGCCGCCGGGGGGCCGGAACGGATCTCGCGCCCAATGCCTGACCTGAGCGTCCCGGAACTGCTGGAGCTCGACCGCCGGCACGTCTGGCATCCGTACGGTCCGATGCCCGGCCGGGCCGAACCGCTCGTCGTGGAGTCGGCAAGCGGGGTCCGGCTGCGGCTCGCGGACGGCTCGGGCGAGTTGGTCGACGGCATGTCGTCGTGGTGGTCGGCGATCCACGGCTACAACCACCCGGTGCTCAACGAGGCCGCGCACGACCAGCTCGGCCGGATGAGCCATGTGATGTTCGGCGGGCTCACCCACGAGCCCGCCGTCCGCCTGGCGAAGCTCCTCGTCGACATCACGCCCGCCGGCTTGGAGCATGTCTTCCTCGCCGACTCGGGGTCCGTGTCGGTCGAGGTCGCGGTGAAGATGTGCCTGCAGTACTGGCGCTCCCTGGGCCGCCCCGCCAAGCAGCGTCTGCTGACCTGGCGCGGCGGCTACCACGGCGACACCTGGCAGCCGATGTCCGTCTGCGACCCCGAGGGCGGGATGCACGAGCTCTGGTCCGGGGTGCTGCCCCGGCAGGTGTTCGCCGACGCGCCGCCGGCGGAGTACGAGGAGTCGTACGCCGGGCATCTGCGGTCGATGATCGAGCGGCACGCGCACGAGCTGGCCGCGGTGATCGTGGAGCCGGTGGTGCAGGGGGCCGGCGGGATGCGGTTCCACTCCCCCGCCTACCTGCGGGTGCTGCGCGAGGCGTGCGACGCGCACGACGTGCTGCTGGTGTTCGACGAGATCGCGACCGGCTTCGGACGTACCGGCGCGCTGTTCGCGGCGGACCACGCGGCCGTCACCCCGGACGTGATGTGCGTGGGCAAGGCGCTGACCGGCGGTTACCTGACGATGGCGGCGACCCTGTGCACGCCCCGGGTGGCCGAGGGGATCTCACGGGGCGAGGTGCCGGTGCTGGCGCACGGGCCGACGTTCATGGGCAACCCGCTCGCGGCCTCGGTCGCCTGTGCCTCGCTGGGGCTGCTGCTCGGCCAGGACTGGCTCGCGGAGGTCAAGCGGATCGAGGCGGGGCTGCGGGAGGGCCTGGCGCCGGCCCGGGAGATCCCCGGGGTCCGGGACGTCCGGGTCCTCGGGGCCATCGGGGTCGTACAACTCGACCACGAGGTCGACATGAAGGCCGCCACGGCCGCCGCGGTGCGCGAGGGCGTGTGGCTGCGGCCGTTCCGCGACCTCGTGTACACGATGCCGCCGTACGTCACGGCTGACGCGGACGTGACACGGATCGCGCGCGCGGTGTGCGCCGCCGCGCGGGAGGGATGAGCATGCCGATCCTGGTGATCACGGGGACGGGCACGGAGGTCGGCAAGACGGTCGCCACGGCCGCGGTCGCCGCCGCCGCGCTCGCGGCCGGCCGCTCGGTGGCGGTCCTGAAGGCAGCGCAGACGGGGGTACGACCCGACGAGCGCGGGGACGCCGACGAGGTCGCGCGGCTCGCGGGTGCCGTGACGGCGGCCGAAGTCGCCCGTTTCCCCGAGCCGTTGGCGCCGGGCACGGCCGCGCGCAGGGCGGGAATGGCCCCCGTGCATCCGCAGGACGTGGCGGAGGCCGCCGCCAAGCTGGCCACCGAGCACGAACTGGTGCTGGTCGAGGGCGCGGGTGGCCTGCTCGTCCGGTTCGACGCGACGGGCGGCACGCTGGCGGACGCGGCCCGGCTGCTGAGCGCGCCGGTGCTGGTGGTGGCGTCGGCAGGGCTCGGCACGCTGAACACGACCGAGCTGACGGCCCGTGAACTGCGGGCCCGGGAGCTGGAGTTGCTGGGCGTGGTGATCGGCAGCTGGCCCGACTCCCCCGATCTGGCGTCGCGGTGCAATGTCGCAGACCTTCCGGAGGTGGCCGGGGCACCGCTGCTCGGTGCGCTGCCCGCCGGGGCCGGGGCGCTGGCGCCCGCCGACTTCCGTGCGCTGGCGCCGAGTTGGCTGTCGGCGCGGCTGGACGGGAGCTGGGACGCGGAGGCGTTCCGGGGGCGGGAAGCGCCTTAGGGGCAGGCCGCGTCGGTCGGGTGCGGCTGTGTGGGAGGCTGGTCGCGCAGTTCCCCGCGCCCCTTCGGGGGCGCCGGTGGAGCCGCCCCTTT
>NZ_JBEOYD010000073.1:0-30522 GCF_040296885.1 Streptomyces sp. NPDC001980 | reverse complement strand
CGGGCGAGTCCGGGCGGCGGATGCCCGCCGGGCGAGGAAGCCACCATGAATTCCACCGGAACCGAAGGATTCGACTACGTCATCGTGGGCGCCGGCAGCGCCGGTTGCGTCCTCGCAGATCGCCTGAGCCGCGACGAGCGCGTCCGCGTGCTGCTCCTCGAAGCGGGCGGCCCCGACACCGACGAACTCCTCCACATCCCGGCCGCGCTCGGAATGCTCTTCGGATCGCAGAGCGACTGGAGCTACCGGACGGTCGAGCAGCCCGCCCCGGGCCGCGCCTTCTCCTGGCCCCGGGGCAGGACACTGGGCGGCTCGTCGTCCACCAACGTCATGATCTACACCCGGGGCAGCCGGCACGACTACGACAGCTGGCGTGACGAGCACGGGGCGAGCGGCTGGGGCTACGACGACGTCCTGCCTTACTTCATCAAGGCCGAGTCGAACCGCCGCCTCGGCGGGCCCTACCACGGTTCGGACGGGCCCCTGCACGTCGAGGACCGCGTCTACACCCACGAACTCTCACGGTCCTGGCTGGAGTCCGCCGTGGAGTGGGGACTGGACCGCAACGACGACTTCGCGGGTGCGTCCCCGGCCGGCGCCGGCCTGTACCAGGTGACGTGCCATCACGGGCGACGGTGGTCCACGGCCGACGCCTACCTGCGCCCGGCCCTCGGCCGGCCCAATCTCACGGTACGCACCGGCGCCCTGGCCACAAGGATCACACTCGACGGCTCACGCGCGGCCGGCGTCACCTACCTCCGGGACGGACAGGAGCGGTCGGCCCGCGCCGACGGGGAGGTCCTGCTCTGCGGCGGATCCGTCAACTCGCCCCAGCTGCTGCTCCTGTCGGGCATAGGCGATCCCGGCGAGCTGCACGAGGTGGGGATAGACGTGCGGGTCCCCCTGCCCGGGGTCGGGCGCAACCTGCAGGACCATCTGATGGCTCCCGTGGTGTGGGAGACCCGCAACTCCACCGACATCGTCCGGGACCTGCTCACCCCGGACAACCTCGAACGCTGGCGCGTCCACGGCGACGGGCCGTTCGCCTCCAACTACGGCGAGGTCGGCGCGTTCCTCCACGTCACGGACGGCCCAGGCCGTCCCGACGTCCAGCTGGTGGGAGGGGCCACGGCACTCATTCTCAGCGGTGAGGAACAACCTGACCGGCCGGTGTTCACGATGAACTGCGTCCCCCTGCACCCGCAGACGCGCGGCACCGTCCGTCTCGCGTCGGCCGATCCCCAGGCCCCGCCGCTGATCGATCCCCGGTACTTCGACGTGCCCGCGGACACGTCGCTCATGGTCGCCGGACTCCGGGCGGTCATGGGCATCGCCCGCTGCGCACCGTTCGCCGGCTGCCTGGCACGGCCGTACCTGCCGGCCGGCGACGGCCCGGACCGTCTGGACCGTCTGGACGGCCTGGACGACACGGCTCTCGAAGAGCACGTCCGCAGATGGAGTGCCACGGCATACCACCCGGTGGGCACCTGCGCCATGGGAACCGGACACGGCTCCGTCGTCAATCCGGATCTGGAGGTCCACGGAGTCGAGCGGCTCCGTGTCGTCGACGCCTCCGTCATGCCGGCTGTCACCGGCGGAAACACCAACGCACCCACGATCATGATCGCCGAGAAGGCCGCCGAGCTGATCGAGATGACACGCTGACAGCAGAAGGCTGCGGCCGACCCGCAAGGACGTGGGTGCCGTGTGCGTCATGGGCGTATGGGCCGGGACGCCTCTCCGGTGAGCGTGCGTGCGCCCGCCTTCTGGTGACTCTCGAGGTGATCGTGGGCGGGGCGTGTCCGGCGGGGCCGTACGACGCACCGGGCTCCTCACCCATGCGCACGGAGGGCTTGGGGTTCGTCTCCTTGAACGGGTGGACGTTCCTTTCGGCGTGCGTATGGTTCAGCAAGATGGTGTACAGCCCTTTCTCCTCCCGGTTCACACCCACGCATCTCGCCTTCACCGGAATACCGCGGCCGTGCAGCGCGCGGTAGATGCGGATTCCGCGTATATCCAGCAGGATGAGTGCGATGCAGGCAGCGGAAATCACCACATGGGCTCAGACACTCAGAGCTCGTGGCACGATCTTGAGTGTGGGGCGGGTGCCAGGAGTTTGTGCCGTGAACTCGCCTGCTGACTGAGCGCACACCGGCAGCTCGGCTCATTGCGCTGGTCGTTGGGAGTGCCTTTATTCGGAAAAAAAGGGGGGGCAGGTTGTGAGGTGGTCCGGTTGGGGGGTCATGCGGTGAGGGTGCCGCCGACGAAGGTTCGTTCCGGCGGTGACGCCACGAGTTCGACCATGGTGCCATTGCGGAGGTCGTCGCCGATGACGCGCGTGATCGCGTCGGTGAGCGCGGTGCCCAGGCGCGTGGTGATCTGGGCGGCGTCGGGGCGGTCGAAGACGCCGGCGCGGACGCCCAGGACCACCGAGGCGTTTGTGTCCACGGCCTTGCCGCCCTGTGCGTAACGCCCTGCGGGGACTCCGGCCAGGCGGACGCTTACGAGGTCGCGGGCCCATTCGCCGTAGACGTCGGCGATCGCGTCGGTCAGTGCGGCGACGAGCACGGATTCCTTCCCGGTCAGCCTGTTCTCCGGAAGGTGGACGGTCAGGTGCGGCATAGTGGACCCCGTTCCCTTTGAACTCAAAGCCTTTGTTCTTAAAGGTACTTGGGGGAGGTCGCCGATGTCCACGGAATCGGACGGTCCAGCCGTCGACGAGGTCGTCCGCACTCTGCTGTTGCTCATGCCACGGCTGGTCGGCCGCGCCAAGCGCCTGCCCGTCCCTGCGGCGCTCCAGGGGCTGGACCTGGCACCGCGGCATCTCGCGCTGCTGGCCCACCTGGAGTACGACGGTCCCACCGGCGTCAACGAGCTGGCCGCCCGGCTGGAAGTGGCCCCGACGACCGTCAGCCTCATGGTCAGCGAGCTCTCACGGCCGGGCGTCCTGCAGCGCACCGCCGATCCCGCCGACCGCCGCCGCCGCATCGTCGCCATCGCCCCCGCCTACGCCGCACCGATCGGCGAATGGCTCTCCGGCAGCGCCTCCGCCTGGGAAGGCGTCATGCGCGGTCTCGCCCCCGCGGAACGCGCCACGGTCGTCACCGCCCTGCACGCCTACGAGGCCGCCCTGGAGCAGGCGGGCGACCTGCACCGGAACACGCGGCCGCGTTAGCGGGCCCGGCGGAGCCGGCACAGCACGGCCCGCTGCCCCGGTTGCCCGGCCTCTGGCCGTGACGTCGGCCGTACCGAAGGCGGCGGTCACCGCTTCGACGTCCACGGCGTCGGCTCCGTCGAACACGAGCGCGTCCCACGACGTTGCGCCGGCCCGCATGACCAGCCCCGTCACCGCGCGTTGCCGTCACCGGAGAAGTCGAGTGCAGAGTTGACGGATCGTCACTGCCTGCCCGCCGAGCGGCAGATCTTTCGGTCTCCGCCGGCAGGCGTCGTGCGCCCGGTCCGGGAAACACGCGCAGTCCGGGCAGTCCGCACCGGTCGCACGGCCTCTCGCCGCGATGCCGACCGTGCCGAAGTCGGCTGTCACTGTGTCGGTGTCCGGCCCGTCGACAGCGCGCCGGCGGCGGGTGCCAGCCCGCGCGGGCGGGCACCGAGGTACCGCACCCCTCCTGTCATGCCGCCCGCACTACGGACCGGAAGCCCCCCCGGCAGCCGCCGGCCGGTGGCACGGCCCGGACAGCGGCAGCCGGACCGCCGGGCACCCTGAGGCCTGCGAGCGGGCGGCCGCGGCGGCAACCGCCCACGCCCCCGCAGACCGGCAGTTGCGGACAAGTGCCAACCGCTGCCCCTGACCGCGGCAAGCGCCCCACCCAGTAGCCGAATTCCCGGTGCACTGCAGCGCCCCCCGAACCGGGGTTCCGGCCCAACTTCCGCGAAGCGCACACGGTGAGCAACGGCAAAAGGCTGGAGGAGGATCATGCACAGTGGTGAGATGCACGAGCCCTCGCTGCCTGGTGGCCTTGTCAATCACGTAGTGCGTATCGGCACCACCGTGCGCCGTCCCACATCTGCCAATTCGCGGTTCGTCGGCGACCTGCTGAAGCTGCTCGAGGCCAGCGACTGGCCCGGCGCACCGCGCTACCGCGGCATCGACGACGAAGGCCGCGAAGTCCTCACCTACCTCGATGGACATGTGGCCTGGAAACCACGGCAACCGCCAGAGGTGTACTCCGACGGCAGCCTGATACGGGTCACGCAACTCGTGCGAGAACTCCACGATCTGACAGCAGGCACGGAACTCGCGGGCTCACACGAGGTCGTCTGCCACAACGACCTCGCACCGAAGAACACCGTCTACCGACCTGCAGGCGGCGCCCTACGCCCGGTCGCTTTCATCGACTGGGACCTGGCAGCGCCGGGCGCACGCATCCACGACATCGCCCACGTCTGCTGGCAGTACCTCGGACTCGGGCCAGACATTGAAGACCCCTCCGAAGCCGCGCGGCGGCTGCGGCTGATCGCCGACACCTACGAGCTCATAGACCGGCGCGATCTCGTTTCCGTGATCCTGTGGTGGCAGGACCGGTGCTGGCGTGGCATCGAGGCTGCTGCCGACTCCGGAGACCTCGCGATGATCCGCCTCCGCGAGGCCGGAGCAGTGACCGAGGTACAGCAGGCATACCAGTGGGTCTCCGACCACCGCGCCCACATGGATCGCGCCCTGTGCTGACCGACCGGATCTCAGTCTCCATCAAAGACGGGAGCCGGCCCCGGCCGGGCACAGGCGGCCGCTATCGCCACAACAGCAGAACCCCTCCGCGAAGAAGCCGGAATCCCACGCGACCACGAGGCCCACCGGGACCAGGTCCACCGGCTCCAGACCACCCTGCACCTCGCCTGGCACGCCACCGGGCACGGCCCCGGCCGGGCCTGTACCGCTCTGTCGTAGAAGGAACGATCGGACTGCTGCACTGGTTCCACCGCCCGCGCATCCGCCGGGAGATCCGTGACGATATCCACCACGCATTCGCCACCCTCGACTGAGCTGTCCTCTGCCCACGACGACAGCGCACCGCACTTTGCCGGGAGCAAGGGGCAGGCAGCGCGCCCCAGGGGATGGGGGCCTGCTCGATGCGTCAGAACACACTCGCAGCAGTCGGGTCCGCGCAGCCTCACATCCGGGATCTCAGCAAGTCGACCTCACAGCCCGGCGCGAACGCGTCGAAGCCGTGCTCGACCAGCCAGCGAACCACCAGCAGGCTCCGCAATGACCACCACGCACGGATCACGTCGAGGTCGACGTCGACGCCATAGCCGGCAATGACATCGCCGAGGTGCTCCTCGTGCCCGAGCGTGAAGGTTGCGAGGTCGTACAGGGCATCACCCTGGCCCGCCTCGGACCAGTCGATGATGCCCGTGACCTCGCCACCGTCGACAAAGACATGCGCGATCTGCAGGTCGCCGTGCGTGAACGCCGCAGTCCACGGCCGCAGCGCGGCCTCGGCCACCTGGCGATTGCGGGCGACCAGATCAGCAGGCAGGACACCACCAGCCACGAGCAGCTCGCACTCGTCGTCGAGTTCCGCCGCCAGCGCGACGATGCTCCGCCCCGCCCGGCCCAGCCGGGGCGGCAGCGCCGCGTCGTGCAGCCTCCGGATGGCGGCACCCGCCGCGGCCCACGCCGCCGGCGCCCCGGTCGACGGTCCACCGAGGCGCCCAAGCGTCGTCCCCGGGAGCGCGGCGAGCGCGAGCACGTGCGGTTTGTGCCACAGGACCTCCGGGGTCGGGACCGGCGCCAGGGCCATCGCCTCGACCTCGACGTCGATGCGCGCCTGATCGCCGTCCACCTTCAAGAACACATCACCGACGCGCAGAGTCGCACGCTCGGAATGGGCGACGACGACTTCGACCTCATCCATGGCCGACCAGTATCCCGGGGACGATCCCCGACGTCGCCGGATTTATCGCACGCGACGACGCGGCCGACCACGTCCCGCTACTGAACCCGAACCCGTGATGCCGGGCCTCACGGGCTGACGCGCGTCAGATGCGGGCCCTGACCCGCTGCACCGGATGTCCGAGCGCGTCCCCGATGGCGGACAGTTCCTCGTCGCTGAACCAAGCGCGCCCTGAGTTCCAGAAACCGTGCGGCGGCAGATCGGACGGGTCCGCGCGACGGCGGACTGGCTCGAAGGAGCCGTCGACAACGGAGAGTTCACGCTGGACGAGCAGCTCGCGCAGCTTCTTCGGGGCGAGTAGGCCATGGCCCGCAGCCCTCGCCGCCCGGCCCAGCCGCTGTCGGAGCACTTCGGCGACCTGGTGCGCGTCGCGTTGATGGAAGCACGGCCGGCCGGGCTGAGCACCGTCCAGCTCGTTGCCGCCACGAGGCTGAAGAAGTCCCAAGTCCAGCGCGGTGTCCGGCACCTTCGCGATGTCGGCGCCGCGGAGAACCTCACCCGGGTCATCTGGCGGCGCAAGGACGGCTATCTGTTCTCCGACGATCCCGCGGACTGGATCGAGTACGAGAAGAAACAGCTCGCCCAAGTTCTGGGCCCCCACCCGGATGACCACGGGCACGCTCGCCCGCATCTGGCCCGCTGCTCCGACGACGAATGGGCCCGGCCGGTGGACGCCTGAGGGCTGGGCCGAGTCACTTCCTGCCGAGCCGCCGGCTGCCCCAAGGTCTCTGCAGATCCATTGGCGACGGAGTCGTTCCCGCCTATCGCGGCCCCGACGGTTCGGCCGGTCGATTCGGCTGAGCCTTGGCATTCTTGGCGGCGGCTGCCGCGACGGTTGCCAGGTCTTCGCCCGAGAAGCCGGCGCGGCTCAGCACCGCCAGGGATTTGTTCGTTGCCAGCGTGCACAACGCCAGCTCTGCCGCCTCCCGATCATCGGCCCCCGCCGCCAGCAAGGCCTGCTCCAGCATCGCCCGCAAACCGTCGATCATGGCGCGGACCATCGCCCGGCCCTCCGCGTCGAGGGTCGGGAACTGCGTTGCCGACACCGTGAGCAGGCAGCCATCCGGGACCGTCGGGTCGGCGATGCGGTTCAGGGTGACCCGCAGGTAGGCGGCCACAACGGCGCTCGGGCTCGGGTGGGGGCCGGACAGCGCCTGCTCATACAGCGGGTGGTAGGTCTGCGCGTACCGTTGGAGACTTTTCCGGAAGAGGGCGCTCTTGTCACCGAAGGTGCCGTAGAGCGAGCCCCGGCCCAGGCCCGTGCCCTCGGTCAGGCGATCGATCGAGGCCTCCGAATAACCCCAGCGCCAGAAGACGTGCATCGCACGTCGTAGCGCCTCGTCCACGTCGAATTGCTTGCGGCCTGCCATGGTCCGTCAGCATACACATCCTGTACCGATCGTTCAAAGATGTGTATGGTCGCCAGCATGACAAGCTTGAGTTCGCTGCGGCTGCCTGACGGATTCCTTGACGTCTTCACCAGCCGGCTCGTGGAGGTGAACGGACTGCGGCTGCACGCGGTCACCGGTGGGGACGGCCCGGCGCTGCTGCTGGTCGGCGGGTGGCCCCAGACCTGGTACGCCTGGCGGGAAGTGATGCCCGCGCTCGCCCGCCAGCACACCGTCGTCGCCGTCGACTCACGCGGGGCCGGGCTCTCCGACAAGCCCGACGACGGGTACGACGCCGGCACGCTCGCCGCCGATCTGGTCGCGTTGATGGCCGCGCTCGGGCACGACCGGTTCGACGTGGTCGGCCACGACATCGGTACGTGGACCGGATACGCCCTCGCCGCCGATCACCCCGAGCGGGTGGGCCGGCTCGCCATCCTCGAAGCAGTGATCCCCGGCCTCACACCGTCCCCGCCGTTCTTCGGCCCGCACGCGGCCAACCAGAAACTCTGGCAGTTCGGCTTCAACCGGCTCACCGACCTCAACGAGGAACTGGTCCGGGGACGGGAGCGGCTCTTCTTCGGCTGGCAGTTCGCCACCAAGGCCGCCACGCCGACCGCGATCCCCGCGTACGCCGTCGACGTCTACGTCGACGCCATCGCCGCGGATTCTCGCGCACTGCGGGCGAGCTTCGCGTACTACCGGGCGCTGGACGAGACGATCGCGCAGAACGAGCAGCGCAGCAAGACCCGGCTGACCCTGCCGGTGCTCGCCGTCGGCGGCGCGCTGTGGAGCGGCGCGAATGCCGCCCAGACGATGCGGCTGGCGGCCGAGGACGTCACGGGGGTCGTCCTCGACGACTGCGGCCACTACCCGGCCGAGGAGCAGCCGGCGCGGTTTGTCGAGATCCTGGAGGACTTCCTCGTGGCCAACCAGTAGCAGGCACACCACACGGCTCAACTTCGCGAACGACAGGCGGAGCTTCACAAACTCCGCTACACCCTGGCCGGCTTCGCGTGGCTGACCGGGTTGCGCTGGCCGGGATCGTTTACGTGCTGCGCAAGGGGGTGGCCTGGCGGGATGTTCCTGCTCCGATAGTGGGCTGCTCGGGGGTGACGGCCTGGCGCCGTCTGCGGGACTGGACTGAGGCCGGGGTCTGGCCCCGTCTGCTCGCGATACTCCTCGGCGAACTGCGAAAGGCGGGTCTGCTGGAGATGGACGACTGCGCGGTCGACGTCTCCCACGTAAGGTCTCTCAAAGGGGGGACCACGTGGGACCGTCGCCGGTTGACCGAGGCCGTCCGGGCTCCAAGCACCATGTGCTCGTCGATCGCCGCGGCACCCAGCTGGCTGTCTTGCTGACCGGCGGGAACCGGCACGACGTCACCCAGCTGCTCCCTCTTCTCGACGCTGTCCCCTGCATACGAGGATTGCGAGACCAGCCCCGGAACAAGCCCAAGAGGTTGTACGCCGATCGCGGCTACGACTTCGACAAGTACCGCCGTCGCCTGCTGTGGAAGCGCGGCATCAAGCCCTTCATCGCCCGGCGCGGCATGGCCCACGGTTCAGGTCTGGGCAAGACCCGGTGGGGGTCGAGCGCACATTCGCCTGGCTCCATCAGTTCAAGCGGCTGCGAACCCGCTAGAGCGCCGCGCTGACTTGCATCTAGGACTTCTGCAACTTGTGTGTTGCGTCATCTGCCTGCGCCAACTGTCCAAACGTCGGCCCAGCGATCAGGCTGCCCGGACCGGGGTGCAGTGACGCATCGGTCAGCTATCACACTCGCCCGATGAGTATAAAGAGTCAGCACGGTCGTTCCGTTGATCCGGAGGAGTTGCTGCTGCTGCGGACAGACTGGAGTTCGGTGGAGCATTGCTGCTCGAACGTTGCTCCAGCGACGCCTATGATCTTGCGACAACTACTCGACGACGACGCGGTGCGGATATGACGCCGACATCGAAGCGTTCCGCGTCCTTCGGTCAACCCTCTTTGACGCCATCCATCCCTTCCTTGCGGACCGCGAGCCGGAGATCCGCAAGGCCGCCCTCGCGGCTGTACTCCCGTTGGTTACATCACCAGAACTAGCTCACCACGTCGAAGCTCTGCACAAGGATGTCCGCGCGCTTGCTGCCGACAGATCCCCGACCCGCCTTTCTGAACCCACCTTTAAGACGGCGTTGTTGTACCGATCATGCTGAGCGCGAGTTCGAGCGTGGTGGTTCGGTCGGGTGGTCTTCTGGCGATTAGTGCATAGGCGCAGGGCGTTCTGCACAGCTCGTGGGTGTCGAAGTCCATAGCAAACAGGAGGCCCTGTGGTGCGGTGTTCCCTGTTGGTGCCGCCGGGGTCCAACCGGGTTGCCCAGGCGTGTGACTGCTTCGCGCACAGGCTCGGCAACGCGGGCGACCGGTCGGACAGGCGGCCGAGGTATCCCTCGGACATGACGGACGCGGAGTGGGCCGTGGTGCGCCACGCGCTGCCGGTCCCGGCTTGGATGAACGGCAAGGGAGGACAGCCGGAGGGGTATTGCCATCGGCAGATGATCGACGCTGTGCGACATCTGGTCGCGGGAGGCATCACCTGGCGGGCGATGCCTGCGGACTTTCCGGCCTGGGACCGGGTCTACGCCTTCCACCGGCGCTGGCGCCTGAAGGGCTTGCTGGCAGAACTGCACGATCGGCTGCGCGGCCTGGTCCGCGAGGCCGAGGGCCGCGACCGGGAGCCAACCGCGGCGGTCATCGACGCGCAGTCACTGCGTGCCGCGCCCAGCGTCCCGTGCCCCACGTCCGGGTGGGACAACGGGAAGAAGGTCGGCGGTCGCAAGCGGCACGTCGTCGTGGACTGCCTTGGGCTGCTCCTGGTCGTGACGGTGACCGCCGCGAACGTACAGGACCGGGACGCGGCCGGGCCGTTGCTGGAGCGTCTGAGAGACCGCTTCCACAAGATCGTGCTGGTGTGGGCCGACGGCGGCTATGCGGGGCGGCTGGTGACCTGGGCTGCAGAGAAGCTGCGGCTCACCTTGGAGATAGTCAGGCGAAGTGATGACGCCTCGGGGTTCGTGGTGCTGCCCAGGCGCTGGGTGGTCGAGAGGACGTTGAGCCGGCTGATGCGATCGCGGCGGCTGGTGCGCGACTACGAGGCCCTGCCTGAGGTTCATGAGGCCATGGTGCTGTGGTCGATGACCATGCTCATGAGTCGGCGGCAGGCCCGACAGCGAGCGTGAACCTGCCCGGGACCGGCTCGGCCAGCCAGCCCCGGTCCGTCAGCCGCTTGGCCCGCGAGCGCACCCGGCCCTCGATGTTCGCCGAGGTCGGCTCCAGCCCGAGGCCGGCCGCGAGCTCCTGGCACGATACCGTCTCACCGCCTGGCGAAGACCTCCCGGCCAGCAGAGCGAGGATGCGCTGGTAGTCGACCGCGAGTGCACCCGCCGCGAGCCCGGGACGCCACACCGGCACGATCACGCTGTGCTCCCTGGCTTCGTCAGTTGGATGGCTTCGCCTGTTGAGGGCCGGTTCTCCTGGCTCGGTTCGTGAGGAGCGGCGTCGTCCGTTGCCGGCCGCCGTCGCCCTTGGGCTCGGCGGGCTGGTGGGGGGACGGTCCGGTGTGGAATATCGGCCAGCAGATTTCGGTGCGCCACGTGGCCGGGTCCGGGCTCTCGCGGCGTGCGACGGGGTAGTACTCGCGGATCGGGCCGTCCACGGCCAGTGCGTGTTCGGCGACGTAGGCGCCGAGGGTTCCGTAGGCCAGGTCGATGTTCGTGTG
The DNA here is from genome assembly GCF_040296885.1 of Streptomyces sp. NPDC001980. Lineage (NCBI taxonomy): Bacteria > Bacillati > Actinomycetota > Actinomycetes > Kitasatosporales > Streptomycetaceae > Streptomyces > Streptomyces sp. NPDC001980. Next base: position 19,460 of record NZ_JBEOYD010000073.1, on the reverse strand, counting down.
CGGGCCGCGGTGGATGATCGTCGCCAGCTCGGCAGGCGGTACCACCAGCGCGTCGACCCGGCCCATCGGGCGTACGGGTTCGGTGCAGGGCACGAAGACCGTTGCCGGTCCGTGTTCGTGGGTGAACAGGTCGGTGCTGAAGATCCCCCCGGCGGGTGAGCCGGCGGCCAGACCCTGGGCGTCGAGCGTCGCGTAGATCTCACCGAGCGCACCCTGGTACCAGGTCAGCGCCTCGGCGACGTCCACGGTCTCGGTGATCGCGGCCGCCGACGTGGCGGGAACGCTGCGGCGCCCGATCTCGGCCCGGGTGCCGCCCGGCGGGCGGGTGAGCAGGTCGCGCAGCGAGACGACCGCGCTCTGGGTGCGCGCCAGCTCCTGCTCCATCTGGTGCAGGTGCGCGGCGAGCAGGGCGTTGCGGGTGTCGAGGTCGGGGGCGGTCAGTACCTTGGCGATCTGCTCGACGGGCATGTCCAGGGCGCGGAAGCGGCGGATGATCTGCGCGGTGGGGATCTGTGCAGTGGTGTAGTACCGGTGGCCGGTGTGCCGGTCGACCTCGTCCGGTTCCAGCAGGCCCACCCGGTGGTAGTAGCGCAGCGTCTTCACGCTCAGGTGGGTGGCCCTCGCGAAGTCCCCGATCGGCAGTGTCGCGTCCATGCCTGCCACTGTGCCACCTCCCCTTAGGGGAGATGCGCGGGCGCTCGCGGGTCTTGTACCTCTCGTTGGGGCAGGTCCGAGGCTGTGTGCAGGCGGTCAGCCGGGCCGCCGGCCTGAAGGGAGCCTTGATCATGACCACGCCCACGACTGCGGTTGTGCCGTCCGTCGTCGCCGAGTACCTGGCGGCGGTCAACGCCTTCGACCTGGACCGGATGGTGGCCACCTTCGCCGAGGACGCCTACGTGAATGACGCGCGCCGCGAGATCCGGGGCATTGGTGCCATCCGGGCCTGGGCGGAGAAGGAGATGATCGGCGACCGCGTCACGATGGAGCCGGTCGAGGTCGTCGAGCACTACGGGCAGATCATCGTGCGCTCGCGTTATGACGGCACCTACGACAAGACCAGCCTTCCGGTGGAACTGGTGATGTCGGACTACTTCAGCGTGCGCGACGGCAAGATCGTCAGCCTCGCCGTGATCCGCAACCAGCCCTGCCCGTACTGAGGGGTGCCGCGCCGTCCGGCCCGCCCGCGGCGCACGCAGAGCGTCCCGCCGGGCTGCGTGCACCGCCACCTCGTTGCGCCCGCATCCGTCCACCTCTGGAAAGCGAGAACCACGTCCCGTGAACTACACCCTCGACCCGGAACTCGTCCCCCTCCTGACAGCCCTCGCGGGGCAGGCCGCCGGCGCGCCCGCCCGCGAGCGCGGGGACTGGAAGGCGATCCGCGAGGCCGGCACCCTGGGCCAGGCCGCCATGGCGGCCTTGGTCCCCCCGGTCACCGGGATCAGGACCGCCACGTACTTCGCCACGGCGCCCGACGGCGCCCGGATCGAACTGCGCTGGTACACCTCCGGGGAGACCATGGCGCCGGGCCCGGCGGTGCTCTACGCCCACGGCGGCGGCATGATCCTGGGCGACCTGGACGCCTACGACACCCTGCTCTCCCGGTACGTCGCGCACAGTGGGGTGCCGTTCCTGTCCGTCGGCTACCGCCTGGCGCCCGAGGCGAGTGGCACCATGCTCGCCGAGGACGTCTTCGCCGGCCTGACCTGGCTCACCGGCCACGCGCACGAACTGGCGGTGGACACCGCACGCATCGCGGTGATGGGCGACAGCGGGGGCGGCGCACCCGCCGCGGCCACCGCCATCCTGGCCCGCGACCGGCACATCCCCCTGGCTCGCCAGATCCTGGTCTATCCCATGCTCGACGATCGCAACCAGAGCCCCGACCCGGCCCGCGAACCCTTCCTGACCTGGACCTACGACGACAACTACACGGCGTGGAAGGCGGTGCTCGGCGACACACTGGGAACCGCGGATGTCTCCCCGGTCGCCGCACCGGCCCGCCTGAGCGACTTCACCGGCCTGGCCCCGGCCTACATCGACACCGGAGACCTCGACATCTTCCGCGACGAGGACATCGCCTACGCCGCGCGCCTGGCCGCCGCGGGCGTCCCCGTTGAACTGCACGTCCATCCCGGCGTCCCGCACGGATGGGACCGCCTCGCCCCGCACTGCGGGGCCGCCCAGCGCGCCTTCGCCGACCGCCTCCGCGCCCTGGCCGCCCTCTGAACGGCCCGCTCCTCGGGGAAGCCCCCAGGCGACCAGCACAGGCGGCACGCCCCGGGGCAGGAGACCTCCCCTCAGGGGAGGTCTCGCCGCCGGGCCGGGTCTTGCACCTCCCCTGACGGCACACCGCAGGCTTGCCCGTAGCGGCCGATCAAGGCCGCAAGACGAAAGGAGCAACGTCATGACGACGATCGAGCAGGACAAGGAAGCCATCATCGCCATCGTCCGCGAGATGACGGAGTCGATGACCGGCGCGCAGAGCACCCGCCACTGGGCGCCGGACGTGCTCTGGTTCGACATCCCCCCGTTCGCGTCCAGGGGCATCGCGCCGGCGCGCAAGCTGTTCGACGACACCTTCGCCAACTTCGAGTCCTGCAAAGTCGACATCCTCGAACTGGACGCGAAGGTCAACGGAGACATGGGCATCGTCTGCACGGTGCAGAGCACGGACATCGTGCTCAAGAACGGCGGCACCAAGCACGTCATGGCCCGGCAGACCGACTGCTTCGAACGGCGGCAGAACGGCTGGGAACTGATCCACCAGCACGCCTCCGTCCCGTCCGGCGGCGAGTGGGACGGCACGATCACCACCGCCTAGGACCCGGCCCGCGCCGCGACCAGCCTCCCCGACCACGGCCGCGCCCGCGACGGCATACCCACCCAGCCCCGCCGCGGGCAGCAGCCCAGCCGCCTTCACCACGCCCCGCCCCAGAACGTCCGGTCCGTCACGGCACCGGCCGAACTCATCGCTCGCCACCGCCCAAACCGTGTACAACAACCTCCCCAGGAGAGGGGGCTCACCATGAGCGTGTTCGCACAGGGCGGCCCACTGTACGGCGGTCACGGGCGTCCCACGCTCCCGCAGCCGCTCCAGCGCCCCTTGTGCCGCTGCCACCTCCGCCTCCAGGTCGCTCGCGGCGGCCTGCAGCGCCTCAGCGCGCCGCCGGTCGGAGAGAGCACGCTCGCTCAGGGCCTCGACCTGCCGGCGGCTGCGCCGGCTTTCCCACGTCGCCGCCACCTGAGCGGCACAGCCGTGCAGATCGCGCCGGTCGTCCGCGCCGAGAGGCCGGCCACGCGCGGCCGGCGTCCGTCACCGTCACCTCCGTATCCGCCTGCTCCGGTCGCTCCGGCGGGCGGGGCCCCGAACTGGCGGTGACGAACCACCGGCGGCTGTCCGAGCCGTCCCGCTGTGGCAGGCTGAGCGCCTCCAGGCCGAAGGTCGTACGGACGCGTTCCAGCAGAGCCGGCAGATCGTCCCGGCCGCGCAGGGCCGACGTCGCCAGATCCGCGAGCGCCCCCGCCTACGCCGAAGCCCGCGCGTGCCGACGAGCCCGCCGGGCCGACCGTTCGACGGCAGCACTGACCACGGCGGCCACGGCCACGAACACCAAGTCCACGACCTCGCCGTTTCGCTCGGTGCAAGGCCGGGGCTTGCCGTTCACGATTCCCGGCACCTTCAGTCGGCTGCCTGCGCGTCAGGCCGTTGTGGGGGTATCGGGAGCGCATTGTGGTGCTGGCTGCGGGCCCTGCGGTGTAGACGTAGGTCTGGCTGTCATCGAGGCGGCGGCCGGTCTTGGCGTCGACATCGGCGTGGTCGCTAGTGGCCGGCCACTCGTCCCACTCAGGCATCGCGCGCGCGGAGGAGATGTGAGAGGGGGTGTTGGCGGGTTGTCCGACGTCGCGGGGGCGGGGTTCTCCTCGGGTACCGGAAGCGGCTGCCGCCAAGGCGTGGACGTGTCGATCTTCGGTGCGGTTCGGCCGAGCCATTGCGCTGTGGCCCTCGCGTCCGCACGGGTTGGAAGGGACACAGCAAGGAGGCGGAAAGGAGCGGAGGGCCGGAGCTCGACGCACACGACGGGTCTGCCGGACTGGATGGCCACGAAGTCCAGCCCGGCGTGGTGGCTGCGCGTGCCGATGCACCGGACCCCTGGAATCGAGAGGCCGCGCTGCGGGACTCCGCGCAGGGCGCGCCACCAGTCGGGTTCGACCGTCACCCGGCACACCGCCGTCAGCGATACGCGCACGTCGCCGCGGCGCGCGGCTGTCTTTTCCCGCCATGTCAGGTGCACGACCAAGTGGTCGTCGTCGGCGAACATCCGTGCCATCGCTTCGCTCCTCCTTTCCATCTTCGTTCGGGAGGCTGCTGTATGGCGCGCGGGCGTTGTCTTTCTTGGCCCCCGCGGGGTTGAGGGCCGGGCGAGGCCGGGTCGGATCACCCGACGAGCAGTTTCCGGGGCACACTGAAGCTGTGCGCCGAACGCGCTGGTCAAGCGGCTCACTGCAACGTTATAGAGATGGCTGACGGTCCCCGGTCCAACGACGTGACCAGAATCCATGTCCACGCCCGCTGTTCACGCTTCCTCGTCGCCCCCCACGTAGCGAGCGACGATGACGGTGGGCACGTAATTGCCCGTTGCTCACACTTCTCTCGCCGCGTCACGGCCGAGGGTGGACCATGGGGTTAGCGAGCGAAGGAGGAGGCCCATCATGCAATCCGGAGCCTCGGACTACGAGCGCTGGCTATACGCGCGTACCCCGTCGCAGGCCGAGGGGGAGCGCGACGAGCCGGGCGAGCGCAGCGCCACGGAACAGCACCCGGACGTGCCCAGGACCGAACCGTCTCAAGCGGAGGGCGAGCGGGCGGACGACGTCCCGACGAGACAGTGAACTCCGTGCCGGGGAGCCGGAGTCGGCCCGGATGCTGCGCTCGGGAGGAACCCATAGCCCGGTCTCGTGCGTGCGCTCGACGTGCCACCGCCGACTGGCCCGGATCGCTGTGCCTTCTTGCCCTGGTGGGTGATACGACCGTGCAGGTGGCGGGTGGTGAGGTCGGTGCGGGTCGGATGACGGTCATACCCGCTGGACGAACTCGGCGAGCTGGTCATCGGTGACGTTACGGGCCATGTCCGCTTCGCTGGTCATGCCGATCACGACCTTGTCCCCGGCCACTGGGAGGCCCTTGATCCGGTGGCTCCGCCTTGTCAGTACTGCCGACGCGAGGTCACGGTGAACTGGGCGCCGTCGGGGTCGCGCAGTGTGGCCTCCCGCCGGCCCTCCGCCAAGACACTGCCGCCGCATTTCCCAGCGGCATGGACGCACGGTCCCACGTCGGCAACGGTGAAGTGGACCTGCCAGTGCGGCCGGACCGACGGGTCGGGTGGCGTCTCCACCGAGCCTGACTCGATGCGGGCCACGACGGCGCCCCGGCTGCGCAGCAGTACTTCGCCTCCCGCGTACTCGACCTCGCAGCAGCCGGGCAGGTCCGAGGCCCAGTCGAGGGCCTCGCCGTAGAAGATGGCCGCGTCGAAGGCGTCACGGGTGTGCAGGGTGATGAACGTCGACGCTGCCTGCCGCCATGCCTCCCACTCGGTGACGAGTTTCCCCTGCCACACCCCGAAGCGGGCGCCGTCGCGGTCCGCGAGCAGCGCCGCCCTTCCGGGAGGGAAGGAGATCGGCCCCACTGCCACGGTCCCGCCGCGCTCCCGGAAGCGGGCGACCGCCTCGTCCGCGTTCGCCACGGCGAAGTACGGCGTCCAGGCCACGGCCATCTGCCACGTGGTAGCCATCTCCGCGACCCCCGCGACGGGTACCCCGTCCGCCAGTGCGGTCCGGAAACGGTCGCCGAGTCTGGCGGTGCGCCACCGCCAGCCCAGTACGGCCCCGTAGAAGTCCTGCGTGGCGTCGAGGTCGCGGCTGCTCAGACTCACCCAGCACGGCGCGCCGAACACGGAACGTGTGGAGACGGCATCCGTCGCACCGGAGGAGTGTGTGGTGCCGTGGTTCATAGCCATCGCGCCCTGGGTTCGTACGCCGTCAGCCACTGCTTTGCCCCCAGTGTCCGACCAGAGTTGTGGTCCTGCATGTCTGTTGCGGCGCGTGCGCGGCTCCACCCGTCCGGCGCACTTCGCTCCCCAGGCGCAATGCGTTGGTTCTGCCGTGGCAGCACAGCGATATGGCACGGGTGTGCAGTACACGGAGTTGCGGGTGCAGCTCCAGCGTGTCCTGGCGCGCAGCGAGCCCGCGTTCATGGGGCGCCTGGGCGTTGCCGGTGATGAGGACGGTGAGAACGGGGTCGAGTCGCCCGGTGCTGCGGAGACGCGCACCGTGGAGGGCGACCCGTATGGCCCACTCTCCGGAGGCGAACCGTGATGACGTCGCCCGTACGGCACCGGCCCGGCAGCCTGCTGGACAGGTCCTTCGCCGGCTTCGGCCGGGGTGAGACCGATCGCCGCCGAGTTCGAGGAGCTGGTCGAGCGCATGAACCGGCTGCTGCAGGGCGCCGCCGCCGTACCTGCCGCCGCACTGGCCTGGTCTCCTGCGGCGGACATGCCAGAGATCGACGACGCGTATGTGCTCGAGGCGGAATTGCCCGGGATCAGGCGGGACGACATCGAGATGAGCGAGCGGGAGCTGCGCATCAGCGCGGAGTACAAGGAGCGGGAGCGTGAAGGTGTCCTGCGTCGAACCACCCGCCGCGCCGGCCGTTTCGAGTACAGACCCTGCTGCCCATCGTGCCAAGGCGGAGGAGGTCAGTGCGACCCTGCACGAGGTGCGACCGCATGCTGTTGCCCCACGTCAGGACCGCTGCCGCTGCGCTTCGCGCGTAACGGTCTGCTGCGGGATCCGCTGAGCTCGCTCAGCTACCGCCGGCTCGACGATGCCGCCTACACACTCTGCGTCCTCATGGGACTACGCAATGCCGCAGACGCCGTGGCACGGGCGGAGAGCCTTCTCGTCCGGGCCTCGACCGAGCACGGCAGGCGCCGGGGCGGGCACGCGCGCACCGGCATCCGCTGACGCCGCACCGGGGCCGACCGCTCGTTCCGTCGCCACCCAGGCAGTACCAGCGGGCGCCGCCTCGCGCGGCAAGCAGTGGATTTATGGTGGTCGTGAGGGATTTTATTCGGTCATCGAGCCGAGCGGTGTACGCCGCTTCGCCTGGTGTCCTGCTTGCCCGTCTGCGGGGGCGTCATGCGAGTCGAACTGGTCCAACCCGCCGCCAGCGTGCTCTTCGATGTGCCGGACGAGATGCACGCGGAGATCATGGCGCTCATCGACGCGGTCACCGAGGACGCGAAGATGCGGGCCCCGGACCTGGCGGCAGCGTTCGGTGAGTGGTGCTGGCTCGTCTACACGGTCCACGGAGAGGTGATTGAAGTACTGGACGTCGGCTGCGCGCAGTGAGCCTCTACTCGGTCGCCTGACTGCCACCGCGTTTCGGGCCGGGACTCGTAGCGCAGGCTGTGGAAACGACCGTCCTTCTCGCGCCCCGCGGGGTCGACTCCCAGCGCCCGTACCGCCTCGATCGCATACCGCTGTTCCCGCTCGTCGGTGAAGAGACGCTGCGGATAGGTGTGGGAGACATCGACGGCGGTGCTCAGACCGTGCACGGCCAGTACCCGGACGATCGGGTGGTACGACACGGTCCGCAGAACGAACGCGCTGACCCACACCGGCCTTCTGACACTGTCCAGCAACGCCCTGAATGTGCGAGCGGTGATATAGCTGCCGCCGCCTGTCAGCGTGATGAGGCCGACCTCGGCGAGCGCGCACCTCAGACCAGGGCTGGGTGGACTCTGTTCCAGGTCATCGGTGAAGGCGGCGTCCAGCAGTCCCACCTCGAGTGCGTACCGCACGGCGGGTGCCGCCACGTCCAGGCCGAAGACAGGTACTGCGTCCGGTCGGCGTCGCTCGGCATAGAACTCCTTGTCCCATGCGGCGAGCTCTGACCTCGACATCGTCTGGCAAGCAGGGGAGGTGTACCGCTCGTACATCTCCGCCAGCGTGACGTCGTGGTTGAGCAGCGCGGCATTGATCCCGTACGAGCAGCACACGTCCAGCATCGCCAGCCTGCCGGGGTGGCCGTCGTCGAGCGCGGCCCGGTCGGTTGCCACCTGCCGGAAGACCGGCTGGGCATGGTGCGGGATCTCGTACTCAAGCGGGGCGAGCCGCTGGAAGTACGCGCGGGGGTCCGGACGGTCGTAGATGTCATCGAACCGCGATTTGCCGCCCGCCACATCGCCGGTACCGCCATGACCGGATTTTACCATTGTGTCCCCCTCCTCCTGGAACGCTGATTTACGTCCATCATGTCCTGCCTTCCGTGCCGGGGACGTCTGCCGCGCACGGTGCAGTACAGGGCACACCGGCGATTCAGCCCCTGCCGACACCACAGGGGGATTCTCCGCAGCACCGCGATTGCCGCTCAGGCGCAATCGGTGCTGCGGACCTACGGTGGTCGCATGGGCGCCGACAAGCCGGGCCGACGTAGCGGAGGAGGATGGGATGGATGAACACTTCGTCTGGGTGTCGACGCGCCGCATTCGGCCGGGCACCCTCGATGACTTCGAGAAGGCGTGGCGGCCGGCCACCCGTCCGCAGGGTATGCACCGTGCCTTCGCGTACTGGTCCGAAGACGGACAGGAGATCACCGGGGTGTCCTTCTGGGACTCCAGCGAGGCGTGTGACTCCTGGCGGGCCTCCGAGTCGGAGACGCGGCGGCGGGCCGCCATGGCCCCGTACGTCGTGGAGGAGCGGGAAGGCTTTTACCGTGGCCGTGAACTCGCCATCCCCAGCGGTCGCCCCGGGTGAGGGCCCTGCATGAGTGGCTCAGCAACGGGGGACCCGGTGGGTATGGAGGGCGCGCCTGTGACTGTCGAGCCGCCGGGCCCCGAGGGTGGTCGACGGGTTAATCGGGCCGCAGCCATTCGTTGAACTCCGCCTTGATCTGCCGCTCAAGCCATTCCGTACCCGAGGAGACGCCCTCGGAACGCTGCTTGAACTTCGCCTGGACGACCCCGCAACCGTGCCATTGCTCCCTCTCGTACGGGTAGGGCACGGTTCCCTCGAACGTTGCTTCGCGGCCCCCCGTCCTTGCCGTCACCGAAGACCGAAACTCCTGGTCCTGGAACACACTTGACCAGCGTCTGGGACAGATGCTCGAACTCCCGGGACCCCAGGCGGGTCAAGTCGTAGTTCACCAGGTCATGGTGGCACGTGGGCAGTCTGCGCTGTGGAAACAATCAGGGATCGCCGCCGGCTGAATGGTCCCGGTGTCACGGTAGAACCAGCAAGGGGACGGGCAGAGCTGCGACGGTTGCCGTCCCGTTCCGCAGAACCACCTCTGCGGCGTGCACGTCTGGGCCCGTTGGCCACGCGTACTCATCCATCAACAGATCATGACGCAGTGCGCGGCCAGGGGCTTTGGAAAGCGCTTGATGGTCCGAGCCCTGCACTGCCTCTGACCTGCGGCCGGCAGCACGCGCCCACAGTACCGCTGATGCGGACACTCCGGGCCGAATCTAGACTGAAGAAGGCATAGAAAGTCCCGGATTAGGGAGATGTGCACCATGGCTAAGCGAGGGAACAAGCGACGCGGCCGCAAGAAGAAGAAGGCGAATCACGGCAAGCGTCCCAACGCCTGAGCCAACCTGAGCAGAGGGCCGGACTCGACGAGACGGCTGCGGATTTCCGGTTGGCGAAACCGGGGATCCGCCCCGAACCTTGGTGCACCACCCGCCCGCGCACACCCGCACGGTGATCGCCTACACCATCACGCGGGACGCCATCACCGCCCGGCCGAGGCCACTTCTCGGGAGTGCCGCCTTTCGGGCTCTGGCAGGGTTCGGGCACCTGTTCGCCGGAGAGCGCGGCACTCGAGGCGAGGCGCACGATCGTGGCCGCTCCCGCGTCCGTCACGCCGACGGCGAGGCGTACCTGGGGCAGTCGGTTCAGCGGGGGCGGCAGTGGGCAGTCGTCGAGACGGACGGGTACGACGTGTTCGCGTTCCGCCCGGGCGGGGACCCAGGCGGCCTCGGCAGCGTACGACCACAGCAGGACGACGGCGTCCGTCCCGACCGTGTCGGCATCGGGCACGACGTCGACGCCGGCACGCGCCAGTGCGGCGGCGAGAGACGCGGCCTGCCGCTCGTCCTTGGGCTCGTACGAAAGTTGAGCACGCACGATCTCATAATGCGACAGGGTGGCACGCCGTTGTGTTGGCGCTGCAAAGCCCGCTGCGACAGGCCGGCGCGGTAGTCACGGCGGATCGCGGCAGTTCACCGGGCTGATCCGATCGCCGTCTTCCGGCAGATCGACCACGACCGCGGTCACGAAGCCTTCGGGGTAACGGGAGGGGCAAAGTTCCTGATCCGTGCCGCCTGGCAGTGCAGCGGCTGCCGAGACATCCTCAACCAAGTTGTGTTCAAGGTAGGTGGCAACGTCTGCAAGCGGGAGACGGTGCCAGGCTGAGCGCCGGAAGGCGTTGAGGACAAAGCCGACCTCTTCAATCGTGGCCAGCCCCTTGCCTTTAGCATCCCCGATCAGAATGCGCGTGGAGTGATCCACCTCAGCGACCGAGTACAGGTCTCCGCCGGCCGCTGCCTCCTCGTCAGCGGACAGGTAGACAGATGCGATCCGCAGCGAGCCCACCCTGCGCGGCAGCGGCCGAAGCAGCACTTCCTGAGTTGACGCAGCCACCCACCGAGCCTGCGCCAGCGCCCGCTGCCGGCGCTCCCGTACCACTGCCGCCCGCGCAGCGATCATTCCGACCAGCCCCACCGCGATCAACTGCAGGTAGATGTTGCTGTTGGTCATTTGCAGTTCTGCTGCTAGGGCGAGAAGCATGATGCTCAAGGTGACGGCCGTGACCAGGAGCACCGTCCGGGAACGTCTTGGAGGACCGCCCCGCCACACTCGCCAGGATCGCCGGCCTCGGGGTGGCCACGGTGGAGCCCTTCCGCCTGGGCCGCAGCGAGCTGAACCGTGCCGCGCGCCTCGCCGAGGCGCGCTCGCTGAAGGCCGCCATCGACGCCGCCGGCCTCACGGTCTCCTCCACCCACGCCCGCCTGCCCGACGCGAGGACCCCGGCTGGTTCTTCGAGGAGATGGCCGAGGCCGACGCACCCATCGCCATCGCCTCCACCCCCGAAGCACTCCCCGGATTCACCCGCGACGCTCTGGTCTCGGCCGACGGAGTGCGCAGGTACGCCGACCGCCTCAACGCCCTCGCGAAGGCAGCGGCAGCCCATGACCTGCGGGTCGGCTACAACCACTACGGGGAGTGGACCCCGCTCGACGACGGCCGCTACGGCTACGACGTGCTGTGGGACGCCCTCGACCCGTCGGCCGTCGCCGAGGTCGACCTCTACTGGGCACAGACCGCGGGCCAGGTCCCCGCCGACGTGGTCGCCAGGCTCGGCGAACGAGTCGAACTCGTCCACGTGAAAGACGGCCCCGGAGTACGCGGCGAACCCCAAGTCGCCGCCGGACAGGGCTCGGTGGCCCTGGCGGACGCCCTCTACGTCGGCCGGGACGCGATCCGCGTGCACATCATCGAAGCGGATCGCATCGCCGAAGGGGCGGACATCTTCGACCTGGTCGAGGAGAGCGTGGCCTGGCTCAAGGCGCGTCAGGGCGGCCGATGCGGCTCAGCCAGTCGGCCAGGCGCGTGTTCACCAGGTCGGGGCGTTCGAGGTGGAGCCAGTGGCCGGCCGGGACGCGCGCCTCCGTGAGGTCGGAGCAGTACGCGCGCATGGGTTCGGCGAGGCGTGTCGTCACGACGTCGGCCGTGGCGTCGTAGTCGGCGCCCAGGAAGAGGACGGGAAGGTCCAGCCGGCCGCTGTTGACCGCCTGTCGGGCGTACACGGCGTTGGCCTCGTGGTTGAGGTAGTAGGCGGTGGGTCCCGCGAAGCCGTTGCGCGTCAGCGACTCGGTGAGGACATCGGCGTCCTCCTCGGTGAGGACGGCCGTGTCCAGCGGGAGGTCGGGGGCGCGGTCGGCCCCGCCGAACCAGCCGCCGTCCCGCCGTAGCGTGGCCCGCGGGGAGACCCGCGTGCCCGGCGCGATCGGGTCGCCGCGCCGGTACAGTGCCCTGACGCTGCTGCCCGGGTCTGCGTCCAGCACCGCCGTGGCCCGTTCGGGATGCTCCTCGTAGTAGGCCATGTAGTCGAACTGCGCCATGGGATAGGTGTCTTCGGGGTACAGGTCGCGGTTGACCAGCGGCAGCATGGCCGCCAGGCCCCGTTCCAGGGTGCGGTAGGGAATGGCCAGGCTGGCCACCGCCGCGGTGTGGTCGGGGTGGTGGCCGGCGAGGTTCCAGACGGTTGGGCTTCCCCAGTCGTGGCCGATCCAGACCGCCCGGTCGCGCCCGAGGTGGTCGAGCAGTTCGAGCATGTCGTGGACGACGTTCTCCTGGCGGTAAGCGTCTGGGGAGCCGTACACGGTGGAGTGGCCGTAGCCCCGGAGGTCGGGTGCCACGACCCGGTAGCCCAGGGCGGCGAAGTGTGTCAGCTGCTTCCGCCATGTGGCGGCGAGGGCGGGCCAGCCGTGCACGAAGACCAGCAGCGGCCCCCCGGTCGGGCCGGCCGTGAGGTAGGACGTGGTGTGCGACGGGCTGGTGAGGGTGTGTGCGGTCATGGCGGGACGGGACATTTCGATGTGCCTCCGGCGGTGAGGGCGCGCGAGGTCATCGCGCCGCGGACTGGTCGGGTGCGGTGGACCGGTCGGATGCGGCCGGTCCGTGCGGTTCGCCGCCGGCCGCCGGTGTGTCGGCGGGACGTCGAGAGGGTGTCATGCTGAAGGCGGCCAGCGCGCGGAGGATCGCCGAGCCCGAGATGATCCACCACCCGGACGCGTAGACGGCGCGGACGTCGGAAACACCAGAGACTGATGACGAGTAGATGCAGAGCCGAAAGGGGCCCTCGTCGACGAGGGCCTGGGTCAGATCTTGATCAGGGTGGCCTGTCCGCCGCACAGCGTGGTCAGGTCCTCGGGCTCCGCGCTGAGGATGGTGACGGGGCCGGGGGCGGCGAGGGCGGTGGCGCTGAGCATGGCGTCGATGGCGTACTTGTGGCCGTCTAGGCCGGCGTCGGCGAGGAGAGCGGCGGCGTGGCGGGCGATGGGCTCGGTGACCGGCTCGACGACGAGGCGGGACAGCGTCCACTGCAGGGCCGGGCGGTTGGTCCGGGGGTGGACGACCTCGACCAGGGTGGCCGCGGACGTGATCACGCGCAGGTCGTCGGCGCGGGCCAGGGCGAGCCGTCCCGTGAGGGACCGGTCGCGCAGTATGGCCTTGGCGAGTCCCTCGCTGTCAAGGATCAGGGTGCCGCCGGGCGCGGCGTTATGGCGTCATTCGTGGAGCGGCCTGTGCGGCCGGTCCAGGTGCGCGTGGTGGCTTGGGGGACCGCGGGGTGCGGTGCGGGTTCGTTGTTGCCGTGGAGGCTGCCGGGTCAGATGTGTAGTTCGGCCAGACTGGCGGTCGCCGAGATCTGCGGGGTGTAGGCGTTCGCCTTGTCCCGGGAGGTTTCGGTGGAGCCGTCGTCGATGGATGCCGGGGGAGGAGCGGACAGGTCCTCTACGTGTGCGGGCGCGGTGTACGCGGGTACGTCCGGGCCACCGTGCGGCTCGCCCAGCGGCGCGGTCCGGGCCGTCTCGTTGGAGAGGCGGTCCCGCACGCCGCGGTCCGTGATCTGGCGGGCGGACAGGGTGTTGTTGCGGTCGTCCAGGATGGGGGTCATGGGGACCTGGCCGATCGGCCTCGGTCCTTTGCGGTCGCGGGCCGGCAGGGCGGCCGCGGCCGTCGGTCCGTCTCCGGCGCTGGTCCTCGCGACGGGGATCCGATCCGGGGCGCCGCAGAACTCGCCGGCGTGTTCCGCCGTCCACACCAGTCCGGTGTGGGCGTTCTCCACCGGAGCGGGGTACGGGTGCTGGGGTGTGCGCCGGTGCTCCGCCGGCGCGGCGGCCGCGTCCAGGTCGCGCGTCCAGTCCGGGACCAGGTCGACGCCGGTGGGGTTGTTGCCGATGACCATGGCGCCTCCATGGGCGCAGTGGAGGACCGGCCGGGGGCCGGCGGTCTTCGGGGCGGCCGGGGGGCAGGTCGGCAGCGAGACATCGGGCTTTCCTTCCGGTCCCGGTACCGCTCGCTCCTCGACCTCGAAGAACCCTCCTCGGCTCAGCTGCTCGTCACTGGGCGGCGTGGCCGCCTCGCTCTGCCGCATCGCGGCGACCACGTCGAGCGTGGAGACCTGCGGGGGCCGTTCGGGCACGATCGCCGGTGCGGTGCCGAGGTCGGGGTCGAACGGGGGAGGAACCAGGGTCGTGTGCTTCTTCTCGTGAGGGTGCCTGCGGGTACGGAAGTGGGCGGGAGAACAGCGTCGGTCTCAGATCGAATATCTGGAGCCGCCGAGTAGCGGTATTGCTCCGACAAATGGCGGGGCTCCGGCCCCGCAGGTCTCGTTGATCTCGCGTGAGGTGCCGGAATTTGCCCCTGAGGCAAATTCCCGCGGGTCGGGCTCGGTTCGGCGTGAGGGTTCCGTAACTCCGCTTTAGTCCGGATGACTTGGTTCGGTAATCGCTGCTGGCTGAAGTGGTGGGCACACGCAGCGTCGAGGTGCGAGGACCTCGGCGCCAGGCATGGAGGATGTCATGCCCGAGATGTATTTCGATGTGCGCTGGCCCGACGGTGACATCCAGCGTTGTTATTCCCCTTCCACGGTAATCGAGGAGTACTTCACGGTGGGTGCCGAGTACGAAGTCGCCGACTTCCTGGAGCGGAGTCGGACGGCGCTCGGAATCGCCGGTGAGAGGGTACGGGAGAAATTCGGTTTCTACTGCACCGGCGCCTCCGGCCAGCTGGAGCGGATCGAGGAGACGGCACGTGTCCGTGCCTTCCCGGCCGGCGGCAAGGTCACTGTCGAGGCGCTGCTCGACGCCGACGGGAGCGCACGGTGACCCCTGCGCCCCAGCTCTCGGGAGCCCACTACACGGTGGCCGTGGTGGGCGGCGGCCAGGCCGGTCTGTCGGTCAGCCACTGCCTGGGCGAGCGTGGTGTCGACCATGTGGTGATCGAGGCCCACCGGATCGGGCACGAGTGGCGCGAGCGCCGCTGGGACTCCTTCTGTCTGGTGACCCCCAACTGGCAGTGCAGGCTGCCCGGCCACCCCTACGCCGGTTGCGACCCCGACGGCTTCATGGTCCGCGACGACATCGTGCGCTACCTGGAGGAGTACGTCGCCGCCTTCCAGCCGCCGCTGGTCGAAGGCGTGTCCGTGACCCGGCTGCGACGCTCGGCGAGCGGTGTCTTCGGCGTCACCACTGCCGCGGGGGAGTTCACCGCCGACCAGGTCGTCGTCGCCACCGGCCCCTACCACACCCCGAAGCTGCCCCGGATGGCCGAGCGGCTGCCTTCCGGCATCGAGCAGTTCCATTCCTCCGGCTACCGCAACCCGGACCGACTTCCGCACGGTGCCGTCCTCGTGGTCGGCACGGGCCAGTCCGGCTGCCAGATAGCGGAGGACCTCCACCTTGCCGGCCGGCAGGTGCATCTCGCGGTCGGCAGCGCGCCCCGGGTCGCCCGCTTCTACCGCGGCCGTGACTGCGTGGCCTGGCTGGACGACATGGGCCACTACGCCAGGAGCATCGACGGGTTCGACGACGCAGACGCGGTGCGCCTGCGGGTCAACCACTACGTGACCGGGCGCGACGGTGGCCGCGACATCGACCTGCGCGCCTTCGCCCGCGACGGGATGCGTCTGTACGGCCGCCTCACGGAGGTCGAGGGACCGGTCCTGGAGTTCGCCGGCGACTTGAAGACCAACCTCGACCACGCCGACGCGGTGGCCGAGAGCATCAAGGACGCCATCGACGCGCACATCGAGGCCAGTGGCGTCCAGGCGGCGGCCGAAGCCCGCTACCGGCCCGTATGGCTGCCGGACGAGCAGCCGAGCGCCCTCGACCTCGGCGAGGCCGGCATCACCTCCGTCGTCTGGGCCACCGGCTTCACCCGCGATCACCGCTGGATCGAGATCCCCGCCTTCGACGGCCGTGGCTACCCCATGCACTGGCGGGGCGTCAGCAACGTCCCCGGCCTGTACTTCCTGGGTCTGCCCTGGCAGTACACCTGGGGCTCGGGCCGGTTCGAGGCCGTGGGCCGGGACGCCGAGTTCCTGGCCGGCCACATCGACGCCTCGCGCCGCCTGGCCGACGTGTGCGGCACTCTTACCGGCGCGCCCAACGCCCTCGCCTCCGCCCTCCCGATCGGCTGACGGCCATGGTCTTCGACGCCCACCGTCACATCGGTGTCCTGCCCGCCTACCCCTTCTACGGCGGCCCGCCCGTCAACCCCGACATCACCGCCCGCGCCACCATCAAGCAGCTGATCGCCGACCTGGACGCCGAGGGCACCGAACGCGCCCTGGTCATCCCCAACTACGGCGTCCCCGACCCGGCCGTCGCCTTCTCCTTCAACGAGCTGGCGATCGAGGCCGCTCAGTCGGACGACCGGATCCGGGCGGGCCTGTGGGTCTCGCCGCGTCCCGAGGACGGGCAACGCACCGCGCAGGCACTGGCGTTGGCGGGGGAACCCGGGGTGAAAGCGCTCAAGCTCAGCTTCCTGCTCGGCGGCCGTCCCACCGACCCCGGCTGCCGCCCGCAGCTGGACCGCATCTTCGCCGCCGCGGCCCGGCACGGCCTGGTGGTCCACGTCCACACCTCTCCCGGCGCCGCTTCCGACATCGACGAGGTCGGCCACCTCGTCGACTGGTACGCCGACCGCGTCCCGGTCCATCTGGTGCACTTCGGCGGCGGTATGAGCGGCCACATCAAACTCGCCGGCTTCCGCTTCTTCGACTGGATCGCCGCCGGCAAGCGCGTCTACACCGACCTGTCCTGGGCCATCGGCTTCCTGCCCTACTGGCTGGCCCGGGAGATCGAGCAGCGCGGCATCGGTCACGACCGCGTGCTCTTCGCCAGCGACCAGCCGTGGGGCGACTTCACCGGCGAGTACGCCCGTCTCGCGCAGGCGACCGGCGGCGGCCAACTCGCCGACCTCGTCTTCCGCGACACCTTCGCCGCTCTCTACGACTGAACCCCTTCTGCCCAACCCCCGCCTCGCACAAGGAGATTCCCATGACCGAAACAGCAGCCCAGCTCAGCGACGTCGAGCAGAAGTCCCTCGAGGAGATCCCGCACCCCTCCCTCCCCGAGGGCTCCAGCATCTACGGCTCCACCAAGGTCTTCCCCGACTACCAGGCCGAGAACGGCGAGACCTACTTCACCCTGGTCCACGGCATCGCGCACGAGTCGTCCGTGTCCTTCGTCGCCGTCCTCCAGGCGACCCGCGCCCTGCGCAAGGGCTTCGAGACCGCCATCTACTTCTACGGCCCCGGCTCCCTCAACTGCCTCGCCACGCGCGGTTTCCCCACCACCGGCAACTCCGCCTTCCCCGGCGAGCACAACATCAACAACCAGCTCAAGACGTTCATCGCCGAGGGCGGCAGGGTCTACTGCTGCCGCTTCGGGCTGTCCCTGCACGGCGCCCGCGAGGAGGACCTCATCGAGGGCGTCATCCCGACCCACCCCCTCGACGTCCAGGACGCGCTGATCCACTACGCGCGCAAGGGCGCCATCATCAACTCCACCTACCAGCTGTAAGGGGCCGGCATGAGCGTGGACACCGGCTCTGCGGCGGTGGATGTGCGGATCATGACTCGCGCCGAACTCGCCCTGCGCGGAGTGGTGTTGGATGCCCCCGTGCGGCGGCCGGACGGCGCGGGGCCGAGCGACGACGGGCACGTCCTCGTCGACGGTGCCGGTGCCGCGCTGCCCCGCAACCCCGACAGCCCCTACCGGGTCCGCGACGGCAGAGTGTGGCTCGGTGACGAAGACACCGGCCTCACCCTCACCGCCGTACAGCGCCCGAAGTTCTACGAACTCACCACGGCCGACGGCATTCCCTACGAGCACATCGCCCGCCTGCACGGCGCCGACGTCCTCGCCACCACGGTCGTCCAGACCTGCATCCGTTACGCCGAGTCCGACCGCTGCCGCTTCTGCACCATCGAGGAGTCCCTGAACTCCGGCGCCACGGTGGCCGCCAAGACGCCGGCGCAGCTCGCCGAGGTCGCCGAGGCAGCCGTACGGCTCGACGGCGTCAAACAGATGGTCATGACCACCGGCACCACCACCGGACCCGACCGCGGCGCCCGCAACCTCGTACGGTCGGTCCGGGCGGTGCTGGAGGCCGTGCCCGGCCTGCCGATCCAAGTGCAGTGCGAACCGCCCGGCGGCCTCGCGTGGATACAGGAACTGCACGACGCCGGCGCCACCGCCATCGGCATCCACGCCGAGTCCCTCGACGACGCGGTGCGCCGCCGCTGGATGCCCGGCAAGTCGACCGTCCCACTGGCCGAGTACGAGGCTGCCTGGGACGAGGCGGTACGCGTCTTCGGAGCCAACCAGGTCTCCACGTATCTCCTCGTCGGCCTCGGCGAGGACCCCGACGAACTCGTCGCGGGGGCAGGAGACTTGATCGACCGGGGGGTGTACCCCTTCGTCGTCCCGTTCCGCCCGATGCAGGGCACCCTCGCCGCCCGCGACGGCGTCGCCGCCCCGAGCGCCGAACTGCTGCGATACGTCACCGAAGGCGTCGCCACCAGGCTGCGTGCCGCGGGGATGCGCGGCGCCGACCAGAGGGCGGGGTGCGCGGCCTGCGGGGCGTGCAGCGTGCTGTCGACGGCGGGCGGGTGAGGGGAGTGCTGCTCGACGGATCCCCGGCAACTGCGGCGACAGAAGGGCCGTACGACATCCTGGCCCTGCTGGGCGACCGGAGCACCCTCGCTCGTGAGATCTCCTTTCGCGTGGAAGAGGCGGGCACGCAGGGCGAGTTGGCGGACTACCGGCGGCTGCGGCAGGACGTGTTCGTGCACGAACAGGGGCTGTTCGACGGCCACGACCTGGACGATCGCGACACCGACCCGCGCATGCTGGTGCTGGTCGCCAAGGACGCGGCGGGCACGGTCCTCGGCGGGGTGCGGCTGGGGCCGGTCGACGACGGCCCGGACCTCGGCTGGTGGGCGGGCGGCCGGCTCGTCGTCGCGCCGAGCGCCCGCGGCCTCCGGGGCATCGGTGCCGCACTGGTGCGGGCCGCCTGTGCGCGGGCCGAAGCAGCGGGCGTACTGCGCTTCGACGCGACCGTCCAGGCGCGGGGCGAGCCCTTGTTCCGGCGGCTCGGCTGGCGTTCGGTGCGCCCGGCCGAGGTCGCGAACACGCCGCACATGCTGATGCGTTGGCCCATCGGCCGGATCGCGGAGCAGGCGGCGGCCACGAAGTCCGCGCTCGGCCCGCTGCTCGCGGCTCTCCTCGGACGGGCGGTCGGTGATGCCGCCCCGGACCCGGTCGGCGGGGCCCCGGGCAGCGCGTCACGGGCCGTCCTCGGCGGTGTGGGATTCGTCGGTGACGACG
>NZ_JBEOYD010000072.1:0-32757 GCF_040296885.1 Streptomyces sp. NPDC001980 | reverse complement strand
AGGGTGGTCGAACCGGCGGTGACCGTCAGCTTGTCGTACTGGGTGCTGGTGGTGGTCTCGGCCGTGTCGACGTGCAGGTAGAAGGTGAACGTGGTGGCGGTGCAGCCGGACGGGATGGTCACCGACTGGGACAGCGTGTCGGTGTGGGTCGATCCGTAGCCGTCGAGCCACGCCTTGTAGGAACCGGTACGGGCCGCCTCGCCGCTGTCAGTGGTGATGACACCGCTGGTCGCGGTCCAGGTCGTGTTGCCCGACTCGAAGCCCGGGTTGCCGAGCAGCTGGGACGAGGTGCAGGTGCCCCCGCCGCCGCTGGAGCTCACGGTCCAGGTGAAGGAGGCCGTGCCGGTGGCACCCGTCGAGTCGGTCACCGTGACGGTGGTGCTGTAGGTGCCGGCCGTCGTGGGTGTGCCGGTGATGGCGCCGGTCGAGCTGCTGATCGACAGGCCGGTGGGCAGGCCGGTCGCCGCGTAGGTCAGCGAGCCGCTGTTGGTGCTGCTCGCCGATATCTGCAGGCTCACCGCGGTGCCGACGGTCGAGGACTGGCTGCCGGGGTTGGTGACCGTGACGCCCGAGGTGGGCACGGTGATGTGGCTGCCGACGTTGATGCCGGCGAACGCGTTGCCGACGCCCGCGTACTGGGTGGAACTGGTGCCGTACAGCGCCGCGGCCGCGTTCAGGGCGGCGGTGCGGGCGGCGGAGTAGTTGGTGCTCGACGTCATGTACGTCGTCAGCGCCTTGTACCAGATCTGCAGGGCCGCGGCCCGGCCGATGCCGGCGACGGCGACGCCGTCGGAGGTCGGGCTGTTGTACGTGACGCCGTTGATGGTCTTGCTGCCGCTGCCCTCGGACAGCAGGTAGAACATGTGGTTCGCGGGGCCCGAGGAGTAGTGCACGTCCAGGTTGCCGACCCCGGAGTACCAACTGTCGGCCGACGAACCGTCCTTGTCCGGCTCGTCCATGTACCGCAGCGGCGAGCCGTCGCCGTTGATGTCGATCTTCTCGCCGATGAGGTAGTCGCCGACGTCGGAGGAGTTGTTGGCGTAGAACTCCACCCCGGTGCCGAAGATGTCGGAGGTCGCCTCGTTCAACCCGCCGGACTCACCGGTGTAGTTGAGCCCGGCGGTGTTCGAGGTGACGCCGTGGCTCATCTCGTGGCCCGCGACGTCGAGCGAGGTGAGGGCGTGGGTGCTGCTCGTACCGTCGCCGTAGGTCATGCAGAAGCAGTCGTCGTCCCAGAAGGCGTTGACGTACGCCGTGCTGTAGTGGACGCGGCTGTAGGCGGCGACACCGTCGTTCTTGATGCCGCTGCGGCCGAAGGTGTTCTTGTAGAAGTCCCAGGTCATCTGGGCGCCGTAGGCGGCGTCGGCGCCGGCGGTCTGGGTGTTGGAGCCGGATCCGGTGCCCCAGACGTCGTCGGTGTCGGTCATCAGGGTGCCGGTGCCCGACGTGCCGTTGTTGAGGCTGTACGTCTTGTGGCCGCCGCGCGTGGTGTCGTACAGCTGGTACGTCGAACCCGACAGTGTGGTGTTCAGGGTGACCGTGCCGCTGTACTGGGTGTTGCCCGTGCCCGTCTGGACGGCCTGGTAGCGGTAGAGCTCCTTGCCGGTGGTGGCGTCCGTGACGACGTGCAGCTTGCTGGGCGTGCCGTCGTCCTGGAAGCCGCCGATCACGGTCTCCCAGGCGAGCTTCGGGGTGCCGTTGCCGGCCCAGATCACCTTGCGGGCGCTGTCGGCGACGGGCTTCTGCGCGTCGAGGGCCTTGGCCGCCTTGAGCGCCTTGGTCTGGGCGGCGGTCTTGCTGTAGGCCGCGCTGACCGTGGGCACCGTGATGGTGCGCTTGTTGTTGAAGGTGGTGCTGACCGTGCCGGCCGCGAGGGAGGCGGGCGGGGTGTGCACGACCAGGTCGCCGCCGAGGACCGGCAGACCGGCGTAGGTGCGCTCGTAACGGGTGTGCACGGTGCCGTCGTTGTCCTTGACGACGTCCTTGACGACCAGCTTCTCCTTGGCGCCGAGGCCGATGGTGCGGGCGGTCGCGGCGGTCTTCTGCTGGGCGCTCTTGAGCAGCGCGGTGTGCTGGGCGGGGGTGAGCTTGGCCTCCAGGCCGCCGGTGCGCACGGGGGTGGGGTGGGGTGTGGCGGGCTGGGCGTTCGCCGGGACCGACTGGATGCCGACGGCGAGGAAGGCCGCGGTGGAGACCAGGGCGGCTCCTACCGTGGCCCGTCTGTGGGGAAGACGTCTCACTCGTACTCCTCCTGCTGCGGCCGCCGGGTCGCGGCCGGTGACAGACCGGGCAGACGGGGATGTGCTGTCCGGGACGAGCTGAGCTGTGCGGGAACCGGGATCCAGGGACCGGGGTGCGTGGTCCGCGATCCGTGGACACGCCAGGGAGAAAGCGTGTGCTGAGCGAGGATTCCAGATTTGACCCGCGCATGTCAGCCACGTCGAGGTCGTTCGAGGGTTTTCCCTATGCACGGTGGGGCGGTCGCGACGATGCGGCGCTCACGGGGACGGCAGACGCACCATGAACACGTCCACCTGGTCCTCGCTCTCGACCCGGAACCCATGGCGCTCGTACAGCCGCCGGGCCGCGCTGCCCTGCAGGACGTTCAGCCGTACCGGGACGCCGTCGCGGTCGCACCGCTCCAGCACCTCGCGCAGCACGGCCGAGCCGATGCCCCCGCCCTGCGCGTGCGGGGCCAGATAGAAGTGTTCCAGCCAGCGGGTGTCACCGGCCGGCCGCAGCGCCACACAGCCGGCGAAGGCGCCGGCCGTCTCGATCACCCAGGTGTGGGCCGCGTCGAACCCGTCCCGCAGCCGCTGCCGCACCCGCCGCTCGTCGTACCGACCGAGCCGCTCCAGGTCGTCCCGCATGACGACGGCACGCAGTTCGGCCACCGCCTCGACGTCCGCGTCCGACGCCGGCCGGATCTTCCAGTCCGCCATGATCGACACGCTATCCGCCGCGGCGGGAGCGGGGCGAGGAACCCGGTGCGGCCGACGGACCGTCGACGGGCACGCCCGGGTTCGAGCACCAGCCCGAGCCAGGCCAAGCCGACCGATTTATCATGATTCAGAACGAATACAACAGCCTCGCACCCCCGACCGACCGTCGGCAGCTCCCACCCCACGGAAGGGGCTCACGCATGCGGGTCTTCATCGTCGGCACAGGCAACATGGCGGGCGGTATCGCCACCCGGGCCCTGGCGGGCGGGCACACGGTCCGGTTGGTCGGCACGGATCCGGCCAAGGCCGCGACGCTCGCCGACGCCCTGGGCGAGCGGACGCCGGGGGCGGACGTGGCGCCCGCCGTGCCGGACGCGGTCGGGTCGGCGGACGTGGTGGTGCTGGCCGTGCCGTTCGACGCGGCCAAGCAGGTCGTGACCGAGTACGGGGACCAGCTCGCCGGGAAGACCGTCGTCGACATCTCCAACCCGGTGGACTTCTCGACCTTCGACTCGCTCACGGTGCCACCGGACAGCTCCGGCGCCCAGCAGCTGGCCGAGGCCGCCGCGCCGGGCACACACATGGTGAAGGCCTTCAACACGACGTTCGCGGGCTCGCTGGTCGCGGGCGAGGTGGGCGGGCTGCCGCTGGACGTGTTCATCGCAGGCGACGACGCGGCGGCCCGCGACCAGGTGGCCGAACTGGTCACCTCCGGCGGGCTCAACCCGGTGGTCGTCGGCGGACTGCGCCACGCCCGGGAGCTGGAGGGCATCCAGCTGTTGCACATGGCCCTGCAGACGCGGCCCGAGGGGCACGGCTGGATGAGCGCGATCAAGATCGTCGCGCCCTGAGCTCCCTGAGCTCCCTGAGCTCCCTGAGCCCCCCTGCGCCCTGGCTGGAAACCGCGCGTGCGGCAGCTGTGGCGGTCCGTGGTTCCCGAGGGGCAGCTGAAGTCCCGGTGAACGCCCCGGCGCACGCCCCCGGCGCGTAGTACCTTCCCCCACAACAGCCGTGACTCTGGGGGGAGTTGCACGCATGCACGGCACGACGGACGGTTTACACTACGGCGCGGTGACTCCGGTCGCGGCTTATCTGATGGCCTGTCTGGGCGGGGCGCTGGGGCTTCGCTGCATCGTCAGGTCGCTGTACCACCACGGGGAGTCGTGGCGGCCCGGCTGGCTCGCCCTGGGGGCGGCCTCGATCGGCTGCGGCATCTGGACGATGCACTTCATCGCGATGATCGGCTTCCATGTCCAGGAGACCACGATCCACTACGACGTGGGGCTGACCCTGCTCAGTCTGGCGGTGGCGATCCTGGTGGTCGGTATCGGCGTCTTCGCGGTCGGCTACCGGGGCGTGACCACGGGGACGCTCTGGACGGCGGGCGTGATCACCGGTCTCGGCGTGGCCGCCATGCACTACCTGGGCATGGCCGCGCTCCGCCTTGACGGAACGATTCACTACGACCGGGTGACGGTCGGCCTCTCCGTGCTGATCGCGATCGCCGCGGCGACGGCCGCGCTGTGGGCGGCCGTGTCGGTGCGGGGCTTCACCGCGAGTCTGGGCGCGAGCCTGGTGATGGGCCTCGCGGTGTCCGGCATGCACTACACCGCCATGGCGGCGGTGAGCGTCGATGTGCACCCGGCGTCCGCCACCTCCTGGTCGAGCGCGTCACCGACCTCGCTGCTGCTGCCCATGCTGCTCGGCCCGGTCGTGTTCCTGCTGCTGGCCGGGGTGGTGGTGATGTTCGACCCGCTGCTGGTCCTGGGCGAAGGGGACTGGGACCGGCAGGCGGCCGGGGCGAACGATCCGGCGACGGCGTCCGCAAGGGCGGCGCACTCGCGTCCGCCGGGCCGGCGCAGCGCGCGCACACTCCGGAGCCGCGACGGCCGCTCGCCGCGCCCGGCACCCGGCGGCGCGGGCCCGCAGGCCACGGCGACGCACCCCGCACCGTCCGGCACGGACCGGTACGGCACCCCGGGCCGCCCGGCACCCGGCGGCCCCGGCCGGTTCGGCACCCCCGCCCGGCCCACGCCGGGCGGTACCGGCCGGTTCGGCGGCCCCGACCACCCGGCGCCCGGTCCGCAGGAACCGTACCGGGCCCCCTCGAACCCGTACGAATGGTGACCGGGTCCGGCCCGAACCCCCGTCCCGCGACCACCCGTTGATCGTTGTACCGTTCCCGCGTGTCTGACTCCTCACGCGAAACCGCAGAAGGCGCCGGCTGGGGCGAGGCCGAGCGCGGCGCCTACCGCCAACTGATGCCCGACCATGTCGAGAAGCTGTTCTGGTTCAACCCCAGGACCATGTGGGCCGCCCGCAACGGGGTGCTGGCGTCCTGGTTCGGCGACCCGACCGGCCGTACCCGCAGCCGCTGGGTGGCGCAGCAGGCGGCCGCCGGGGCGCCCGCCGACAAGGTGATCCGGCGCCATGAGGCGGACCGGTTCTCGTTCATGGTGATCGGCGACACCGGCGAGGGCGACGACTCCCAGTACGCCGTCGTGCCGGGGTTCCTGAAGGCGAGTCAGGACACCGACTTCGCGGTGATCGCGAGCGACGTCATCTATCCGGTCGGCACCACCGACGACTACGGCACCAAGTTCTTCCGCCCGTACCGGGACTATCCGGCGCCGATCTACGCGATACCCGGCAACCACGACTGGTACGAGGACCTCGGCGCGTTCATGCGCGTCTTCTGCGACGACGCCCCGGCGCTCCCGGACGAACCGAGGCCGCGCCCGCTCACCCGCGCGTGGTGGCGCGCCCTGCTGTGGCACCACCCGCGTTCGGCGGACGAGCAACTCCTCACGGACGCCCGGAAGTTGCGGCCGAGGCAGGAGCAGACGGCCGTCCAGCCGGGACCGTACTGGGCCATCGACGCCGGGCCGGTCCGGATCGTCGGCATCGACACCGGCCTGCTCGGCACCATCGACGCCGAACAGGGCGCCTGGCTGCGGGAGGTGTCCCGGGGGCCGCGTCCGAAGATCCTCGTCACCGGCTCCCCGCTGTACGTGGACGGCGAGCACCACCCGTGCGCGATCGAGGGCGGCGGCACGGTCGACGACATCGTCCGCGACCCGGCCCATCACTATGTGGCGGCGATCGGCGGTGACATCCACAACTACCAGCGCTATCCCGTCGACGTGGCCGGGCGCACCATCCAGTACGTGGTGGCGGGCGGCGGCGGTGCCTTCATGCACGCCACCCACACCATCCCGCCGGTGTCGATCGCGAACGTCACCGAGGACGACTTCCGCTGCTACCCGTTGCGCGGCGACTCCCTCGCCTTCTACAGCCGGCTGTACGGCCGCCGGCTGCGGCTCCGCCGCTTCTTCACCCTCACCGAGGCGGAGGCGACGGCCGTGATCGCCGAGCGCCTCGGCATCAGGCCCGGCCGCACGCCCGCCGCGGACACCCGGGTCACCCGCCGCACCCGCCTGGTCGCGTCCCTGCTCGGGGCCGGCAGCCGCCCGGACCGCGGCCCGCGCTTCCGGCTGCCCGTGAAGAAGATCTACACCCAGCTGTTCTCCCCCGGCTCGGCCACCTACAGCCCGCCCTTCTTCAAGTGCTTCCTGCGCCTCGACGTCGGCCCGGAGGCGGTACGGCTGCGCTGCTTCGCCGCCACCGGGAACCGCCCGCAGGAGCTGGACCCGCCGGTCGAGGACGAGATCGTCATCCCCCTGACCTGAACCGGAGCCGATCCGGAGGCGATCCGGAGCTGATCACACTCCCGCAATGTTCGGGTGCCACAATCGGGGCAGAACTGACGTACGACCGCTGGAGGACCCGTGCCGTCCACCCCCCGCCCCCTGCGCAGACTGGGCTTCCTCACCATCGGCCTGTTCGACGGCGCGGATCCGGGCCGGGGGCACGAGTCCACGCTGGAGATCATCGAGCTGGGCGAGCGGCTGGGCTTCGACAGCGCGTGGGTGCGCCACCGGCACCTCCAGTACGGCATATCGTCACCGGTCGCCGTCCTCGCGGCGGCCTCGCAGCGCACCAGCCGGATCGAACTGGGCACCGCGGTGATCCCGCTGGGCTGGGAGAACCCGCTACGGCTCGCCGAGGACCTGGCGACCGTCGACATCCTCTCCGGCGGCCGCCTCAACCCCGGGGTGAGTGTGGGCCCGCCCATGCACTACGAGCAGGTCAGGGAGGCCCTCTACCCGGACACGGCGGATGTCGAGGACTTCAGCTACGAGCGGGTGCGGCGGCTGCTGGACTTCGTCCGGGGCAAGCCGGCCACCGACTTCAGCGGGGTGGAGGGCTTCGAGGTGTTCTCCGACGTCGTCCAGCCGCACTCCGCCGGGCTCGGACGGCGGCTCTGGTACGGCGGCGGCAGTCTCGGCTCGGCGCGCTGGGCGGGCGAGCACGGCATGAACTTCCTGACCAGCAGCGTCGTACGGGCCGGAGACCCGGCGGACGCGTACGACTTCGCCGAGATCCAGCTCTCGCACATCCGCGAGTTCCGCGCCCATCACCCGGACGGCGAGGCGGCCCGGGTCTCCCAGGGCCTGGTCGTCATCCCCACCGACTCCGCCACCCCCGAGCAGCGCGCCAAGTACGAGGCGTACGCGGCCAAGCGCCTGCCCCGCACCACGGCCCCGCAGGGTCCCGGGCGGCTGCTCTTCGCGCCGGACATCGTCGGCACCTCGGCGGAGATCGTCGAGCAGCTGCACGCTCACGCCGCCTTCCGCGAGGTCGACGAGGTGGCCTTCGCCCTGCCGTTCACGTTCGAGCACGAGGACTACGTCCAGATCCTCACCGACATGGCGACCCGCCTGGGCCCGGCGCTCGGCCGGCGCCCGGCGACCACCGCCTGAGTCACCAGCGGCGCACCTCCGTGCCGGTCACCGGCTCCGACGGCTTGCCGTCCACCCCGACCGGCACCTCGCCGTGCAGCATCACCCGGTGCATGACGCGGGGGTGGCCGAGGTGGGCGTTGTCGCTCGGCGCGAGGTGGATGGTGGCCCTGTTGTCCCAGAAGGCGACGCTGCCGGGCTCCCAGCGGAAGCGGACCGTGTACTCGGGCCGTACGGCCTGTTCGAGCAGCATCTCCAGGAGTGCGGCGCTCTCCGGGCGGGAGACGTCGGCGATCTGCTCGACGTAGTAGCCGTTGACGTACAGCACCCGCTCCCCGCTCTCCGGGTGGACCCGTACCAGCGGGTGCACCGAGGCCACCTGGTGGTCAAGGAGGTGGCGCAGGTATGTGTCATCACCGGGGCGGGGCTGGTAGCCGACGCCGAGGCGGTGCTCGGCGCGCAGGCCGTCGACGAAGGCTCGCACGGGCGCCGAGAGCCCGGCGTAGGCGGCGGCCAGGTTGGCCCAGGTGGTGTCGCCGCCGTACGGCGGGACGGTCTCGGCGCGCAGGACGGTCGCGGCGGGCGGGTCGATGCGGGCGCCGTGGTCGCAGTGCCAGCCGCGCAGCAGGGTGTGCCGGCGCCGCTGGAGCCACTCCTCGTGCGCCATCCCGAACCGGCCGCCGAGCTCCAGCCGGTCGGCGGTGGTCTCCACCTCGGGGAAGCCCGCCGGTGAGGCGCTGCCGCGCCGGCCGAGCACCACCGGTTCGCCGAAGCGGCGGGCGAAGGCGACGTGCCCGGCGTGGTCGAGCCGCTGGTCCCGGAAGAAGACGACCTTCCAGCGCAGCACGGCCTCCCGGATCAGGGCGACCACTGTGTCGTCGAGTTCCGCGGTGAGGTCGACCCCGGTGATCTCGGCCCCGATGTGCCCGGCGACGGGGTGCACCTCGACCGCCTGGTTCCCCGTGCTGCTTTCCGTCGTCATGTGCGCTCCGCTGGTCGTCGGTACCGGCCTCTGGAGAGGTACCCCGGCTCGGGACGCGGTGATGCACCCGGCACTCCTGCATCCGGAGGCACGCGGATGGCGATCGGGCGGATCTCCACAGACGATGATCACGAACTCCCCTGGTGGCAGGCACCTCGATCTGCCGTGGTCCGTGAAGGAGGCACCCGTGAAAACCGTTTACACGGCATGGCAGGTGGCCGCGTGAGTCTTCGAAAGAACTCGCGGGACGCCACGCGCGAGCGGGCGCAACGGGCTCTGACGCACAACGGACGGTCACGCGTGTGCCTGGTGTCGGGCCTGCTGGTCCTCGTGCTGACGACCGCAGCCCTGGGCTATTTCGGTATCGGGGACCTGACCAGCGCCTTCACCTTTCCCGGTCGCCTCACTGGTGCGGTGCTCGTCGCCGTCGCCTTCACCGCGTTCCTGGGCACCGCCGCGCTCGTGGACCACTGGCTGTTTCAGACTTTCCCCAACTCCGGCTTGGTGGCCCTGCTCGGCGCGTTCCTGGCTCTCCTGGCCAACCTGACGCTCTTTTTTGAACTGCTGGCCAACGCCGACTCGAACCGTTGGAAGGTGCTGTTCGGCACCCTCATGTTGGGTTCGGCATGGACCGTCATCGTCTTGTGGCGGACGCTGACCACGATTCCCACTCCGAAGCGGGTAGCCACGGCACTGCTCGCCACCATCGTCATTGCGGTAGGAAATTTCGGCTATCAGAATCTCTACCTGCCGTCCCAGCGCGAGGTCAGGCCCGTCATCAAACTGACTCCGGGGGATCCAGTGACGAGTCCGGATCGAAAGGAATTCTCCGTACCGGTCGACATCACCCTTGAAAACCACAGCGACAAGAGTTTCGACGTGCTCGGCACGGAATTTCACACCATGGCACAGCGGGTAAGCATGAGCCCGAAAGACTTGCTTCTCCAGCAGTGGCGATCGGATGCCGAGCAGTGGAAGTCTTTTGAGGGCACACACCCACTGTCACGCAGAGAGATTCACCAGCCGGGCGAGTTGGTGCAGGCTCAACCGTGGATGCCATACGGAACGTCGATCGCCGCAAACGACACCGTGGCCGCCCGCGTCGTCGTGCAACTGCCCATGAACACGTCGTACGACCAAGTGGCTTTTTACGCCAGCGCCCACCTCACACGCAAGGACCGCGTGTCCTTGCAAAATCTAGATTTCCAGGGTTACAGCTGGCACAGCGAAAAGCTATCCCAAAGGGTGAAGCGGCTACAGGGGTACGACTACATCGCCTACCAGAGCAGGCTTCACGAGAACAATGCGATTGACGAGAATACACGGGACCCCCGATACGTCACTGTCTATTGGAGGTTCGACGCCCACGGCTCAAGCATCATCGAAACCATCGGAACCGAAGACGGTAAGGATGAGCCCAAGAAATCGACGGAAGACCGGTACGGCGTCCGCATCGTCGAGACGGGCCCAGTCGAACGAATCCTTTGGGACATCAAGCACAAACAATGACCGGCACCGTCGCCCCCGCTGCCGGTGCACGCTCCTCTGACAGCCGCTCCAGCCACACCACCAGCGCAAGCGAGCAGTTCACACGGTCCCAGGCGTACGAGTCGCCCATCCCCCACTGCGCCTCCCGCACCGCCCGGCACAGCGTGTCGATGTCGAACATCTCCGCTATGAGGGGATGCCGTGCGGAGCGGCAGAGGTCGATGAGTTCGTCGCCGTGTGCCCGCAGACCACGGACGTAGAGGTCGTTGAAGGGGATCTTGGCCGTTCGGCCGTGTATCCCGGGCGGGAGCAGATCCGCCATGGCCGCGCGCAGCACCGCCTTCGA
Organism: Streptomyces sp. NPDC001980; assembly: GCF_040296885.1. NCBI lineage: Bacteria > Bacillati > Actinomycetota > Actinomycetes > Kitasatosporales > Streptomycetaceae > Streptomyces > Streptomyces sp. NPDC001980. The sequence goes on along the minus strand of NZ_JBEOYD010000072.1, from coordinate 22,197 downwards.
ACGGCCCGCTCGCATCGTGGCTTCGGCGGGAAGGTGCCGCATCGTCGCGATCACCTCCGGGTCGAGGAAGGGGTGCGAGAGGAAGAACCCGTTCTGCTGTGCGTAGCGCCAGGACAACGGGTCGGGAGCGGCAAGGTAGTTGGCCGCGTCGTAGAGCGATTGTTCCGGCCTGCTCCCGAACACGAAGCGGCTCTCGGCGATGCTGGCCGCGCGGTAGCCGTGAGCCCGCGCGAAGCCGGGTCGCAGCCAGGGCGGGCGGGTGAAGTTGCCGAGGCCCCCGAGTACTGTTCCGCGATGGACGAGCCTCGCGAACCGTTCGGCCGCCAGCGGAAGCGCCGGCCGCACCACGTGGGTGCCGACGATCTCACGGATTCCCCGTTCACTGGTTGCGGCGTGGGCACGTGCCTGCCTGGTCAGCTCCCGGAGCCTTCCGGAGCGGGCCAGCCGGTGCAGATGCAGGGGGTTGGAGTCGACGACCGGATCGGCCCCGCAACCGGTGAGAAGGATGTCGCAGCCCAGCTCCGCCGCGACGGCGTGCAGCCTGCTCCAGAACGGGGCGCGGAAGGCGTGGGCGTGCGGCTCGTCCGAGTCTCCCGCGTGGTGCTCGAAGTCGTCGAAGTCGGCCACGTCGTCAGCCTCGACGATCACCGGCCGGGCCGCCGGCGCAAGCCGGCGGACCGCGTCGACGGCCTCCTCGAGGTACGGCCGCTCCCCGGCCAGTTCTCCCCCGGCGAAGCGCCCGGCGAGCAGGATCAGGTCCGCGTCGGGGGCGTCACCCTCGGCGAGCAGACGCGCCGCGAGCAACGCGACGCTGGTGGAGTCGGTGCCGCCGGAGACGTGGCACGCGGTCGTCCTGCCGAGGCGGCGCGCGACCGCCTGCTCCAGGGCTCGGCGCAGATCCTGCCCGGCCGCGCCGGGGCCGTCTGCGGGCGGTGCCGGCGGCAGGCCGGCCCGACGGGCCCGCAGCACCGTCCGGCCGCGCAGCCTCCCGGTGCCCGAGAGTTCCACCACTTCGCCGCCGAGGACACGGTGCACCCCGGCGAACGGGCTCAGTTCCGCGTGCTGTTGGGCCATGTTCCCGGTCAGGTAGCGGCAGAAGTAACGGCGTTCCAGCTCCGCGGCGCGACCCAGGCTGCGTGCCGAGGTGCTCACGGCGCTCACGCGGCCGCCGGACTCTCGGAAGAACAGCGGGATGCGTGCCTGCGCGTCCCGCATCAGCAGCACGCGGTCCCGATACACCAGGACGGCCGCGAAGTCACCGGCCGGCAGCGGTGGTTCGGCTCCCGGACGGTCGAAGGCGTCGAGGAGGGCACCAGCGCCCGCCAGGCGGTCATGGACCGAGTCGGCCCAGCCGACGACCGCCGCGGTGCCGGCCGGTGAGGAGACCGTCGTGACGAGTCCCTGCCGAGCCATCGCCCCGGCGGTCCACAACTTCGCCGCACCGCCGGACCATTCGAGTCGGAGCGCTTCCAATGTCACTCGCTTCCGCAGCCGATCGAGAGAACGGGCGTGAATGCGTGCCCTCGCGGGTCGGCGGCGGGAACGCACAGCCCGGCCGCTGACGTCCAGGCGTGCAGGGCGAACGGGTGCTCACGCACCCCGACGTGCAGCGTGGCCTCGAAGCCGCACCGCCGCAGGAGGACGAACGCCGTCACGGCCTCGGCCTTGCAGTCGTCGTCGACGAACCAGCTTCTGCGGCCGTGTGCTTGGACCGCTCGTTTCAGCCGTGCCACGTCCTGCGGGGAAGGGGCGTCCGCGCGGGCGTAGCCAGGGGCGATCAGGGGCAGCAGCCGAAGTACGCGTCCGAAACCCATGGCACGGATCAGGAGATGTACACCGCGAAGCCAGAGCCCGACCTCGGCGTCCGTGCAGGCCTTTCGTCGGGCCGTCGCGCATCCGGCTCGGACGAGTCCAGTGACGAGTTCCGCCCGTTCCTCGGAGGTGCCGCCGACGAACTTCCGCACGTCGGCGGTCGTCATGCCGAGAAAACGCGTGCGCCGCCAGTCGGCGATGAGGGCTCCGCCGGACAACCTGGTGACACGGCAGTGGGGTGAAAGGATGTGCGTCATGGCCACGAGGGCATCGGTGTCCTCAGCCACCGCGCCTCCTCCCGTTCCAGGGGTGCGGGCGGGTCAGGACTGGTATCCGTGACCGTCGTAGTCGCCGCCGCTGAAACCCCGGATGAGACGGCCGTTGCCGAGAAGGACAAGGCCACGCGGCAGTCGGCGCCGCAGCATTCGGATGAACATCGCCCACCTCCAGTGCCGGGTCGGTGTCGATCATGTCCAGGCTACTCCGCCCCGAACGCCTCGCAACCGCTCCCTCGATCCGTGACGCTGGAGGGACGACACAGTCGAGGAAAGGTCCCATCGTGACAAGCATTCCGGCATACACGCTCAACGACGGTACGGCGATCCCCGCCACCGGCCTGGGCACCTGGCCGATGGACGACACGCAGGCCGAGCAGGCCGTTCGCCACGGGCTTGAGCTGGGTTACCAGCTCGTGGACACGGCCGTGAACTACCGCAACGAGTCCGGGGTCGGCCGGGGTGTGGCGAGCAGCGGCGTGCCCCGTGCGGAGGTGGTGGTGACGACGAAGCTGCCGGGCCGCCACCACGGCTACGAGGAGACCCTCGCCTCCTTCGAGGAGTCCCGGCAGCGGCTGGGCCTGGAGTACGTGGACCTGTATCTGATCCACTGGCCCAACCCCAGGGTCGGCAAGTACGTCGACTCGTGGAAGGCGATGATCAGGCTGCGCGAGGACGGTCTGGTGCGCTCGATCGGCGTCTCCAACTTCACCGAGGAGCACCTCACCCGGCTGGAGAAGGAGACCGGGGTGCTGCCCTCGGTGAACCAGGTGGAGCTGCACCCGCTGTTCCCGCAGGACGGGCTGCGGGCCTTCCACGCGGAGAAGGGCATCGTCACCGAGAGCTGGAGCCCGCTCGGCCGGGACGTCCGGCTCCTCGACGACCCGGCGGTCGTCGCCGTCGCGGAGGCGCACGGGGTGACGCCCGCCCAGGCGGTGCTGCGCTGGCACGTCCAGCTGGGTGCCCTGCCCATTCCGAAGTCGGCGGACGCCGAGCGGCAGCGGGCCAACCTGGACCTGTTCGGCTTCGAACTGGACGCCGCCCAGATGGCGGCCGTCTCCGAGCGGTCCCACCGGCGGCTCGGCGGCGACCCGGACCGCCACGAGGAGTTCTGAGCCGCCCGCCCGGGGACCCGGTCGCCGAACTGGACGGGACCGGACAGCAGGCCATGACGCGCGCCGGATGCACTTCGACTTCCGGCTGCAGGTCGACGACGTCCTGAAGTCCTGGTCGATCCCGAAGGGCCCGTCCGCCGGCCCCGGGGACAAGCGGCTGGCCGTGCCCACCGAGGACCATCCGCCGGCGTACGAGGACTTCGAGGGCGTGATCCCGAAGGGCGAGTACGGCGGTGGCACCGTGATCGTCTGGGACCACGGCTGGTACGAGCCGCTCAGCCACGACCGCAGAGGGCGCCCGGTCGGCTTCGGGGAATCGCTGGAGCGCGGGCACGCCACCTTCCGGCTGCACGGCTCCAAGCTGCACGGCGAGTACGCCCTGACCCGGTTCCGGGGCCGCGCCGGCGAGGACGCCTGGCTGCTGGTGAAGAAGGGCGCCGCGCGCCCGGACGGGCACGGCACGCCCGACCCGCGGCGGGCCCGTTCGGTGCGCTCCGGCCGCGCCCTCGCCCAGGTCGCGGCGGACGCGGGCGAGGCGTGACGGGCGGTGTCCGCCGGATGAGCGGCAACGCCTGCTGCGCGTACGCGGATTGAACCGTTCCTGCCCCGCCCGGCCGTGCGGGGGCCTATGTTCACGAAGGTACTCGATCTTCGGTTCAGGAGGCCCCCACACATGCGTACCGCGCTCCGTACCGCCATGGCCGGGGCGGTGGCCGCCGGCACTCTGCTGACCTGCGGCACCGCCCATGCCACCCCCGCCGGACCGGGCGTGACCGGCAGGGTGATCAGCCAGACCACCGTCGGGGACACCGACTACGTCCTGCGGGAGATCACCGTCCCGCCGGGCCAGACGACCGGTTGGCACTACCACGACGGCCCGGTCTACGGATACGTCCAGAAGGGCACGTTGAGCCACTTCCACTCGGACTGCAAGGAGGACGGCGTCTACCGGCAGGGCGGCGCGGTGTACGAGTCCGGCGGGCCGAGCGACGTCCATCTGGGCGCCAACCTCGGTGACACCGACCTGGTCCTGGACGTGCTGTACGTCCTGCCGCACGGCTCGCCGTACTCGGAGTCGGTGCCGAACCCGGGCTGCGACTTCGATTGACATGCTCCTCTCCCTGAAGGGCGAGGATTGTGGCCTTCTCGACTGGTTGCTGTGCCGCTACGCGGCACAGTTTCCGGTCGGGAATCCACGGCTTCCTGTTTCTTCGCGCTGTGCCGGGATCGCTCCCGGTCTTACCGGCGCTCCGCAGGCCGATACCGCCAGTCCGGCGGCCGTCTTCACGTTGATCGCGGCGTTGGTGTCCCGGTCGTGGACGGTACCGCAGCCGGCACAGGTCCATTCCCGGACGTTCAGGGGTTTGGGTCCGTCCTTGACCCCGCACGTGGAGCAGACCTGACTCGTCGGCTCGAACCGGCCGATGGTGATCAGAGTGCGGCCGTACCGTTCCGCTTTGTACCTGAGCATGCTGACGAACTGTGCCCATCCGGCGTCGTGCACGGACTTGGCCAGCTTGGTGCGGGTCAATCCCGCCACCGCCAAGGCCTCCACGGCGATCCCTTGGTTCTCGGAGATCAGCTTCGTGGAGAGCTGGTGGTGGAACTCACGCCGAGCATCGGCGACTTTGGCGTGGGCGCGGGCGACCTTGTGGCGGGACTTGGCCCGGTTCTTCGATCCCTTCTGCTTGCGGGACAGCTCCCGCTGGGCCTTCTTCAGCTTCTTCTCCGCGCGCCGAAGGAAGCGCGGTGAGTCGGTCTTCGTGCCGTCGGAGAGGACTGCGAAGTAAGTGAGGCCGAGATCGATGCCGATGGTGCGGTCGGTTTCCGGCATCCGGTTCTGGTCGGCGGCGGGGTCGGTGTCGATGACGAAGGAGGCGAAATACCTGCCTGCCGCGTCCTTGATGACGGTGACGGAGGTGGGGGCGGTGGGCAGGGTGCGGGACCACTTCACCTTCACCGCGCCGATCTTCGGCAGGTTCAGACGGCCACTGCCGGTGATACTCCAGCGGGCGTTGGCCGTGAACCGGATCGACTGCCGCGCGTCCTTGCGTGACTTGAAGTTTCGGCGTCCCGCAGGGACTGCTGGAGCACCACCGCGGAGACCTCGCCCAGCCAGGACCGCTCCTTCGTCTGCTTTGCCTCAGTGATCAGCGTCCGGGACAGCTCACCGGCCGTCGGGAACGGCCGGACGGCCTTGCGAGCGTCCTCGCGGGCGCGGACCGCGTCGTTGAACACCACTCGGGCGCACCCGAACGCCCGGGCCAGCGCGGCCTGTTGGATGCCGTCCGGGTACAGGCGGAAGCTGTACCGAAGCTGCATGACCGTCACCCTACGTACGTGGGTTATGGCTGAGATGCAGAAGATCAGAACTGGCCTGCACTGTACTTGTGTGCGGCATGTCCACTTCGTCTTGGTGACCGAGTTCCGGCACAAGGTGTTCACCGGTACCCATCTCGCCCGCATGGAGAAGATCATGCGGTCCGTGTGCACGCACTTCGGGTGCGAGCTGGTGGAGTTCAACGGCGAGGACAACCATATCCACCTACGGGTGAACTTCCCGCCCGAGGCCGCCGTCACCAAACTGGTCAGCTCCCCCAGGGGAGTCCCTCCCGCCGCCTGCGCCTGGGGGTACCCCCGGTCGGAGGCCGAGGGAGAGTTGCCCGACCTGGCGCGCCACTACTGGCGGGCCAACAAGCCCTGGTCCGGGTCCTACTTCGCCGCGACCGCCGGCGGTGCCGCGCTCGCTGTGGCCAGGAAGTACATCGAACAGCAGAACCGGCCCGGGGGAGCGCCACCCGGGCCGGCCGTGAGAAGCCCTCGAGACGCTCCGCGACGCAGGCGAGGAACCGTAGTGTCCGGCACCGCCGGATCAAAGCCCGCGACGCTCCGCGTCGCCACTGCCAGATTCACTTCACCACCGGCCCGAAGGCCGGTGTATTACGAATGAATTCCGGTAGCGCCGAGCAGCCTGTCACTCGTCGGCAACGGGCAACGGGCCCTCGGGCAGCGGCTGTTCGGCCCAGATCGTCTTGCCGCTGCCCGTCTGCCGGCTTCCCCAGCGCTGGGTGAGCTGGGCGACGAGGAGCAGGCCGCGGCCGCCCTCGTCGTACGCGTGCGCCCGGCGCAGGTGCGGTGAGGTGGAACTGCCGTCGGAGACCTCGCAGATGAGCGCACGGTCGCGGATCAGGCGTAGCTGGATGGGCGGTTCGCCGTAGCGGATGGCGTTGGTGACGAGTTCGCTGACGACGAGCTCGGTGACGAACGCGGCCTCGTCCAGGCCCCAGTCGCTGAGCCGCTCGACGGCCGCCTGCCGGAAGTGCGCCACCTCGGCGGGGTCGGGCGGCACGTCCCAGGTGGCGACCCGGTCGGCGCCGAGCGCGCGGGTGCGGGCCAGCAGCAGGGCCACGTCGTCGGCCGGCTGTTCCGGCATGACGGCCTTGAGGACGTTGTCGGTGAGGTCCTCCAGGGAGTCGGCGGATGCGCTCAGGGCGCGGCACATCTCCTCGGTGGCGCGGTCCACGTCCCGGTCGCGGTCCTCGACCAGGCCGTCCGTGTAGAGGGCGACGACGGCTCCCTCGGGCAGTTCGAGCTCCGTCGCCTCGAAGGGCAGACCGCCGACGCCGAGCGGCGGGCCCGCGGTCATCGGGATCAGTTCGGCCGCGCCGCCCGGCAGCACGACCGCGGGCGCCGGATGCCCGGCGGCGGCGAGGCTGAGCCGCCGCGAGACGGGGTCGTAGACGGCGTACAGGCAGGTGGCGCCGAGTTCGGCGACCTCCTCGCCGGAGCCGTCGGCGGCGAGGTGGGTGACCAGGTCGTCCAGGTGGGTGAGGAGTTCGTCGGGGGGCAGGTCCACGTCCGCGAGGGTGCGTACGGCGGTGCGCAGGCGGCCCATGGTGGCGGAGGAGCGGATGCCGTGGCCGACGACGTCGCCGACGACCAGGCCGACCCGGCTGCCGGAGAGCGGGATCACGTCGAACCAGTCGCCGCCGATGCCGGCCTGCGATCCGCAGGGCAGATAGCGGTGGGCGACCTCGACGGCGACCTGGGGCAGGCCGCGGGGCAGCAGGCTGTGCTGGAGGGCTAGGGCGGTGGAGCGCTCGCGGGCGAAGCGGCGGGCGTTGTCGATGCAGACGGCGGCGCGGCTGGCGAGTTCCTCGGCGAAGACGGTGTCGTCGATGACGTAGGCGTCGGGGTGGCGCATGCGCACGCCCACGACGGCACCGAGCAGGACGCCCCGGGCCTGCAGGGGTACGGCGATCATGGAGTGGACGCCCTCGCGGTAGGGCCGGCCCGCGGGTGAGAGGGCGTTGCGCTCCTCGACCCAGCGGCGGAACTCGGGCTCGCCGGCCTGGCCGACCACGGCCCGCCGCTCCCGCAGTGCCCGCGCCGGCGGTGACGCCGCCAGGTGCACCTCGGCGTCGCCCAGCCGTACGGCCGCCTCGGGGGTGCCCTCGGTCGCGGAGCCGTGGGCGACCCGGCGCAGCGCGATGTCGCCTTCCGGCACGGTGAGCGGCTCCTCGGCGCCGAGGACCCAGTCGAGGAGGTCGACGCTGGCGAAGTCGGCGTACCGGGGGACGAGGAGTTCGACGAGTTCCTCGGCGGTGCGCACCACGTCCAGGGTGGTGCCGATGGAGGTGGCCGCCTCGTTGAGGAGGGCGAGCCGGAGCCGGGCCAGGTACTGCTCCGTGCTGTCGAAGGCGGCGAGGGCGACGGCGGTGAGTTCGCCGGCGGGGTCCCGCAGCGGCCACATCTCGATGCTCCAGGCGTGCTCCCGGTTCAGGACGGGGGCACCGGTGAAGCTCTCGTAGCGGACGGGCCGGCCGGTCTCGACGACCTGGCGCAGATGACGCAGGAAGCCCTCGCTGTGCGGGGCCTCCTCGACGGTGTCCGGGAAGAAACGGCCCAGGAGGGCCTCCTCGGGGACGCCCAGGACGTGGCAGGCGGCGGCGTTGGAGCGGAGGTAGCGCTGGCTGACGTCGAAGACCGACATCGACATGGAGGCCTGCTGGAAGGCCTGGCCGGCGAGGGTGGGGTCGGCCTGAAAGGGCGGGTCGGCGGTGAGCACGTAGCCGGTGGTCCCGCCGTCGGGGCCGAGGACGGGGCAGGCGGTCAGGGCGATCTCCGTGCGCCGTCCGTCGGCGTGCCGCAGGGCGACGGTCCCGGAGCGGGCGGCCAGCGCCTCGGCGGGGACCTGCTCGGCGAGGAGGTCGGTGGCGGGCTTGCCCACGACCTCCTCCGCCCGGTGCCCGGTGAGCATCCGCGCGCCCTCGCTCCACCCTGTCACCCGGCCCAGGGCATCGATGATCGCCGCGGCAGCGACACGCTCCATACGCCCCAGGATGGGACCTATGTCCCGGCGCATCAAGCGCGGACCGGGGCCGTCGGCTCAGCCCTGGTGGGCGCGCAGGGCGGCCAGCGCCCGGTCGGCGTGGGTGTTCATGCGCAGTTCGCTGCGGACGACCTCCAGGACGGTACGGTCCTGGGCGATCACGAAGGTGGCCCGCTTGGTCGGGGCGAGCGAGAAGCCCCGCTTCACGCCGAACTGCTCCCGGACGGCGCCGTCCGCGTCGGAGAGCAGCGGCATGCCGAGCGTGTGCTTGCCGGAGAACTCCTGCTGGCGTTCCACGCTGTCCCCGCTGATCCCGACGGGCCGGGCGCCGACGGCCGCGAACTCGGCGGCGAGGTCCCGGAAGTGGCAGGCCTCGGCGGTGCAGCCGGCGGACAGGGCGGCGGGATAGAAGAAGAGCACGACGGGCCCTTCGGCCAGCAGCTCCGTGAGGGTCCGCGTCGTACCGGTCTCGTCCGGCAGCGCGAAGTCCTCCGCCTTGCTTCCCACCTCGACAGGTGCCGTCATCTATCGGCCCTCCTCGTTGCGTGCGACCCCGCGCGCCCACAGCACGAGGGGGATCTGGAGCGGCAGCCGGGCAAGGGCCGCGGTCCTGAGCGGCTCGGGCCGCTTCTGCCAGTCGACGGCCATCTGCACGTTGGCAGGGAAGACGCCCACGAAGAAGGCGGCGGCCGCCCGGGCCGCCGCCTTGCGGGTACGCGGCAGGGCGATCCCCGCCGCCAGCGCCAGCTCCACGGCCCCGCTGCCGTACGTCCATGCCCGCGGGGATCCCGGCAGCGCCTTCGGGATCGTCGCGTCGAACTGTTTCGGCACCGCGAAGTGGGCGACCCCGGCGGTGGCGAGCAGTCCCGCGAGCAGCAGGGGTGAACGTTCGGACAGGGCCACGAAGCCTCCTCTGACGACCTGCCGCCGGATATTACCGGGGGGTACCGGCCCGCTCCGCGCCGGGTAGGCCGTCGCCTCGTCCCCGCCGGCGCCTCACACGGTCCGGGAGGCCGGGGGCACCGTCTCGGCGGTCTCGTGCCCGGGCTCGTCCTCGACCGCGTAGGCAAGGAAGTCGTCGACCATGCGGTGGAAGAGCGTGGCCAGCTGTCGCAGTTCCTCCGGCTCCCAGTCGTTGAGGGCCAGCTGCATGCCGCGTGCCCCGGCGTCCCGGACCTGGTCGACGGCGGCCCGGCCGGCGTCGGTGAGTTCGATGCGCTGGGCGCGGCGGTCGTCCGGGTCGGGGACGCGGGTGACGTAGCCCGACCGCTGGAGCTGCTGCACCGTGCGGGTGACATGGGACGCCTCGACTCCGAGCCGCTGCGCCAGCTCCCCCGGGCGCAGCGGCTCGGAGTCGGCGACCTGGCGCAGCAGGGCCACCGCGGCGCGGTCCAGCGGCACACCGGCCAGGGCCATCAGCCGCTCGTGCTGGCGGGCCCGGGTGCTCAGGTAGGTGATGCGCGTCAGGGCACGCTCGATCTCCTCGACCTCCGGGGTGGCGGCGGGGACGTCTGACAGCGGTTCTGTGGGCATACCGGCCAGTTTACCATATCGTTGCGTAACTCAAGTAAGTTACTGCGCCGGTTTACCCACCGTACTGCGCGGTGCGTACGCACCCGTTGTCAGATTCCGTGTTCGCGCAACGGCCCGACGGCGAGTCCCCGCTGGTCACAGCTGTCCAGAAGACGTGGCAGCGCACCCAGGGCCGAGCGCCAGGCGCCCGGCGCCGAGGTGCAGTCGGAGTCGTGCAGCAGGATCGTGCCGCCGCCGTCCAGGTCCCGGACGACCGTGCGGTGGACGGAGTCCGGGGTGGCGCGGGCGGTCCAGTCCTCGCCCCAGCAGGTCCACAGCACCGGGGTGAGACCGAGCCGGCGGGCGGCCAGATGGGCGGCGGTGGACATCACCCCGTACGGGGGCCGGAACAGCCGCGGCGCCTGTCCGGTGAGCGCGCCGACGGTGTCCCGGGCCCGGGCGAAGTCGTCGTGGGTGGCCCGGGGGCCGCGCAGCAGGAGCGGTCGGTGCAGCCAGCCGTGGATCCCTATCTCGTGCCCGGCGGCGGCGATCTCCCGGACCAGGCCGGGCGAGCGGCGGGCCTGGCAGCCGAGCAGGAAGAAGGTGGCCCGGACCCGCCGCTCGTCCAGGGCGCGCAGGAAGAACGGGGTCGACAGCGGGTCCGGGCCGTCGTCGAAGGTGAGGGCGACGTGGTCCGCCCGGCCCCGGCCGGCGAGGCGGGGCATGACGCGGTTGCGCAGCGGTCCGAAGGTGGAGATCACGGGGGCCGCGTGCAGGGCGAGCGCCGGGAGGGTGGCGAAGGCGGCCGTGCGCAGGAGCCGTACGGGGGTGGTCATGAGTGGTGGTCCTCCTGGTGCGGGCCGCCGGGGTGGGCGTCGTCGTCGAGGTCCAGGGTGTGGCCGATGGCGTGGATGACGCCCGATCCGCTGCCGGTCGTGGCGACCGCGGTGCCGACCGCACCGGCCCAGAGGACACAGGCCACGGCCCCGCTGGCGGCGAGGCGCCGGACGGCCTGGCGCGTCCCGCGCCGGGCGGGCGCCATGCCGGGAGTGCGGACGTCCGGGTCCGCCGGGGGCGACGGCGGCCGGTCGAGGCCGAGCGGGACCGGCAGCCGGCCGGTCGTGCGGCAGGCCCGGGCGATCTCGTCCGCGGGGCCCGCTCCTGCGGCGGCGAACAGGGCACGGCCCGCCTCGCGTTGCAGCAGGCCGCGCGGGCCGTCGATCAAGTCGCCGAGTACGTCCTTGAGTTCGGCCGGGTCACGGATCCAGGCGGCGACCCCGGCCTGGTCGAGCGCCGCGGCGTTGGTGAGGCCGTGGCCCGGTATGCAGCGGTAGCTCGCGACGGGCAGACCGGCGGCGAAGGCCTCCAGCGAGGTCAGACCGCCCGCGTTCTGCACCAGCACGTCGGCCGCGTGCATCAGGCCCGGCATGTCGTCGACCCAGCCGTGGACGTGCTCGATGCCGTCGGCGCGCAGCTGCCCGGCAAGGGCCTCGTTGCGGCCGCAGACGACGACCGGTACGGCCGCGCCGCAGTCGCGCAGCTCCAGGGCCACCTGCCGGACCGGGCCGACCCCCCACGAGCCGGCCACCAGCAGCGCCAGCGGGGCGTCCTCGGGGAGCCCGAACCGGGCCCGGGCCGCCCGGCGCCGCTCTGGGTCGGCGGGACGGAAACGCGGGTCCGCCACCGGACCGCCCACCCGGACGTCCCGGGCGCCCAGGGCGCGGGCCTGCGCGGCGGGTACGGCGTGGGCGGCGAGATGGACGTCGACGCCCTCGGCCACCCACAGCGGGTGCACCGAGAAGTCGGTGAGATAGGTGAACACCGGTACGTCGAGGCGGCCGGCCAGCCGCAGCCTGCCCAGGACGCGGCTGGCGCCGGGATAGGTGGAGACGACGGCGCCGGTGTCGGCGGGGAGGGCGGCACGCATGCGGTTCTCTGCGGTGCGCAGCAGCGCGCGGGCCAGCGGGCCACCGCCTCCGGCGCGTTCGGTGCTGGTGTAGACGCGCTGGTAGATCCAGGGCGCCCGGACGAGCATCCGGTGGTAGCCGTCGCGGACGGCCCGGCCGAGCCGGGCGGGCAACAGGTCGAGCAGGTCGTACCGGTCGACCGTGACACCGGCCGCCGTCAGCCGGCGTTCCAGTTCGCGCGCGGCGCCGTCGTGGCCCGCGCCGATGCTCGCGGAGACGATCACGACGCGCTCGGCAGGCGTCACAGGCCGGGGGGCGCGGGCGGGCCGGGGACGCAGGGCGGCGGCCGCCAGGGCGCGCAGATGCACCGTACTTCCGAGGTGGGGCATGGGTGGGTTCCTCCGCAGAGACTCCGCAGGTGGAGTGGAGCGGCGAAACTCTACAACATGTAGTAGGTAAACTCGTACAACTTGTAGTAGACGGCTTTCGTGCAGGTCAGTGACTGTCACCCCCGGCTCTACATGCCGTAGTAGCACTCCGAGTAGGCTGTGGGCTCGAACGTTGGTTGAAGGACGGTGAACGGTGCGCGACCGGAAGATCGACGAGACCGGCGAGGCATCCGGCCGACGGGCCCCCGGCGAGCTGGAGAGCGGCGTACTGGCCGCCCTCTGGGCCGCCTCCGAGCCGCTGACCGCCCGGCAGGTCCAGGAACGGCTGCCCGGGGACCTCGCCTACACGACGGTGCTGACGATCCTGTCCCGGCTGCACGACAAGGGCACGCTGGTACGGCACCGGGCGGGCCGGGGCTACGCGTACGCGCCCGTGCGCGACGAGGCGTCCCACACCGCCCAGCGGATGCACACCCTGCTGGAGCGCGGATCCGACCGGGAGGCCGTGCTCAGCCGGTTCGTCTCCGAACTCTCCGAGCAGGACGAGCAGTTGCTGCAGCGTCTGCTCGGGGACCACGACGCGGGCCTCGCCGGCGAAGGACCGTGAGCCGATGACCGTCAGCGTCTACGTCCCCTTCCTGGTCACCGTGGTCCTCGCGGTGCTCGCGCCCCGGCTCGCCCGGCGGTTCGCGCCGCGCCCGGCGGCCTGGGCACTGGCCGGCGGCGCACTGGTGACGGCGCTCGGCTGGCTGGGCTCGCTGGCGCTGCTGGCGTTCACCGGGCTCGCGCAGATCCCCGAGGTCGCGGAGGAGGGCCGCTGGTCGGTGACGGCGCTGCGTGCGGACGACCCCGTGTACCTCACCGTGTCCGCGGTCGCGACGGTCGCCCTGCTCGTCTCCCTCACCGGCCTCGCGGTCGCCGCCGTGCGACAGGCCCGGCATCTGCTCTGGGCCCGCCGGGAGTGCGCACGGCTGCCCGGGGACCTGGAGCTGACCGTGCTCGACGACGCGTCGCCGCACGCCTTCGCGCTCCCCGGGGCGCCGGGCCGGATCGTGGTCTCGCACGGGATGCTGCGCTGCCTCGGCGACACCGAGCGGGAGGCCCTGCTCGCCCACGAGCGGGCCCACCTGCGCGGCCGCCACCACGTTTTCCAGAGCGCATGGCGTCTCACCGCCGCGGCCTGCCCGCTGCTGCGGCCGCTCGCCGAGACCGGCGGTTACGTGCTGGAGCGCTGGGCCGACGAGGAGGCCGCGGAGCACGTCGGGGACCGGACGGTCGTCGCACGCGCGGTGGGCCGCGCGGCCCTCGCCTCGGCCAAGGCCCCGGCCGGCGCCTCGCTCGCGGCGACCGGCGGCGCCGTGCCGCAGCGGGTCCGGGCGCTGCTCGCCCCACCGCCGCCGCGCCGCGCGCTGCCGCTGGTGGCGGGCGCCGCGCTGCTCGCGCTGTCGTGCGCGAGCCTGGCGGAGGCCACGTCCGACAGTGAGCGCATGATCGAGGGCGCCCAGTTCGCCGCGTGCGTGACCGCGCTCAAGGACACCGGGATGCCGGCGCAGCCGCCCGCACACGGCCCCTGCTGCCACCCGCCCCGCGACCACGACGAGCCGGGCCCAGACCCCCGCTGAGCGCCGCGGGGCTTGACACCTCGATCGGAACGAGGGTTATCGTCACCCGACGATCGTCAGGATTCCTGATGGTCGGTCCGTCGCCCGCCGGTGCCGCACCGTGGTCCGGGCCCCCTCCCGATCGGAGCCGCATGTCCCTTCTGGCCCGCCCCTCGGTCGCCGCGCTCGCGGCGACGACCATGCAGCGCCTGACCGGGTTCGCGAGCAGACGCCCGAGCGGCCCGGGCTCCGACGCCGCCTCGCACGCCCGGTTCCCCGAATTCCCCCGCACAGTGCGGACCTTGACCATCCCGACGTCCGTCGCCCCGGCCCGCGCCACGGTGTACCTGCCACCGGCCACGGCCCCCGCTCCCCCGGTGCACGTCAACTTCCACGGCGGCGGTTACGTCATGTCGCTCACCGAGCTCGACGACCCGCTCTGCCGGTTCCTGGCCGCCGAGGCCGGGGTGGTCGTGGTCAACGTCGACTACGTCGTCGCCCCGCAGCACCGATTCCCGGCCCCGCCGCGCCAGGCCTACGAAGTGGTCCGCTGGGTCGCCGAGCAAGCCGCCGAACAGGGCTGGGACGGCACCCGGCTCACCGTCGGCGGGCAGAGCGCCGGCGGCGGCCTCGCGGCGGCGGTGGCCCGGCAGGCGCTGGCCGAGGGCGGCCCCGCCATCGCCCTCCAGGTCCTCCACTATCCCCCGCTGGACCTGGCGACGGACCTCGCCGACAAGCCCGCCACCGTCGCCAGGCCGGTGCTGCGGCCCTGGATGGCGGACGTGTTCAACTCGGCGTACGTCCCCGACCCGAAGAACCGCACCGACCCCCTGCTCTCCCCCGCCCACCCGTCCGACGCGGCCGATCTGACGGGGATCGCCCCGGCGCTGGTGATCACGGCCGAGTTCGACCTGCTGCGGGCGGAGGGCGAGCGGTATGCCTCACGGCTGGGGGCGGTGGGGGCGTTGGCGGAGTACCACGAGGTGGCGGGGGTCGATCACGGATACGACGGCAAGGACGACGCGAAGGCGCGGGAGGTGTATGCGCTGATCGCGCGTCATGTGCGGGCGGTTCGGGGACAGGGCGCCTGAGAGCTCGGGGTGCGCTGCCGGTGCGCGACCGACCGTTGTCTGTGGCTGGTCGCGCCCACGCGGCGGTAGCCGCACATCGACTGGCGCCGCAGTCGGCAGATCGCAGCACTTCCGGCGGAGCGCCTAGCCTTCGAACCGCGGCGCAGTCACGCCCAACCGGTCTGCATGCTCGGTGAGTTCACGCCATACCTTCGAAGCCACGGGAATGCCCTTCGCCCCCCGCTCCTCGGCCACCGCCGCACTGCGCTCGCCCGGGTAGAACACCCCGTCCGCGCCGTCCGCGACCGGCAGCCCCTTCAGCGTGCCCAGGGTGTCGTCGACGCCCGCGGCAAAAGCCTCCGGGTCACCGAAAGCCGCCGGGTCCACGGCGATGAGCAGGGCGTTCTGCCGGTGTTTGCGGTCGCCGGCGTGGAAGGACGCGAAGATCGGGGCCCCGACGAGGACGCTGGTCAGGAGTTCGAAGGCGAGGGACATGCCGGAGCCCTTCGCGCCGCCCAGCGGCAGGGGCATGACCGCCAGTTCCGGGTCGGTCGTCGGGGTGCCGTCCTCCGTCGCGGCCGCGCCCTCCGGCAACGGCGTGCCGCTCGCCTTCGCCTGACGGATCTTGCCGAGGGCGATGGTGGCGGTGGCCATGTCCAGCAGCAGCGGGGCGTGTTCGCGGGCCGGTACGGCGATGGCGAGGGGGCTGGTGGCGACGGCCGCGCCCTTGACGCCGGTGTAGCCCATGTTGGGCATGCCGGCCACGAACCCGAGCCCGACCAGGCCCTGTTCCGCGATCCGGGACACGTAGTAGCCGATGGCACCGGTGTGGACGGTGCGGCGGACACCGACCGAGGCGATGCCGGTCTCGCGGGCCCGTCGTACCGCCTCGTCGGCGGCGGCGGTCAGGGCGACGGGGCCGGGGGCACGGTCGGCGTCGAGGACGGCGGCGGCCGGGGCCGTCGACTCGACCGTCATCTGCGGCTGCGCGTTGGCGACGCCCTTGGCGAGCAGGTCCAGGTAGGCGGGGACGCGGGCGGTGCCGTGCGAGTCCACACCGCGCTGCGCGGCCCAGACGAACACGTCGGCGGTGGTGCGGGCGTGCTCGGCGCTCAGGCCGCCCTTTTCGAGGAGGGCGGCGGAGAAGGCGCGCAGGTCGTCGGCGGGGACCAGGATCTTGGTGGGGGTGCTGGACATGGTTGCGGTAGGTCTCCTGGCTAGCGGGTGACTAGGACGTCCACGACGGCGGTCGTGCCCTCGGCCACGGCCTTGAGGGCGCGTTCGAGCGCCGGTGCGAGCGCCTCCGACGTGTCGACGGTCTCGGTGTGCATGCCGAACGGCTCGGCGAAGTCGGCGAGCCGGGGCAGCCGGTGCAGATCGGTGCCGAGCCATTCGCCGGTCTCGGCGGCCGCGCCGTCGGGGTAGAACCGGCGGTGGTTGAGGTTCATCGACTTGTAGACACGGTTGTTGAACACCACGATCAGCAACGGCAGTTCGTACGCGTTCGAGGCGTCGTACGAGGGGATCACCGGGTTGTAGGTGAAGGCGCCGTCGCCGATGGTGAGGACCACCGGCCGCTGTCTGGCGGCGAGTTTGACGCCGAGGGCGACCGCGATGCCCTGGCCGAGTCCGCCCTGGACGTAGAAGTAGGAGTCGGGGTCGGCGGTCTGGAGGTGGCGCTTGACGACCCGGTTGTGGGTGATGGTCTCGTCGACGACGATCGCGTCCTGCCCGTGCAGCAGCCGGCGCAGGGTGGCGGAGACAAGTACCGGTTCGATGCCCTTGGCCTCGGCCGCCTTCGTCTCCGCCGCCGCGATCGCGGACTGCTCGGCGGCGTGCCGTTCCTGCTGCGCCGCACGGCGCACCTCCACCGCGCGCTCGTCGAGGTCCTTGGCCCGCTTGGTCAGCTGGCGCAGCGTGTTGGCGACGTTGCCCTCCAAGTAGGTGTCGGCGAAGAGCACTTGGTAGACGACGTGCGGGCGCTGCGGGACCTCGTCGATGACGACGATCTTGGCCTTGGACGGGCGGCGGGAGGGCGGGTAGAAGGGCGCCCGGCAGTTCACGAGCAGGACGAGGTCGGCCGTGTCCATCCAGGGGCCGATGTCACTCCCCGCGTGCAGCGGGTGGGTGCGGGGGAAGTTGCCGCAGACCGCCGAGTCCGGCTCGACGACCGGGATGTTCCAGGCCTCGGCGAAGGCGACCAGGGCCTCGAAGCCGCCCTGCTCGCGCCCCGCCGTCTCGGTGACGATCACGGGGTTGGCCGCCTCGCGGATCAACTGCGCGACCGGGTCGACCTCCTCCGGCGAGCTGTGCGTGGACCCCGGCCGGACGACCGGCTTGGCCTCGCGGCCGTCCCACTCCTCCAGGAGGATCTCCAGCGGGATGTTCAGGTACGCCGGCCCGGCCGGAGCCCGCCAGGCCAGCTCCGCCGCCCGGGTGATCATGGTGGGCAGCGTGTGCACGCTGGCGGCCTCGGTGGACCACTTGGTGAAGGGCTGGGCGATGCCGTGCGGGCCGCCCACGATCGACAGGTTGCGGTACCACTGGCCGCCCGGGTCGTGGCCGGGGGCGTCGCCGTACGTCGTCGACTCCGAGGAGGCGACCACCATCGGCACGCCGGCCAGCAGCGCGCCGTGCACGGCCATCGAGCCCTGGAGCAGGCCCGGTGCCGCGTGCAGCAGCACGCCCTGCGGTCGGCGCTCGATCAGCCCGTACCCGGTCGCCATGCCCACGGCGACCGTCTCGTGGGTCAGGTCGAGGTACCGCGGGGCGGGCTCGCCGTCGCGGTGGCGGCGGGCCAGCGCCTCCCACACCGGGGCCCATTCGGACCCCGAGGAGCAGAAGACGTAGTCGGCGCCCGCCGCGTTGAAGGCGGAGACGACGGCGTCGCCGCCGTCGGTCCGTGGGGTGTTGGTCATCGCCGGTGTTTCCTCAGCCCTCGATCGGCCAGTTCAGGACCTCGGAGATACCGCGGCCCATGATCCATTCAAGTTCCTCGGGCGTGAAGTCCCAGTGCTTGGTGAACTGCTCGATCGTGTCGGTGTAGGTGATGCCGTGGCCGAGCAGCCGGGTGATGTCGGTGCCGTAGAAGCAGCGCTGCGGGCCCATCTTGTCGACCATCTCGCGCACGTACTTCTGGATGTTGTTGTTCGGGAAGGGCTGCGTGGAGTAGCCCGGCAGCGCCGACACCTTGACGTAGATGTTCGGGTGGACGTGCAGGTCGGCGGTCTCCGAGGCCCAGTAGCCGATCGCGTCGTCGACGCAGCGGGCCATGATGCCCATGTGGTCGATGATGATCTTCAGCTCGGGGTGCCTGGCGGCGATCTCGCCGAGCTCGCGCTTCCAGATCGGGGCGTGGACCATGGTCGGGATGCGCAGTTCCTCGGCGATCGGCCAGTACCAGTCGTTGGTGCCGTCGATCATCCAGTTCCGGTCCTGCGGCCGGTGGAAGGTGAGCCGGGTGCCCTTGACGTGCGGGTTCTGCGCGAAGTCCTTGAGCATGGCCTTGCCCTCTTCGGGCTTGTTCTGCGGGATGCGGGCCATGATGCCGAACCGGTCCGGGTGGGCCTCACAGGCCTCCAGGGCGTAGTCGATGCGGTCGCCCTCCCAGGACGGCGGCAGGATCAGCGCCCGGTTCACGCCGGCCTCGTCCATCAGCTCCAGGGCCTCCTCGTAGGAGAAGGGGTCCTCGCGGTGGCCGTTGAGCCGGATCCGCTCCCGGGCGCCGGGCACCCAGGGGCGGTCCGGGGTCTCTTCCTTCCAGATGTGGATCTGCGTGTCGACGACGAACATGGCGCGAACTCTTTCTCTTGACCGAAGGCTTGGGGTGGTACGGAGGGAACGCTAGGCAAACCGCGGGCTCTTGCGGAGATCCCGGAGCGCAAGCTGTTGTTGCACGGAAGTGCGCTGTTCGCGGGGCATACGGCCGCTGCTTCAGGCGTCGTCGAAGACGGCCGCGGTGATGTGTTCGGCGATCGCCATGGAGGCCGTGGCGGCCGGCGAGGGGGCGTTGCGTACGGCGGTGATCCGGCCGACCCGGTGGATGCGGAAGTCGTCGACGAGCGTGCCGTCGCGGTCCAGCGCCTGCGCCCGTACACCCGCCCCGCCGCGCACCACGTCACGGACGCCGACGCCCGGGACGTACCGCTTGGCGTCCTTCATGAAGGCGGCCGCGGAGAAGGAGCCGCGGTACTCCTTGACGCCGGTACGCCAGTGCCGGCCGGCCATCCGCCAGGTGCCCGGGTAGGCCGCGAGGGCCAGCAGGTCCCGGGGCGAGACCTTGCTGCGCCGGTAGCCCTCCCTGGCGAGGGCGAGGACGGCGTTGGGGCCGACCTCCACCGAGCCGTCGACGCGCGGGGTGAAGTGCACGCCGAGGAAGGGGTAACGCGGGTCGGGCACCGGGTAGACGAGCCCGCGCACGAGATGGGTCCGGTCCGGTTTGAGCAGCATGTACTCGCCGCGGAAGGGGATGATCCGGGGCTCCTGCCGGTCCTGCGCCAGCTTGGCGACGGAGTCGGACTGGAGGCCGGCGCAGAGGATCAGCCGGTCGACGCGGATCCGGTCCTGTCCGGAGGCGACCTCGATTCCTGCGGGCACGGTGGTGATCGAGGTGACCGGGAAGCCCAGGCGCACCTCGCCGCCCGAGTCCACGACGTCCTTCGCGAACGCGCGGGCGACCGCCGGGTAGTCGGTGATCGCGGTACGCGGGGAGTGCAGGGCCGCGATGCCGCCGACGTGCGGCTCCAGTTCCCCGATCTCCTCGCGCGCGATCTTCCGGAGCTCCGGTACGTGGTTGTTCTTCGCCCGCTCGTACAGGTTCTCCATCCGGCCGAGCTCGTCCTCGCGGACCGCCACCACCAGCTTGCCGATCTCGTCGTACGGCAGCCGCCGGTCCCGGCAGTACTCGCGCAGCAGGGACACGCCCCGCACGCACAGGTCGGCCTTGAGACTGCCCGGCGTGTAGTAGATGCCGGCGTGCACCACGCCGGAGTTGTGGCCCGTCTGGTGCCGGGAGACCTCCTGCTCCTTCTCCAGGACCACGACCCGGGTGCCGGGCCGGCGCAGGGCGATCTCCCGCGCCGTGGCCAGGCCCACGATGCCGGCGCCGACGACGCCGACCGTCTCGTCAGCCATGGGCCCGCTCCGGGGCACCGAAGTGGACGGCCACCGTCTTGACGCGCGTGGAGAACCTCAGGACCTCCTCGCCCTGCTCCTTGTAGCCCGTGCCGGAGTCGTGAAAGCCGCCGAAGGGCAGATGGACGTCCCAGCCGGTGGTCGTCGTGTTGACCGCGACCTGCCCGCACTCGGCCTCGTCGGCGAATCGGTATGCCGAGCCGAGGTCGCGGGTGAACACGGCGGCGGCGAGCCCGAAGTCGGAGTCGTTGACCGCTTCCACGGCCGCGGCGAAGTCGCCGACCGCGCGGACGGCGAGGACGGGGCCGAAGACCTCCTCCCGCCAGACGGCCATGTCCGGGGTGATGCCCGCGAGGACGGTGGGTTCCACGTAGCAGCCGTGCGGCCGCTCGGCGTCCGCCCCGCCCCCCGTGAGCACGGTCGCGCCCTGCGCCACCGCCCTGCCCAGGTCGGCGAGGACGCTGTCGCGCTGCTTCGGGCTCGACAGCGGGCACAGGGTGGTCGCCGGGTCGGTGCCGGGGCCGACGGCCAGCGCCCGTACCTCCGCGACCAGCAGCGTGACGAACTCGTCGTGCACCGGCTGCTCGACGATCACCCGGCTGGTGGCCGTGCAGCGCTGTCCGGCCTGGCCGAAGGAGGCGGCCACGACGGCCTTCGCGGCGGCCGGCAGATCGGCGTCGCGCAGCACCACCGACGCGTTCTTGCCGCCGAGTTCGCCCTGGAAGCGGACGTTGCGGTCGGCGAGGCGGCGCCGGATGCGGTTGCCCACGGCGTTGGAGCCGGTGAAGGTGATGCCGACGATCCGGCGGTCGTCGAGGAGGGCCTCCTCGATCTCGGCGGTCCGGCCGGTGACGACGTTGAGGACGCCGGCGGGCAGGCCCGCGTCGTGCAGGGCGCGGGCGAAGTGGAGCCCCGAGAGGGGGGTCTCGGTGGCCGGCTTGAACACGGCCGCGTTGCCGGTGGCGAGCAGCGGGGCGAGCTTGCGGGCCGGGGTAATCAGCGGGTCGTTCCAGGGGCTGATCACCAGGATCACGCCGATCGGCTCGCGCTGGGTGTGCGTACGGTGGTCCGGGCGTACGTCGTGCAGGAGGGTGCCGTAGCCCTGGCGGGCGAGGCCGGCGTAGTACTCCAGGAAGTCGGCGGCCTTCAGGGTCTCGCCGGTCGCCTCGGCCAGGGTCTTGCCGTTCTCCGCGGTGACGTCGGCGGCGATCTCCCCGGCCCGCTCCCGGATCAGCCGGGCCGCCTCGGTGAAGACGCGGGCCCGCTCGAAGGGGCTGGTGCGCTTCCAGACGGCGAAGCCGCGCTCGGCGTGGTCGTAGGCCCGGGTGACGTCCTTGGCGGACAGGGCCGGGACCCGGGCGAGGGGGGTGCGGACGTCGGCGGGGTCGTGGACGTCGATCCATTCGCCGGTCCGCACCCACTCCCCGCCGGAGAGGGTTTCCAGAGTGCGCATGGAGATCACTTCCTTTGTCGTCCGCGCTGCCGCCCGTGCGGGCCGTCTGCGACAACACACCATGTGGGAGGGGGTCCACCAGCCCCGCGGGGGCAGGCATTGATTGCGCTGTGCGCGAGCCGTCGGGCGCATGATCCATGCTGGAATCGGGCGGGCCGGACACGTTCTGAGACACGTTCTGAGGAGAAACGGATGGCATACACAGTCGTCGCCCACTACCGCTGCGCGCCCGCCGACGAGGCCGCGGTGCGCGCCGCGCTGCTGAAGGCGCGGGAGGCCACGCGGACCGAGCCCGCGAACCTGATGTACGAGGTGCACGTGGTGGAGGGCGAGCCGGGTGGGTTTCTGTTGTACGAGCGGTATGTGGACCGGGAGGGGTTCGAGGCGCACAAGGCGGCCGAGCACTTCAAGGAGGTCGTTGTGGGGGTGGTGTGGCCGTTGCTCGTGGAGCGCACGGTGACTTTTGCCGAGGTTCTTTAGCGTCTGCCGGGCTGGTGTGGGTGAAGAAGGCGCGGGTGCCCGGGGGTTGCTCGCGCAGTTCCCCGCGCCCCTAAAAGAAGGGGCGCTGCACAAGCGCCCCTTTAGGGGCGCGGGGAAC
>NZ_JBEOYD010000071.1:0-33376 GCF_040296885.1 Streptomyces sp. NPDC001980 | reverse complement strand
CTGTTCTAAAAGAATTAAATTGTTTTGTTCAATCATCTTTGCCACAGCTTCAAAGTGAGCTTGATTCTCAAGAACCGGGCAGTACGTGCCCGGCACACCCGCCCGCGGCGGCATCAGCCGAGGATCAGCACCGGCGCGACCACTCAGATCGGACAGCACTCAGGCGGAGGCGGAGGCCACGAAAAACGGAATGGCGATGAGCATGCGGCCGGTCTCGGCACGTCGGCGCTGTTCGGCGAGCCACCCGTCGACCCGGTCACGGCCGACGGCGCCGTCGGCGCAGGCCGGCTCGGCGATCCTCGCGAGCAGCGACAGCAGCGCGGGGTCGGTGAACACGCTGGTGTGCACCTCGACCGCGACGTCGTCGAAGCCGTCGGCCAGGAGCAGGCTGCGGTACTGGCGGCCGGCGCGGGGCGTGCCCAGGAGGTCGGCGCGGGCGTGCACGATCGTGCGGGTGAGCGCCGCGTCGTCCGAGTCGATCATGATGGCGTCCCAGTCCTGACCGACCAGGACGATCCTGCCGCCCGGACGGAGGACCCGTCGTGCCTCCGCCACCGCGCGCCCCGGCTCCCGAAGCAAGTGGAAGACCTTGTCGGCGCGGTAGCCGCGCACGCTTCCGTCGGCGAACGGCAGATCCTCCGCCGCCGCCTCCCGGAACTCGGCCTCCGTCCACCGCTCCCGGGCCGCGGCCAGCATCCTCGGGCTGGGGTCCACGCCCACCGCGTGGACGCCGCGTCCGGTCAGTTCGGCGACGGCTCGTCCGGCGCCGCAGCCGACGTCCACGACGGTCGAGCCCGGGACGAGAGACAGCAGTTCGTAGCTGCGGGCCCGCAGTCGAGTGGCGTCCGGCATCTGGTCCGCAGCGTCGAGGACGGCCAGCAGGGCTTCGGTGTCGCGGTGTTCTGCCACCGCTTCCTGATCCTTGGACATGGACATCAGGCTGCGACTTAATGTCGGCATGAAGTCAAGCGAAGGCGGCGACGCCGGCACGTTGAGCATCGGTGCGCTCGCGGCACGGTTCGGTCTGGCCACGCACGTGCTGCGGCACTGGGAGGCGATGGGCCTGCTGCACCCGGGCCGGGACGCAGGCGGGAGTCGCCGCTACGGCGCGGACGACCTCACCCGCGTGGCGACGGTCCTCATCCTGAAGGAGGCCGGCCTGGGTCTGAACACCATCAGGAGCTTGTCCACAACCGCCGACCGTGCCACCCGGCACGAGATCCTGCGTCCCGCGGCCGAGGAGCTCCGGTCGAGGATCGCGGCGGCCCAGGCCTCGTTGGAGCTCATCGAGGGCGGCCTGAACTGCGAGTACGAGGACGTCACTCAGTGCCCGAACTACCGCCGGCTCATCGCCGAGCGGGTCCGCCCTCGACGTCCGGCCGGAGAGCCGGTGATCGAGGCCGCGGCACCGACCTCGTGAGACGGCACACCCAGGGGGGCACGTCAACGTATCTGTTGCGGATTCAAGGGATCCGGCTACGGACGGGACCTGTCGATCTACGCGCCGGACGACTACTCGCGCACCGAGCACGTCATGCACAACCACGGCGGCTGAACCCTCGTTTCGGGCGTCTGGAAGAGCAACGTTCGCTCCAGGCTCCCGACTTGACCCTTATAGAAGAACATGGCGCAGAACCGACTGGCTCGTTCTTTCGCGGGAGCGGCCGCGGTCAGGTGTCACGCCCGGGGGGGAGAGAGAGCGGTGACCATCCGGGCGTCGGCGGGCAGCCGACCCGCCAGGGAGGCGCCGCCGGGAGCTCCGATCGCGGCAAAGACGGTCGCGTCGGCGTTGGTGAAGTCGCTCCATTCCGCAGGCACATCGTCCTCGTAGAAGGTCGCCTCGACCGGGCAGATCGGCTCGCACGAACCGCAGTCGACGCATTCGTCCGGCTGGATGTAGGGCATCCGCCCGCCCTCGTATATGCAGTCGACGGGGCACTCCTCGATGCAGGCCTTGTCCTTGACGTCGACGCACGGCTGGGCGATCACATAGCGGGCCGCAGCCCACGATGATCACCGTTCGCCTCGGGGGGGGAAACGCCTGAGGGGGAGGCGCTGTCCAAGGTGCTGTCAAGGGTGGTTTGTCGTGTGCCGGAGTGGCGGTACCGAGGGCGTGGAAGGGCGTCAGCTCCCCGTGTTGCGCCGGCGGGTCGCCGGTCCGCGCGGGACGGTGCGCAGGTGGTCGCGGATGCGCGTCAGCACGTCCGCCATCGCCGCGACGTCCTCCTCCTTCAGCGGGCCGAAGAGTTCCTTCGCGACGAGGCCGATGTGACCGGGCAGGACCCTCTCCAGCACCTCCCGGCCCGCCTCGGTGATCGTCACCGTCACCGAGCGTTCGTCATCGGGCGAGGGGGCGCGGGCGATCAGGCCGGCCTGTTCGAGTCGGTCGGCCTGATAGGTCAGTCCGCTGCGGCTGTACACGACCCCGTCGGCGAGATCCGTCATGCGCAGGCTCGGGCCGGGTGCCTCGGCGAGCTGGGCCAGGACGCGGAACTGGATGTAGCTGAGGTCTCCGTCGCGGCGCAGCTGCTGTTCGACCAGCTGTTGCAGCAGGGCCCCGGCCTCCATGAGGGCGAAGTACGCCGCGACGTGTTGGGGTGTCGGCTCCACGGTCACCGTCCTTGCTTCGAGTTCGAAGTATGCTACCGTCCGGCATGAACTTCGAATTCGAAGCACTCTGGATCATTGCTTCGAATTCGAAGTAAATGGGGCGCTGTGTAAGCCCCGGACGCCCTCCGGATGCCCTCCCCGCAGCCGGGAATCAGAGGAGAAGAACGATGAAGATCGTCGTACTGGGTGCCACCGGCAACATCGGCTCACACGTCGTGAAGGAGGCACTGTTCCAGGGACACGAGGTCGTGGCCTACGTCCGCAACCCCGACGCGGTGCCGCCGCAGACCGGACTGACCGTTGTGCAGGGTTCCCTGGACGACCGGTCCGCGATGGCGAAGGCCTTCGCCGGCAGCGACGCCGCGATCTCGGCCATCGGAGTCGCCCTGCGCGCGAAGAAGCCCATCGACCTCATGCAGCGCACCCTGCCGGTGATAACCGCCGCGATCCAGGACGCAGGCGTCGAACGGTTCGTGCTCGTCTCCGCGTTCGGTGTCGGCGACACCGCGGCGAAGGCGTCGTTCCCGGGGCGGCTGGTCTATCGCACGGTCGTCGCCGCGATCTTCAAGGACAAGGAACTGTCGGAGGAGACTCTGCCGGAGAGCGGCCTGAACTGGACGATCGTTCATCCGGTCAACCTGAAGGAAGCCCCTGCCGTGGCCATCGCCACCGTCAAGTCCCTCGACCGGGTCGCCAAGGTCCCCGGTCTGCCCACCCTCCCCTTCGCGAACGTCGCGCGCGCCCTCGTCGAGATCGCCGCTGACGACGGTCTCGCCGGGCAGCGGGTATTGGTCACGACCGAGAAGGGGTGGAAGCCGCAGGGGCACGGGGTCTGAGCGGGACGGCCGTGGAGACGCCGGGTGCGGCCGCCTTCGCGAGGACGACGGCGGGCGGCCACTTCTCGTCCGGATACGCCGGGTCCGGAGACGGTGGGAGAGGGGGCCGCGAGGCTCCGGGCCGCGACGAGTTCGGTGGCGGCGCGTCCGCCCCGGCCGGCTGAGGCACACGGGCTTCCATGGTGCCCGTGCTGTGCGACGAGGGCGGCCGGGGCCGGCGCCCGGATCACCGGCGGTGCGCCCGGCGCGGACGTCGAGGTGGGGCTCCTCTGCCCGAGCTCGCCCGGCTCCGTCCATGCCACGAACCGTTGGCGCGCCGAGCACGCCCGAATCGGCCTGACGATCAACGCCGTAGGCGCGATGCACGCCGCGAAGCGGAGCACCCAGGACGGATTCGCGCTGTGATCCGTACCAGCAACCGGGGCGGCTTCGCCCGCATGGCCCGGGTGTCCGCTTCTGGCCCCATCCAGCTGCGGTTGATCCTCCAGCCGACCCTGACCTGCGAGGTTTCCGACACCAGCAGCACCGCTCCGCGTCGGCGCCGTGCCCGTACCTTCGACGAAGGCGGCCGGAGCCTCATGCCCGTCGCCCGGCTCACCGAGCGCTGGAGTACCCGGTACAGCCGCGAAGGCACGGTCATCTGGGCGGTACAGGCGCTCACCTCGGACGACGGCGAGCGGCGCCGGCCCTGACGGCGCCGCCCGCCGGTGCCGGAGAGCAGGGGGCCGGACGGGGTCAGCTCTTGCCCTGGAGCCGCCAGATCTGGTTCTTCTTGGTGGCGAGGGCACTCGCGGCATCGCACGTCCACTGGTGGACCAGGGCCCGCGGCTGGGTGGAGACGCCGGAGACGTCCACGCACTTGCCGCTGTGCACGGCGACCAGCTGGTAGTCCTGGCTGTTGCCGAGCGCGGTGACAGGACTCAGCGTGAACTGCTGGTTGGTCGAGCTGCCGCAGGTGTACTGGATGACGGCGGCGCCGTCGGCCGTGGACGCGCCGGAGACGTCCAGGCACTTACCGCTGGTCTCGTTGACGATCGTGTAGGTATTCGTCTTGCCGTCGACCGGCTTGAGGTCGAGCATCTGCTGGTAGCCGCCCTCGCAGTCGTACTGCTGGTACTGGGTGCCGTTGGCGGTGCTCAGGTTGGTGTCGTCCAGGCACAGCCCGCTGTTCTCGCTGACGGCGACCGTGGAGACGGTGGTGTCGGAGGGCGGCAGCAGGGTGACGGTGTAGCCGTCCTTGGCGTCGGACCAGGGGATGCTCACCGAGGCGGTGTTGCCGCTGACCGCCAGGGTGGTGTCGGAGACCGTCTCCGGGCCGGTCACCGCGGCCCCGCTGTTGTACGGGATGCGCTGGACGACGGCCCGGACCTGGCTGTTCTCCACCACCGACGTGGTGTTCAGACCGGTGAGGCCGACGGTGACCGTGCCGGTGTTGCCGCTGCTGCCGAGCAGGATCCTGGCGTTCTTCGCGGTGTTGTCCTTGGTGGCGAGGCCGTCGATCCCCGTGCCGGGGACGAGGTTGACGATGTTGCCGGTCTGGGAGCCGTAGTAGCGGTACATGAACCACTCGCCGAGCGGCAGGTACTGGCCCGCGCTGTTCTTGGTGAGCAGGTTGGCCTCGTCGTCGTGCAGGCCGGTTCCGGAGGCCCAGTTGCCGCGCAGGCCGTCGGCGCCGGCCCGCTCCAGACGGCCGATGAACCAGGCGCCGCCGCCGGGCGACTGCATGGACAGGGTGGCGTACTCGTTGATCTGGTACGGACGGGTATTCGTCAGCCCCGCCGCGGCGAGGGTGGAGTTGGCGCGGCCGACGTCGGTGACCGGGTCGCCCGGCTCGTCGTGCCAGCTGTAGATGTCGGGGGCGACGTTGTTCGCCTTGACGTAGGCCAGATACGTCGTCCACCAGCTGTTGGCGGAGTTCGGCTGGCCCGCGATGCTGGGACCGACGATCAGCTGGTCGGGGAACGCGGTCCGTACCTTGGCGTAGAACCGGGACCACATCTGCAGGTACTGGGTCTGTGACGCCCCCCAGAATCCGCTGCCGTCGGGTTCGTTCCACAGGTCCCACTGGACGGTCATGCCGTTGGCCCTGACGTCGCTGATGAGCTGGGTGACGAAGGCGTCGAACTGCGTCCAGTCGCCGTTGTCGCCGGGCCAGCCCTGGCTGGTGGTGCCGTCGGCGCCCCACAGGTCGTGCGGCAGCAGGACGAAGGTGCCACCGAGGGCGGCGGTCCGCTTGTACTGGGCGAGGGTGGACGCCCAGCGGGTCTGGTAGTCGGCCAGGCTGGTGGCGTACCCGCCGCTGTTGAGCTGGGCGCCGCCGGCCCGCATGAAGTGCCACTTGATGTCGGTGAAGAAGTGGTCCTGGGGCAGCGAACCGTCCGGGGTCATCCCGTAGATCATGCCGGAGGCGTGGTAGGTGGGGGCTCCTCCGGCGGTGGCGAAGTCGACCGTGACGCCGGTGTTGGCGGCGTGCGAGGCGGTGGCGGGCAACATGCTCGCCGCCAGGGCTGTCAGCAGGACGGCGATCCTGGACAGCGGGTGCGAGGGACGCAGGGGCATGGGCGGCTCTCCCAGATGGTCGGGGACGTGGAGCGTGGCGAACCGGTTCGATGACCCGGGGTCGTATGCGTCCTGCTTCGACGGGGGAAACGGGGGTGCGGAGTGTGATCTCATCGCGCCTTGTCGAACCGGTTCGGCGGAAGCTAGCACTGCCGGAAACGGCCCAGCAATACCCGTGACGTGGATTGAGGCGCGGTCGTCGGCAATCTCCCGGAAATGCGCGCAGGGCATTGACACCCGCTCCGACACGCTCCTACCTTCCCATCACGCGAACCGGTTCGACAGCCGGGTCGCCCCGTGCACCGGTTCGACGAAGGAGTGCCGTGAACATCGGTGAGATCGCCCGGCGGGCCGGTGTCTCGCGGAGTACCGTCTCGTACGCGCTGAGCGGCAAGCGTCCGGTGTCGGACGACACCCGGCAGAAGATCCAGCGGGTCATCGACGAACTGGGCTACCGCCCGAACGCGAGCGCCCGTGCCCTGGCCAACGGCCGGACCAGCACGCTCGGTCTGGTCTTCCCGCCGGCCGGCAGCCACTACACCGGCATGCAGCTGGACTTCATCGGCAGTGTGGTGGAGGCCGCGGCCGCCCACGACTACGACGTGCTGCTCTCTCCCAGCGGCGCGGACAGCGACCGCTCCTTCCAGCGGCTGCTGGCCGAGCGGCGGGTCGACGGCGCGATCCTGATGGAGATCCGGCTGGCGGACGACCGCATCGACCACCTCGTCGCCGAGGACTTCCCGGCCGTCTGCATCGGCCGGACCGCACAGCCGGACGGCGACTGGTGGGTGGGGCTCGACCACACGGCGCTGGTGGCCGCCTGCGTCCACCACCTGGCAGACCTGGGGCATCGCAGGATCGCCCTGGTGAACCGGCCCGAGCGCATGCTGCGCGCCGGGTACGAGTCGGCGCACCGGGGCCTGGAGGGCTTCACCAAGGCAGCGGCGGAGCGCGGTCTCACCGTACGGACGTACTGCTGCGGCGACGACGCTCCTTCCGGTGAGGAGTGTGTCGAGCGGATCCTGCACGACGACCCGGCCACCACGGCACTGGTCACCCTCAACGAGGCGGCGCTGGGCGGCGTCTACCGCGGGCTGGCCGTGGCGGGCCGCCATGTGCCGCGCGACTTCTCCGTCACCGGGGTGGTCGCCGCCCGCTGGGCCGAGACGGTGACCCCGCAGCTCACGGCGGCGGACGTACCGGCCGAGCGGATGGGACGCCTCGCTGTCGACCTGCTCGTCGAGCGCCTCGACCGTCCCGAAGCGGCACCACGCCACCACCTGCTCGCCCCGCCGATCTCCCTGCGCGCGAGCACCGGCCCCGCCCATGCCCACCCCGACGTCTGACACTCACGCCCTCTCCTTCCTCCCCCCACGTCCACAGCTCCGCTTCGTCACCGGCCGTTCCCGGCCGGACGCTTCCCGACCCGCAGCTTCGGCATGCCCTTGCCGAAAACACGAAGGACGCACCATGAACGGACCCGCAGGACGGCGGCTCACCGCCGCGACCCTGACCGTCGTCGCCCTCGCCACCGGCATCACCGCCTGTTCGTCCGGCGGGAGTTCGTCCGCGAAGGGCGCGGACAGCGGCACGTACACCGTCTGGGACCCCTACCCGCAGTTCGCCGGCGACTCGGCCTGGGCGAAGCTGCTCGACAGCTGCGGCGGCAAGGCCGGCGTGAAGATCAAGCGAACCGCGTTCGACACCAGCGACCTGGCGAACAAGGAACTCCTGGCGGCGCAGCAGAACAACTCGCCCGATGTCCTCATCGTCGACAATCCCGTGGTCTCCACGCTGGCGGAGGCGGGAGTCCTCACCACGACCGCGGACAACAAGGTGGACACCTCCAAGGCCGACGCCAACCTGCTCGCGGCCGGACAGTCGGGCGGCAAGACCTACGGCACTCCCGTCGGCGCCAACACCCTCGCCCTCTACTACAACAAGGACGTCCTGAAGAAGGCCGGGGTCGACATCGCCTCGGTCAAGGACTGGCCTTCCCTCACAGCGGCGCTGGCCAAGGTCAAGAAGGCGGGCGAGAAGGGCATCACCTTCTCCGCGATCGGCACGGAGGAGGGCAGCTTCCAGTTCCTGCCGTGGTTCTGGGGCGCGGGCGCGCAGCTCACCCGGCTCGACTCCGGCCAGGGCGTGTCGGCGCTGTCCCTGTGGAAGGGCTGGCTCAAGGACGGCTACGCCCCCAATTCGGTCCTCAACAACACCCAGACCACCAGCTGGCAGGAGTTCGCCACCGGCGACTACGCCTTCGCCGAGAACGGCACCTGGCAGCTCGCCAACGCCGAGAAGGCCGGCTTCGACTACGGCGTCGTGCCCATACCCGGCGCCACCGGCGGCACCGCCCCGGCCCCGACCGGTGGTGAGTTCGTCACGGTCCCCGTCCAGAGCGACACCGGCCGCTACGCCACCGCACGCAAGCTGGTCACCTGCCTGACCAGCGACGCCAACCTCTACGCGACCGACACCACGCTGTCCTATGTGGCCCCGACCAGTGCGGTGCAGGACAAGCAGGTGGCGGCGAACGACAAGCTGAAGCCGTGGGCGGCGGCGGTCAAGGCGGCCAAGGGCCGCACCAGCGACGACCTCGGCACCAAGTACCCCAAGATCTCCGAGCAGTTGTGGAAGGCGGTCCAGTCGGCGCTGAGCGGGGCCAGGTCCCCCAAGGACGCTCTCGCCGCGGCGCAGACGGCGGTCAAGTGACGTGAGCCCGATGAAACAGAGCACGCACCCGCCGGACCGGCGGCCCGTGCCCGGCCGGGCCGGCCCCGCTCCGGCCCCGGTCCGCACCCCGCCCCGGCGCCGCCGTCCCGCCTCCCCGCAGTGGGCGGCCTGGGCCTTCCTCGCCCCGGTCACCCTCTACCTCGGCCTCTTCTACGCCTATCCGCTCTACCGCAACCTCGACCTGAGCCTGCGCCACTACACCGTCCGCTCCTTCGTCCAGGGCGACGCGCCCTTCGCGGGTCTCGCCAACTACCGTGCCGTACTCGACGACCCCACCTTCGCCCCGGCCCTGACCCACACCGTGGTCTTCACCGCCGTGTGCCTGTTCTTCCAGTACGCGATCGGTCTGGCCCTCGCGGTCTTCTTCAACCAGCACTTCCGGCTGTCGGCGACCCTGCGGGCGCTGTTCCTCGTGCCGTGGCTGCTGCCCCTGATCGTGTCGGCGTCCACCTGGTCGTGGATGCTCAACAGCGACTCCGGCATCGTCAACGCCGCCCTGAACGCCGTCGGTGTCGACTCGGTGAACTGGCTGACCTCGCCGTCGTGGTCACTGGCCTCGGTGATCATCGCCAACATCTGGATCGGCATCCCGTTCAACCTGGTCGTGCTCCACAGCGGCCTGCAGTCCGTCCCGGCCAGCCTGTACGAGGCGGCCGCCCTCGACGGCGCGAACGCCTGGCGGCGCTTCTGGCACATCACCTTCCCGCTGCTGCGCCCGGTGTCGGCCGTCACCCTGTTGCTGGGCCTCGTCTACACGCTCAAGGTCTTCGACATCATCTGGATCATGACCAAGGGCGGCCCGGCCGACTCGTCCACCACCTTCGCCACCTGGTCCTACCAGCTCGGCTTCGGCAACCTGCTGCCCGCCTTCGGCCCGGGAGCGGCCGTCGGCAACCTGCTCGTCGCCGCCGCCCTGGTCTTCGGCCTGGCATATCTGAGGGTCCAGCGGAAGCAGGCTCTGTCATGATGCGCCGGACCTCATGGAAGACCGCCGTGGGCGTCCTGCTCACCGCGATCATGCTCTTCCCGGTCTACTGGATGCTCAACGCGTCCTTCACCCGCGACCAGGACCTGCGCAAGAGCCCGCCCGGCCTCTTCCCCGTCCACGGCACACTGCAGGGCTACCGGGCCGTCCTGGACGACCAGTTGCCCTACCTCGGCACCAGCCTTGTCATCGGACTCGGCACGGTCGTCGTCACGGTGGCCCTCGCCGCCCCCGCCGGCTATGCCCTGGCCAAACTGCGTCCGCGCGGCGGCGGCGTGCTCGGCTTCCTCTTCCTGGCAGCCCAGATGATCCCCGGCATCATCATGGCGATGGGCTTCTACGCCGTCTACCTCAACCTCGGCCTGCTCCAGTCCGTGCCCGGACTGATCGTCGCGGACTCCACGCTGGCCGTCCCCTTCGCCGTACTGATCTTCACCGCGTTCATGTCCGGCATCCCGGGTGAACTGCTGCAGGCCGCGACGACGGACGGCGCCGGACCCGCCCGCACCTTCTGGTCGATCGTGCTGCCCATGAGCCGCAACGCCGTCGTCACCGTCTCGCTGTTCGCGTTCCTGTGGTCCTGGTCCGACTTCGTCTTCGCCAGCACCCTCGACGGCGGCGGCGCCCACGAGCCGATCACCCTCGGCATCTACCACTACATCGGCAACAACAACCAGCAGTGGAACGCCATCATGGCGACCGCCGTAGTGGCCTCGCTGCCCGCGACGGTGATCCTCGTCCTCGCCCAGCGCTATGTCGCCGCCGGCGTCGCCTCCGGCGCCCTGAAGGACTGACCGGCCCCGCCGTTCCAGCTGAAGAAACGAGTACCACTTGATGACCGCCGTCCGATCCGGCCCGGCCTTCTCCCTTCACGACGTCCCGTTCAGCACGCACGGCTCCTGGTTCGGCATCTCACCCGTACTGGGAGAGAACAAGCGCGCCGACGACCTCCACCTCGTGTCCCACCAGAACGGCATGCACGCCGTCCTGCGCCTCGTCCCGCTGGACACGGAGACCGGCGGCCGGGCCGACTGCCGTGTCGTGAGCACACCGAGTCTGCTCCGGTGGGAACATGCGCGCGGGAGCATCGACTGTGCCTACGAGGCCCCGGAGACCATCCGGATCAGGGGCCGGGGAATCGGCCTGCGCATCAGCGCGGCCGCGGCGGCCCTGACCCCCTTCACGGGCACGTACCTCTACCGCGACCCGGTGGACGGGGCGTACGTGTTCACCTCGTACGAGACCGGCCGCCGTTACCGCGTCACCCCGCTGTCCGGCACGGTGACCGAAGCCTCCGGAACCCAGACGCTCGGCACCGCCGACCGGGGACTCGCCGTGTCCGCCCACGCGCCCGGCGGAACGTGGGAGATCGCGGTCGACGAACTCGACAGCGCACGCCGCCCCTACCTCCTCTCGGCGGCCTTCGACGACGTCGAGGAACGGGCCCGGCAGGCCTTTGCCGCCTTCGTGGACGCGATCGCACCGTGGCGTTCCGCCGAGACACCGGCCGCCGAACTCGCCGCCTACGTCCTGTGGTCGGCGACCGTCGGCTCGGCGGGCCTCGTCACCCGGCCCGCCGTACTCATGTCCAAGCACTGGATGGACAAGGTCTGGAGCTGGGACCACTGCTTCAACGCCCTTGCGCTGGCGCCCGGATCACCGGAGCTGGCCTGGAGCCAGTTCGCCCTGCCCTTCGACCACCAGGACGAGAGCGGCGCTCTGCCCGACTCGGTCACCCACTCCGAGGTCCTCTACAACTTCGTCAAACCCCCCATCCACGGCTGGACACTGTCCCACCTGCGCAGGCGACTCCCAAAGCCGCTCGACCTAGCCGAACTGGGCGTCGCCTACGACCGGGTGAGCCGATGGACGGACTTCTGGCTGGCCCGCCGCAGGGTGCCGGGTGCCCTTCTGCCCCACTACCAGCACGGCAACGACAGCGGCTGGGACAACGCCACGACCTTCGACCCCGAACGCGTGGTCGTCACCGCCGACCTGGCGGTCTTCCTGATCCTCCAACTGCGCGAACTCGCCGCTCTGGCCACGGAACTCGGCCGGCACGACGATGCCCGCGGCTGGACGCGCACCGCGGAGGAGACCCGGGTGGCGCTGCTCGACGAGCTGTGGACGGGCGAGCGGTTCGTGGCGCGCGGGGTCGACAGCGGCGCCACCTGGAGCAGCTCCAGTCTGCTCGACCTGATGCCCATCGCGCTGGGCGAGCACCTGCCCGAGGACGTGGCCAAGAGCCTGGCCGACCGGATCGAGGCCCATCTGACCCCCCACGGCCTGGCCACGGAGCTGCCCACCTCGTCGCACTACCGCCCGGACGGCTACTGGCGCGGCCCGATCTGGGCGCCGGCCACCGTTTTGATCGAGGACGGCCTGCGCCGCAGCGGTCACCGGCGCCTGGCCGACGAGATCAGCGTCCGATTCCGGCGTCTGTGCGAAACCCATGGCTTCGCCGAGAACTTCGACGCCCTCACCGGCGCGGGCCTGCGCGATCGCGCCTACACCTGGACCGCCGCCGGCTATCTCCTGCTCGCCGAAGCCCACGCACTGCGTGCATCCGGTCCCTCGGGCCGCTGAGCGGAGAGCCGGGCCGCTCCGTCTCCGGAACGGCCCGGCCGCTCGGTCCGGCCCGTCTCCACAGACCTGCCGTCAGCGGCCTGTCGTCAGCCGTCTGCCGTCAGGAACCCGCCGGCCTCCCTAGGCCGAGCAGTGGCTGCCTCCGTTCTGCTCCGGCAGGTCCAGAGCGGGGTTGCGGTCGAAGAAACCGCTGGGGGTGAGGGTGAAGCCGACGTAGTCGGTCGGCATCACCGGCCAGTCCTCGATGCGGGGGACGTGGGTGAAGCCGAAGGTGTGCCACAGGACGATGTCCTCGCCGTCGATGTTCTCGTCCCCGGCGACGTACTCCGGCAGGCCCGCGCCGCCGGGGTGCTGGTTGGGGGTGTAGCCGGCCGGCCACAGTTCCTGCGGGTCGTGCTTGGTGACCCACAGCGCCTTGGTGGCGAAGACGGCGCGCTTCGCGATGGGCGAGTCCTCGGTGGAGATCAGCAGGGGGCCGCCGGGGGGGGAGGACGTAGGAGACGGGCTTGCCGAGGTAGTTGGTCTTCTCGGGGTTGGAGATGCGCCACTTGCGGCCCTTGTCGGGGTCGGTCAGACGCTGACCGGTGCGTTCGGAGGTCAGCCGGGTCTCCTTGGCGCGGAACGCGCCGCCCCAGGGGTTGGCCTTGTCCATGGGCTCGCCCTGGACGTCGATCTCGTCGACCGCGTTGGTCAGGCCGTCCGCGCTCATGTCCAGGCGCACGTTGAACAGATGCTGGTGGACGGGCGCGCCGAGGTGCGGGGCGACCTGCGGGGCGTAGGGGTGGTCGCCGTCGTGGACACCGGAGGTGTAGAGGATGCCGGTGGCCTTGACCTCCAGTTCGATCTTGCCGTCGAGGTAGAGGTACCAGTAGAAGCCGTAGTCGCAGTGCCCACGTTGAGGAAGGTGGAGACGACCAGTGGTCGGTGTGCTTCCAGGCGATGCCGTAGTCCTCTCGGCCAGGAGGTAGGAGAACGGCACGTGCGCCGCCAGCGCCCGCTCCGGGTCGGCCAGCGCGGCAAGGGCGATGTCGCGGACCCGGTCGCGCAGCTCATCCGCGTCCCAGGCGGCTTTGGCCAGGAAGCCCTGCAGCCGGTCCGGGTTCGGGTGCGTTCGCCGTCGAGTCGATCCGCCGCTGGTGGAACGGAGCCGGACGGGCCACCTACCCGACGGCCGGCCGACTGCTGATCACCGCCGATGCCGGCGGCTCCAACGGGTATCGCACCCGCACCTGGAAGACCGAACTCGCCCGGTTCGCCGCTGAGACTGGTCTGGCCATCACCGTCTGCCACCTGCCTCCCGGCACGTCGAAGTGGAACCGGATCGAGCACCGGCTGTTCTCCCACATCACCATGAACTGGCGCGGCAGGCCCCTGACCAGCCATGAAGTCATCGTCGAGAGCATCGCGGCGACCACTACCAAGACCGGCCTGACCGTGCACGCGGAACTCGACACCAACCAGTACCCCACCGGCATCCAGGTCAGCGACGACGAGATCGCCCCCCTGCCCATCACCCGGCACCGCTTCCACGGCGACTGGAACTACACCCTCCACCCACAGCCTCCGATGGACGAGGCGACGGCCGACAGCGCGTCAGACCAGGCCCCGGCGGGCAGACCGCCTCGCCTCGCGCGGCGTTCACTGCAGGACCTGGAACTGACCGGGATGACCCGCCAGCAGCTCGGCGAACTCATCGACGCGCTGACTCCAGCGCTGGAGGTTCAACGCGAGCAAGTACTTCCGCCCACGTCGCGGTCACGAGCGCTTGCCGTTGATGCCACCGGCGAAGGCGACCAGCTCGGCCTTCGAAGAGAAATTGCCCACGTTGGTGTCCAGCGGCTCGTCGGTGTACTGGTGGAACTTCCACTTGGCCTGGATGTGGGGCTTGCCCGCGGCCACGCCGTACTCGGCGATCCACAGGAAATCACCCACATGGCCGGTGGTGTCCCGGTGACGCCAGAAATCCCGGTTGCAGTACAGCCCAATCTTGTGGTGGGTGCCGCGCAGCCGCTTGACCTCGGCGATGAAGGAATCCTTCTCCGCGCAGGTCGCCACCGTCCCGTCCGGGTTGGACTCCCAGTCGACGACCAGAAGGTCGAAGTCGACGCTCGCGGAACCCTTCACGAAGTGGGCCGCCTGCTCCTTGATGTGACCCGGGTGCAGGAAGTGGTAGAAGCCGACGACCAGCCCCGCGGAACGGGCGTGCGCGGCCTGCTCCTTCTGCCTGGGGTTGACGTAGGAGCGGCCCTCGGTGCCCTTGATGAACGCGAAGCTGGCGTCGGCGGTGGCGAAGTGCGCGTCCTGGAAGGCGGATACGTCGTATCCCTTGATCATGACGTTGGTCCTTCGATGCGTTGGTCCGGAGAGAGCACCGTGGCGCAGCCTCACGGATGATGTCGCGTCCTGCCCGATTGAGGAGGCGACGATCTCGGCGTCGACGTCACTGCCGTCCCCGAACCCAGCGGATGGTCGACAGTCAACAGGTCGTGCTCAAAGCGCTCGGCGAGCGCGGCCCGTTCACGGCGGGCCCGTTCGGCCGCTCGTCTCCACGGTCACCACCGTTTCCGTGGTGGTGTTCGTGATGCTGCCGTTCCGAATACCAGACGTCCGTGCGCCGGTCCGGGCACGGTGCGGTCCTCCACGGTCTCTTCCACGATCCGTCCAGTTGCCCGATCGCGCAACTTGCGAGGCGGTGATCTGACGGGGCTTCAATGGGCGTGAGTGACCGGCCTGACGGCGCCCGGCCGTGGGTTTTTCGCGTCAGGGGGCCGCGCAGCAGTCGGCCTATGGAACGCTCGTCGCCCGGGTTCTGGTGCCGTTAGGCGATGGCGTGGCGTCAGTCGCCCTGTGGATTTGTACGCCCCCGGCCAGAAGGTGACCGCCGCCCTCGCCGGTGGCGTTACGACCACGGAGAACGACGGCGCGCTACATACTGGGCCGCGCCACACGCGACCGGCGTGATCGCGCTGTACCTGTCGGCACACCCCCACGCCACCGCCAACGAGGTCCACGTCTGGCTCGACCACACGGCCACCCGCGGTGTCGTGCTCGGTGTCCGCTCCGACACCACCGACCGGCTGCTCAATACCGGCGGCCTCTGACCTGCCCCGTTCGCCCCAGTCGCACGGTCACCCATGCTCCGCGCCTCACCGGAATGGCGGGCGCAAGTCGCCCGGCCCCCCCGCCCACGCCATCGTCTTCCCCGTGCCACACGGCTTGCGCGGACCCGCGCAGATCATTCGCTGCAATACCGCCCGGCGTGCTATTGATGCTCTGCGGTGAGTACGCAGGCATGCGGTGTTTTGGCTTCAGCGGGCATGGCCTGCTGGTTAGTTGGGCGCACTGAATGCTGAGGGTTGTCCCGTATCCCGACCGGAGCCAGGCGCCGCTCGTCGTGCATGTCCGGCGTCGCCGTCAGTACGGGTGGGGACGCCGGTTGGGGTCGAACTGCTGGACCCTCTTGGCGAGATTGGAACCGTCGATGGCGACTCCGTACCGGCTGCGGACGTACCGCATCGCAGCGGCGATGCATGCCACAGGGTCGTAGATGTTCACCGAGGTACCGGGAGCGTGGCGCTGGGCGAATGTCTGCGGGATGCACTGCACGATGCCGCGGGAGCACTGGAAATGTGTGAGCGTGCCGTTCAGCCTCATGATCCGTCCATCGTGCAGATATCCGTCCCCAAAGTCCTTGACCCTACTGAAGGCGGGCGGCGTTTTGGCGTTGGAGTCCCACAGATTGCAGGCGTTGGGATTGCCGGACGACTCGCGCGCGACAGCTGTCTTGAAGCCCTTCACCCAGTAGCTGCTCGCCTGGACTCCGGCCGCCGTACTCGCCTGCGCGATCCAGTCCTCCAGCGTGCCCTCGGGTGTGTACCGATGGAACGTCACCTGCTTCGGGGCGATCTGCCCCATGGCATCGGCCCCGGTACCACCCGTCGTCTCGCCCACCGGGAAACCGGTACGCACCTGGAACAGGCCGGCGCGCTGCCCGAGTTCCGTCAACGACTGCATGCCGGGTGTCCCGACGGCGTCACTGCCGGAGAAGTGCAGCACCGTACGACGAAACTCGTCGTAGAGGGCCTGAGAGGCGGTCTCGAAGATCCCGCGTTCATCGGCCACGTCCGTGTGCATGACCCTCTCCAGCCCGTCCTGCACCAGAGCCACATCGGCCTGCGGGCTGGCGTCCCCGCCCGGCTGCGCCTGTTCCTCCTGGGCACTGTGCGTCGAGGCCCAGACCACCTGGTTCAGGCTGACCCAGGGCTGCTCTGCGGCCGGGGACGAACCCGCCCTGACGTTGAACA
Source organism: Streptomyces sp. NPDC001980 (assembly GCF_040296885.1). Lineage (NCBI taxonomy): Bacteria > Bacillati > Actinomycetota > Actinomycetes > Kitasatosporales > Streptomycetaceae > Streptomyces > Streptomyces sp. NPDC001980. The sequence continues at coordinate 16,763 of NZ_JBEOYD010000071.1, read as the reverse complement.
GCTCTGACTGCCTGCCCAGTTCGACCAGCTCCTGCGTGCGGGGAACGCCGTGGCCGTCCGCCTCGTAGCGGCCCAGCTTCTCCGTGCGGAATCGCTCGAAGAGCTCCTGCGTCTCCGCCTCGAACACGGAGTGCGGGTCGTCCGGGGCGACGCCCATGACCTTCTCCAACGCATCCTGTACGAGGGCGACATCGTCCGCCAAGGTGCCGTCGCCGTCTCCCGCGGCCTGCTCCTCGGCCGTGGGGTGTGTGGCCGCCCAGGTGAGCTGGTCGGAGGACACCCACGGCAGCGCCTCTTCGACCTCTGCCATGGGCGGTGCATCGGGCGCACGGGACGAGGCGGCGGCCATATAGGTATATCCAGGTTTGTTCTTCAGACCCGGATCGGCCGTGACAATTCCCTCTGCGAATCTTGGCAGCCCGTAACCGTAGAGATAACTGTCCCGGCGGGCACGCTTTTTCAGGTACACCCCGTCGCCCTCGGACGAACCGTTGGCGTTGGTGTTCCCTTCGATGGTGTACGTATGATCCGCGTCGTACTTGTAGACGAGTCCGACGTGTTGGCCTCCCGAGTGGCCGAAAAATACCATCGCCCCGATAGCGGGGTAATACGAGAACCTGCCGCGGCTCTTGTACCAGTTGACAGCCGTCGGGCAAGATGCGGTCACAGGTGCCAGACTCTTCACGCCGGCCTGTTGGAAGGCCCAGGACTGGAAGGTCTGACACCATGACTGGTTCTGCGACCACTCCAGTCCGGGAACGGCGGGGGAAAACTTCTGATGATTGTTGTAGTGGCCGTTGGAGAAGCCTTCGTGGTATCCCACTTGGGTCTTCTCAATGGCGATGAGGGTGTCTGTCTGACTCATCGTGTTCCATCTCCTTTCCCGCAGTCTGCGGGCCCAGGGAACGAAGGAACACGAAGGAACGCTACGGGAATTCGGCCACCGGTCACTGGGCTCGCGCGGCCGTTATGTCCATGCTATCGCCGGTGGTGCGGTGCCGCATCTCACCCCTCATGGATCGGCAGGGGCTACGCCTGGCGCCGCCCGCAGCCGTGCCGCTGGCCGGGAAACCGGCGCCCCCTCTCCTGTGCGATCTCCACGCCCGTGATCACGCACGCAGACTCGACCGTCACCGCAAATACGGTCACAGCCCTGGCCTGCTCTGTGACGGGCAGGGGGTACACGGCGTTGTCAGCGGAGCAGACGACGACATGCTCGACGTACTGCTCGGCTCCCCGCTGATCAGCTTCAGCCGGTTCTCGTCCACGCTGCAGGACCGTCGCGCCGGGGCAGTCCTGTCCAGGCGCGATTGCCACCTGACCATCCACGCCGTCGCGACCTGCTGGGGCTACCCCCAGCCGGACCGGTTCTCCCGCGCCTTCCGGACGGCGGTGGGGATGTCGCCGAGCGAGTACCGGGTGGCCATGCGGACGGCTCCGGCGCCGGGTGAGGCAGCAGGTGAGGCGGCGGGTGCTGGATGAGTCCCGCATGGGTGCTCCATGAGCGCCACGTTCAGAGCTGGGGCCGGGCGGCACCGAACCGGGTGTCCTCGCCCAGCGCGGTCTCCTGGGCGAACGCGGCGTACGAACTCGGGTTGACCAGGGCATCCGCGGTCGGGATGGTGCTGTAGCGGGGCATGGTGACGCCGTTGATCACGGCCGGGCTCTGCTGCACTCCGGCGACCACCTCGCCCGACCACTCCGGTACGTCGACGCCGGCGTCGAAGCGGAAGTGGCTCGCCTCGTGGATCAGCGCCGCCGCCCGGCCGTTGGGCCCGTGGAAGGTCGAGAACTCGTTCCCGATCTCGGTCAGTGTGCCCGGCGTGGTCGTTGCCGCGAACCCCAGGTCCGCCGTCCACTTGAACCGGTCCGGAAGTGCGGTGAGCCGTTCGCGGATTTGCCGGAGCCGATCGCGGACCGTGTTGACCACGGTCGTGTCCGGGGACCTGGTCATGAAGTGATGCGCGAACGCCGTCAGGGTGGCGGGATCGAGCGGTGTCGCGGCGGCCGCCGTTTCGGCCCCGCCGATCCAGTCCAGCGCGAGCTCGATGGCGGGTCCGGCGTCGAGCAGCGGAAAGAGGCCGTTCCACTGCCCGACGACGTCGGCCGGATCGGTGACGGTGTTGTCGACGACCTCGCGGTTGAAGTCGTAACGGCAGTAGACCGGCGCATTCACGACGAAGCCACCGCTCGAGGTCCGTCGGCCGTCCCGGTTCACCATGGTGGTGACGGTCCGGAACAGGTACGCCTTGGCGCCGAAGGCCCGCAGGCCGGTGATCTCGCCGTCCAGGTCGTGGGTGAAGTCGCCGCTGGTGTGCCAGTTCGGGCCGATCGGCTTCGGGTAGCCGGCCGAGGCGGCGTTCGCCGGCCAGTCGAAGCGCATGTAGTCCGGGCCGTGGAAGAAGTAGGCGAAGCCGCTCTTCACGCCACCGCCGGGGAAGACGGCGTCGAGCGTGGTCCAGTCGGACGGCAGGAACCAGTTGTCCGCCGCCGAGGCGGGGTCGCCGTCCGGCTGCAGCCCGACCAGCTTGATCCGCTGGTAGTTGCCGCCCTGGAAGACGTACTCGAAGTCACTGAAGGCCTGTTGGCCGAGCAGCGCGCCGTCCAGATCACGGTCGAACGGCGCGGGGAAGAGCGGATGGGTCGGCGCACCCGCGGTGACCACGTGGTCCGCCGCCCAGTCGTAACCCACCGACCAGCCGCCGGCGAAGACGACGCTCAGGCTCGGGTCGGCGTCCGGCGTGGGCAGCGCGCCGGCGATGCGAACGGTGGAGGACATAGCGATCCGCCTGGGAGAGGGGCAGGGTGGGGGCCGGGACGTCGTCCGGGGCAGGGGCGGCACGGCGGCTCCCTTTCCACGCTAGACCCCTGGGTGCGGGCCCGCACCCGATCGCCGCCGGCCGCGCTCGCCGGCAACTCGACGGGGCGTCACCGTGGTTGGAGAGGCCGCAGTCGGGCCCGGACGCCGTCGGGCGTCCGCCGGTACCGGGAACCCACGGGCACCAAGGGAGCCGATGCCACCTCGCGAGAAGGTCCCACCGTGGTCGCGGGGCACCTCTTCGGGCTCTTCACGGTCGTCCGGAAGCCGGCACCTGCCCTACGGTCTCAACGGCGCCTGTCGCACCCCATCCTGGCGGCCGACGAGGTCCCGGGCGAGACCTCGCCGCTGATCGGGGACACGTACCCGGCCGCCCTCGCCGATGCGGCGACGGAGCTGTCCGGCCTGGTCGTCGAGGAGGAGTGACGGCGGTCAGGGCCGGGTGTCGCCGCGTCGACGGCTGTCGCTCCCCAGTGGCGGGCGTCCGCCACCGGAGTGAGCATGGAAGAGAGCGTGGAAGAGAGGTGAAGGTGCCTTCGTCGCCCATCACCGCACGCACGACTTCTTCTTCACCTTCACATGAGCCCGGGTGAGGCGTTCCTCATGTCATTCCGTACCCGCCGTCCTGTGTCCCTCAGGCTCGGGGAGGAGCTGCGCAACCATCCCGGTGAGGAGAAAAAACAGCACGACGACCACGGCGGCGAGCGTGGCGACCGCGCCGGCGGCGGAGGGTTCGGGGGTGGCTTCGGGGGCGGCGGGTTCGGTGGGGGTGGTGGCGGCCCGGGCGGCGGGTTCGGTCCGCGGCATGGCCCGCACCCTGGCCCCCCGCACGGTCCCGGCCCGCACCCTGGTCCTGGTCCGCATCCCGGCCCCGGTCCTGGTCCCCATCCTGGGGGTGGGCCCCCGGAACCCCCGCCGCCGCACGAGGTGGACGTTGCGGAGGGGCCGTTCCGGGTGGTGCGGCCGGCGGACATGCTTGTCGTCGACATCGCACTGATGGGCCTGCACTTCGACGGCGCCCGCCACCGTCTCGTGCGGGCCCCCGACGCACTGAACGCCTTCATCCTCGTCGGTCTGCCGCCGCAGCATGTGGTGGAAGAGGTCCCCGACGATCTGAGCAAGGTCACTGCTCCCATGCAGGCAGTCACCGCCGGCTCCACCCGGCTGGCCTTCTCGGTGCCGGCCGACATCAAGGAGCTGGAGCTGTCGCTGGACGGGTTGCTCGACTGGGAGCGCCTGGTGCCGCTCAGGGTGCCCGATGGCCAACAAATCCCGGACACGCCGGGGACGACGGTCTTCCAGGGCATCCCCAGAAGCGTCATCGAGTTCCCCACCCGGCTGTTGATCAGCTACGACGAGCCCGTGGACTGGTTGGGCGGACCGCAACCCCAACAAGCCGACGGCCGCACCGCGTTGTGGCATGTCCGGCTGCACCCTGCACCGGACGGTGCCGGGCTCGGTGCATCTGACGGCAGCGTGAAGTTGCGGGCCTTCGCGATGGTCACGAACGGCGGGACGCTGCCACCCGGTGCTCCGTACGTAGCGCCTGTCCTGCAGGACCTCGTGACCCTCACCAGTCGCATCCCGTTGCCAGGAATAGGTGGGCCGCTCGAAGTCCACAGTGATCCCCTGCGCGCGGAGCAGTTCCTCATCACGCCCATGGGCACCTCGGCCCATCTGCACGGTGCCTGGGGTCCGTTGTCGGCTCCTGCCCTCGCCCGCTACAAGGAGGTCGATCGGCGTGCCCCGGCTCTGGTGGCCTACGACCACATCACAGGGCTGGGGCGTGACCAGTACGTCCGCATCGTCCACCACGGCCGCTTGTCCACGGGCCATGAGGCCCTGCACATGCAGGAGTACAAGCGACTCTTCATCGCGCGTCCGGACGACGGAATCGTCGCCTACCTACAGCGGGAGGACCGCATCATCGTCAAGCAGCCGGAGAAGACGTACGGAGCAGCCGACGGCTTCCAGCACAAGGGACGCGAGATGCCGTTCCAGGTGCTGCGCATCACCGACCGCGTCACTCCGCTGATCATTCCGCCCAAGCCTCCTCATGACCCCCCATTGCCCCCCGAGCAGGACGAGCCGGACCTCGCGGCCTTCTGGGTGCGTCTCAAGGAATCCGGCAAGGACCATGAATTCACCCTGATCGGCACGGATTCCGAGGCCCGCAAGGTGAGCTTCACCATGCCGATGGTGTTCGTTCCCGACGGACTGACCAATGAACAGCAGCAGTTGAAGGACCTCTACGATCCGGAGAAGGAAAACACACCGGCCGAGCCCGGCAAGATGGAGCAGCGCCAGAAGCGGGAGCTGCATGGCCAGGTAATGGCGATGGCGCAGCCCCCGCCCGGCGCTCCCGGCAGCACCAGTCACGCGGTCGGCTCCCTGACCTTCCGGCTCGGGCCGAACGGCGCGCCGGTAGTGGGCCAGCCCTGTGTTGCGGCCGCTGAGGTCCGCGTCCCCGCCGTGGAGCAGTTCACCCCGAACGCCGGCAACCTCAAGGTCGAGTTCAACGACACGTATCTGCGGCAGACCATGGACGGGCATCCGGCAGGGGCGTACCTGGATCTGACGGACTCGCTCAAGCTCGTCTTCGGCGCGGAGCAGGCGGGCGGACTCTCCAGCCCCAATGCCGTGGTGAAGACGATCACCAGCCAGGCGGGTGTCATCCCCGACGTCTTCAAGACGGACCCCGCCACCGGAGCGGTGGCTGATGCGAACGACATCAAGGCCATCAGGGAGGCTTTCGGCGGGGCACAGCTGCTCGGCATCGACCTCAGTAAGTACCTGAAGGGCCTTGTCAAGGACCAACTCGGCGCGCTGCGGCAGCTGAGCGACAAGCAGATCGAGAACATACTCGCGGACGCGAACGGTCTGCTGCCCGCGCCCGTGCTGCGTATGCGCGACCTGGCCGACGGACAGGGCAAGGAACTGCGGTACGTGTGGAAGCCGCCGTTGGCCCCGCCCCCGGCCGCCCTGATCGACGTGTCCAAGGCGTCGCTGATCCTGGACGCCCGGACCGTCCGTTCGATGGACGCCGTCGACAAGTCAACGGTGCAGGGCAGCCTGAGCCACTTCGCGCTGGACTTCCTGGGCATGGCCCGAGTGGAGTTCGAGGAGCTGAAGTTCAAGACCGGCCCGGGTCAGAAGCCCGACGTGACGGCCTCCGGTGTGGAGCTGAAATTCCGGGGTGCCATGGAGTTCGTCAACACCCTCCGCAGCGCCCTGCCCGCCGATGTCTTCGGCGCCGGCGCGTTCATCGACGTCCAGACCACCGGCATTCGTGCCGGATACACACTCGCCCTTCCCACCCTCCCCCTCGGCGTCTTCAACCTGGCCAATCTCTCCCTGTCGGCCGAGCTGGCGATCCCCTTCGATGGCAAGCCGGTCTCTTTCCGCTTCTCGGTCTGCGAGCAGAAGCATCCCTTCAACCTCACGGTCTCCCTGTTCGGCGGAGGCGGCTACTTCTCCTTGCTGGTCGACGCCAGCGGCGTGCAGGAGGTCGAGGGTGCCATCGAGTTCGGCGGCGCCGCGGCGCTGGACCTCGGGGTCGCGAGCGGCGGGGTCTCCATCATGGCGGGCATCCGCTTCATGCTTGCCAAGGTCGACGGCAAGGACGACGTCAAACTGACCGGCTACCTGCGGTGCAACGGCTTCCTGACGGTGCTGGGCATCGTCACAGTGTCCGTCGAATTCTATCTGGAGCTCACGTACGAGAAGAAGGGCAAGCAGTCGATGGTCCGTGGCAGGGGCACCCTCACGGTCAGCGTACGGATCGCCTTCTTCAGCAAGTCCGTTTCGCTCGAACTGGAGCGGACCTTCGCCGGCGCGCCGGTCGACCCGACCTTCGCGCAGTGCTTCTCGAAGGAGCATGACTGGCCGAAGTACTGCGCGGCGTTCGCCGCGTGAGCGAGCCGGGTGGAGACCACCATGGACTTCGAACAGCAGATCAACTGGACCGTTCTCCCCGCCGGGCTGACGGCCGACGGTACGCAGGTCAAGGTGTCGGTGTTCATCGCGCCGCGGCTGCTGGGGCCCGCCCCACCCGAGCCGCCCGACCCGACGAAACGCCTCACGTTGGACCCGCACTTCCCCGATTTCCTCCGCTGGCCGGAAAAGATCGCACTCGCCACTTTTGATTTTGCCGCCGGCGAGGGCACCGTCGAGCCCTCCACATCCACCGAGGCGGACGAGGAACCCGACTCCACGCCCGCTCCCTCGACGCCCTTCGTCACCGGGCTGAAGCCGCAGGGCCCGCTGCCCGACGTGCACTTGTGGCAGGCCCTCTTCGGTGCCGGCACGCCGCTCGATCCCTACACCTTCGAAAGGCATACGGACCAGATCTGCCAGACCTACTCCACCAAGGAGGTCAGCACCTTCACCAAGGACAAATACGCCGAAGCGGCCATGACCTCACCCGAGGCGCCACCCCCCACCAGAGACCTGGTGATGCCACCGAGCGACGGCCCTACGGACGGCGGGGCAACCAACGGCAGCTCCATCGACGACGGTTCAACGGATGGCGGTTCCCCGAGCGACGGGTCCGGGGGCGCCGCGGGTCCCGGCGACGTGGGCCCCAGGGACGTGCCCACGGCGGTCGGCGACATCACCGCGGACGAGGATCCACCGATGCCTTCGGAGCTCCAGCGCCTGCACGGCTTCCACACGATCGCCATGCCGCCGCAGCCACCCACCCTCGCCGGCGAAGAACCGCCGCCACCACCGCGACCCGCGAAGCACGACCCCGACTTCCACCAGATGCTCACCTGGCTCGGCGATCACCCCACCCTGCTGCGACACCTCGGACTCGTTCTGGACTTCCGCCTTCCGGCCGACCTGCTCCCCGTCTCGTCAGGGCAGCTGTTCCTGAAGGTCATCCCCCACTGGAAGTCCGAACTGGGAGAGGAGGCGTCGCACGACGTGTCGCCTCGCACGCGATATGTCTTCCTTCCGGACCACCGTGCCTTCGCCCCCCGGGCCGGGGTACCGACCGACGGCCCGCTGTCGCCACCCGCCCGCGGCCTGGTGGAACTGAAGGGGAACTTCACTCTCGAACCGGCCGACATCGACGCCGCCGCAGGCAAAATGGTCGGGCCCGCCGAGGGCGCCACCGGGCTCGCCACGGTGCGGACCCATGGGATCGCGCTGGTCAGGGACGAGCGCATGGAAAGCCTCCGGCAGGAGTTCGCCCGGGCAGCCGAGCACGACGCGGCGTTCACCCGGGTGGTCGAGCAGCAGAAGGCGCAAGGTGCGACACCCGACCCGCAGAATCCGGGGGCTGTCCCCCACACCTCAGCCGACCAAGTGCCCGCCCCCGAACTCTTCGCCGAGAACCTGGTGCGCGGCCACCGGCTGGACATCTGGGACAAGACCCGGGGTCAGTGGTTCTCGCTGCACGAGCGCGAGGTGGAATACCGGAAGCCGCGCGGCGGCCCGCTCCTGCTCACGGCCTCCGACGAGGGCTTCTTCCAGGCCCACCTGCTAAGACCGCCCCCTGAGGCGATGCACCCCGACCACCTCTATGTGCCCGAGCAACTGGTTACCTGGGACGGCTGGTCACTGTCCGCGCCCCGGCCGGGCCTGGTGCTGGGCACCGATGCGGGCTCGCCCGACGAGGACCGCCACCCCAACGAGCCGGTGCCACTCGACAACGAGGCGCAGACGAAACTGCCGTTGGAAATCACGCCGAATGTGCGAGCCGGCACGCTGCCCAGGCTGCGGTTCGGCAACGAGTACCGGGTACGCATGCGCACCGTCGACCTGGCGGGCAACGGGCTCGACAAGTCGGAGGCCGACGCTCTGGTCGACCTGGCGGACAACGGAACGGACGGGGACGGGGCGGCCGCCGAAAGGCTGGAGGACCGGAAGGCCCTGTTGCTCCCCGACGACGCGGGGCTGCTGATCTTCCAGAGGTTCGAGCCCGTTCTGGCGCCCACCGTGGTGGCCAGGTTCCGGTTCGGGGAAGGCGCCTCGGACTTCCGGCTGGTGATCCGCAGCAGCCCGGGATCCGGCCCGCCGCCGGCTGTCACCGTCCACCGGGCCAATGTCCAGCCCGGCATGACCAATGACGAGGTACGCATCGTCCAGCAGGCCCTCATCGACCAGGGACATCCCCTCCCGGTCGGCCCGACCGGATTCTTCGGCGACCAGACCAGGGCCGCCTATGCCGCCGAGCAACGCGCCCAGGGCTTCACGGGCAGGGACGCCGACGGCAAACCCGGCTGTACGACTCTCATCGCACTCGGCCGCAAGAGCGGCTTCGCCGTCGTCGACTGCGGCAGCGACGGCACCGGCACGGGAACCGGTACTGCGGCCGGCACCGGAGCCGGTATGACGGCGGAGCAGTACGCCGCGGACTTCAACCGGTCGTCGCCGGTCACGTCGGGAGCCCACGACCCCTACCGGGGAACCGACGAACGCCATGTGGTGGCACCGAAGGCGTCGCTGCGCTGCATCGAGTGGCACGGACTGCTGGACGAGGCCATCGGATCCACGGACCCGAACGTACAGGACGCGGTCTACGACCTGGCCGTTCGGGAGAGCGGCTCGCTGAGCGACCCGTCCCAGCCGGACGTCGAAGTGAAGACGATCAAGTCGCCGGCGGCGGACCCCGAGAATCCGGCGAACACCGTGCTGCACACGGGCGAGCAGGTCGAACTCCCCTACCTCCCCGATCCGTTGTCCACGGGCGCCGTCTTCCTGGACCTGCCGGGCATGCCCGAGGGGCAGCCCTTCCCGGTCCCCTGGGACGGCGACGTCTGGCACCGCCCGCGCTCCCTCAGGCTGCGGCTGGCCGAGGGCACCGCGCCGCCGCGCTTCGACGAGGCGTCCCGGGTGCTGACCGTCTCGCTGCCGAAGGGCGCCGTGGCGACCGTCCGGGTGTGTTCCAGGATCGACTTCGACGAGCACATCATGGGCGTGGCCGGCTGGTGCCGGAAGCGGCAGGAATCGGCACCGAGGCTCGCGAGGGAGGGCGAGGGGGAAGGTGCGGCGAGGAGGGCGGCGGCAGCGCGGCGCACCGACGACGTGCTGGCACTGGCCGCCGCCAGTCGGCACTGGATGTTCACCCCCTGGCAGGAACTGACACTGGTCCACGCGGTCCAACAGCCCTTGAAGACACCGGTGTTGAGCCTCGTGCAGCCGGTGCCGCCGACGACCCTGCGTCCCCTCGGAGCGACCGCGGAACACCTCTCCGGGGCCATCGCACTGGACGAGGCCAGTACGGACCGGGTCGACCTGATAGCCGAGTGGACCGAGGTGCGGGACGCCGGCCGCGAGGGCCGCGACACCCGCGAGATGACCGCCCCGGTCTTCGACCTGTTGACGGCGTGGGCGGCGAGCCAGACGGGCGACCCGGGCGCCGAACCCGCCATCCTCCGGGCCGACGTCCTGACCTTCAATACCGAGGCGGCGGAGAAGAAGGCGAAGGCTGACGCCGCGGATGCGGTGGCGGACCCGGACAAGCACCCCGGCCCACCCAACCCCGGTAAGCACGAGTTCGGCGACACCAAACACCGGGCGGTGCGCTACCACCCGATGGCCAGCAGCAAGTTCGCCGACTACTTCCCGGCGGAGTTCGCCGCGCCGGGCAAGAACGTGCTGACCGTGGCGGGGCGGCCGCAGGAACACTCCGTACCGAGCAGTGCACGCCCCACGGCGCCGCGACTGCAGTACTGCGTGCCCACCCTCACCCTGGAGGAGGTCCAAGGACCGCCCGGCGTCATCGTCCACCGTCGGCACGGTCGCGGGATCCGGGTCTACCTGGACCGCCCCTGGTACTCCTCCGGAGACGGCGAACTGCTCGGCGTGGTTCTCGGCGAACCGCCGGGAGGCGACCCCACGTCCGTACGGGATGCCTGGGTCACCCTGATGGGTCGCGACCCCATCCACCGTTCCGCACCGGTCGTGTCCCCGACCCCGGAGATGTTCACCAACGCGGTGCAGCGGACCCTGAAGCCGCTCCCTCTCGATCCCCCCTCGATCGACCTCCCCGTACTGGTCGTCGGCTTCGCCCCACAGTTCGAGAAGGCCGTTCCGAAGCCCGGCGATGACCCGGACAAGGCCGGCCGCTGGTTCTGTGACCTGGATCTGGACACCGGGGACGCGTGTCTTCCCTTCGTGCGGCTCGCCCTCGTCCGCTACCAGCCGGAATCCGTTCCCGGCGCCGAGATCTCCAAGACCGTCCTCGCCGACCTGGTGCGCACCCTGCCCGACCGCGAGTTGCGGGTCACGCTCGGCGACCCGTTGACGGTCAGCGTCAGCGGACCTTCCTGGGACCCCACCGGCTCCCTGTCGCCACGCATCACCGCCACGCTGCAACGCCGCAACCGTCTGGTCGACGACGACGACCTTGGCTGGGTGACCCTCGACGACACCACCACCCAACTCACCTCGGTGGACGCGGAGTCCTCCCACACGCCCTTCTACACGGGCCAGATCCCACTACCGCCCGGACGGCGTGGGCCGCTGCGGGTGCTGGTCCTCGAAACCGAGGGCATCCGCCCCGACGTCCCCATTTCGCTCACGACGCCGGGGCCGGTGATCTACTGCGACACTGTCGAACTCCCGCCGAGGCCGGGCGGCCCGGGCGGCGACCACGACCACGACCGCGGCGACGGTCACGATCACGGTGGGCCGGGTGACCACGATCACGGTGGGCCGGGTGATCACGGTCACGGCCACGGTGGGCCGGGCGACCACGGTGGCGGATTCGGCGGGTTCCGTCACGACTGACCTGCGGTGGTCTCGCCTGGTGAGGGCGAGGAACTGGGGGCACCTGCCGACGGGAGCCGGGGCCGTCCTCAGCCCGCCCAGCGTCCGGTGAGGAAGGTCAGGGCGAAGACCGTGGTCAGCGGGGTGGCGAGGGCGAGATAGAGGGAGTGGCACCGTGGGGTGCGCAGGCTGCGGGCGGCCAGTGCGATCCACGGTGCCACCACAGGGAGGGTGGCGCGGGAGATGGACATGTACCAGTACGAGGTTCCCAGTGCGCACAGGCTGAGGGCGATGTAGAGGGCCTCGGGCCAACGCCGCTGACGGAGCATCAGGCCGAGCAGGAGCAGGCCGATGAGCATGGCGACGATTTCGGCCTGGAACATGAAGCCGTAGCCGGTCGTCTGGGCGTGGCCGAACGTGTGATGCCAGGTGTGGGACCAGGCTTCCCACGGGGGGTTGTGGCGTAGCTGTCACGCATGCTTAGTGATCTTGGTTGTGACCTGCTGTTGCTCAGTTGTACTGGGTGGTATGTCTGTTGCGCTGGGGAGGCTTACGCGGCGCTGAGGCGTTTGAGATGGGTGGCATGTGGGCTGAGCTGGCTTTTTGTTTTGCGCAGTGAGGTGAGTGTGGTGCCGATTTTTGCGCAGGGTGGTGGGCGCGCCTATAGGTACGGGAGCCGTTGGCCGTTGTGCTGGGGCCGGGGCAGCGACGGAGGGTGAGTTTCAGTGGGCGTGGAGGCGTTGCCAGAGCAGGTCGTGGTCGGCGGGTGCGAGGCGGGGCAGTTGGAGGCGGCTGGCCAGGTGGTGGAGGAAGGCGGTCTGCTGCGCGCGTGTCAGGGGGTGCGGGGGCAGGCGGTCAAGGGCCGCGGCGAGGGTGAGGGTTTCGGCGTAGGTGATCAGGTTCCGGCAGGTCAGAGCTGGGGAGGCCGGGCCTGAGGGGAGGTGGTGGGGGGCAGGCGTGTGTGCCAACGCGCGTGCAGGTGCTGGTGGTGGTCGTACCACCGCGTCGTGATCGTCGACGCCCAGCTCAGGGAGGCCGTGGTCGCACGGTGGCGTAATCCGGGGCGGGCGCAATGGACGGTCTGCCCTGTGGGGATTGCCCTGCGGCACTCCAAGGGGCGCTCCAGCCGATGCTCAAAGGGCGGGGCCGCAGCCTGTTTCGAGGAAGGGCGAACGAGGAGGGCGGGCCCTCGATCGGCTTCGAGGGCCCGCCCGTACCCGATCCGGCCGGTCAGACCTTCAGGATCAGCGCTTCCACCTGTTCGAGCGTTGTCACGCTGGCCTGCGCGGCGGCCCGTACCTTCGCCAGCTTTTCCATCCACTCGATCCGCTGCTCGGCCGGGAGCGGTTCCTCCCCGAGCTGGACGCGCAGGCGGCGCGCCTCCTCGAAGTCCGTCATCAGGGTGTGGGCGGCGTCCACCGCCTTCAGGTAGCTCCCCTCGACGAGCTCGACCCGTGCTGGCAGCTCCCGGCGCAGGGTGGCCAACTGGTCGCGCGGGTCGGCAGCCGCCTCGCCGTGCGTGGTGGTCACGGCACCGGCGCCCGCCGTGTACGCCAGCGTCAGGGCGGCGAGGGCGCTCTTGGGGGTGCGGCGCACGCCCTTGCGCCCGGCGCCCGCCTCGATGCCCTGGCCGGGGGTGATGAACGGCTGCGGAGCGTGGATCAGCGCTGGCGCCATCCGCTGGACCAGGGCGGCCCAGGCGGCCGCGTCACCGGCCTCCGCCCCGAGGAGCAGCTCCGTGAGCGGCTGATGGTCTGCGGGGGAGTGTCGGTTGAATGTCGTCGTTTGGGTGTCACTGGTGCAGGTGCGGTGACCTGGTCGTTGACGCTGACGGGTGGTGCTTACTCGTTGCGGGCATGATTGGCGAAGAGCCATGTCATTCTCACGCCGACTACCAGGCAGTCCGCCAGCGGGCCGTCCTGATCACCCGTCGGTGCGTGTCCAACGGTTTGGTGCGTCACGAAAACCGTGAGCCGTCGGTCGGCCGATGGGCGGGGCGGATCAGTTGCGCGTGCCGGCCGGTGGGCCGACGACGGTGGTGAGCTGGAGTTTGGTCTCGTCCTCACTGCCCGGCGCGGCGGTCATGATGACAATCTTGAGCTCCGTGTCGCCGTCGGTCAGGACATCGCAGTCCACCGTGACCGGGCCCACCGACGGGTGATCGACCCTCTTGTGGACCTCGCGGTTCGCGGTCACCTCTCCCTTCGCCCACAGCTCGGCGAACCTCTCGTTGCCTGCGTTCAGGTCGCGGACCAGCGCGGCCAGGCGGCTGTCCCGGGGGAAGCGGCCGGTGGCGCGGCGCAGATCGGAGACGAGGGCGGCGTCGGCGGTGTCGGGGTCCGTCTCGGTGACCGGCCACAGCGCGAGGGGGGTGTGATCGGCGCCCACCGGGAACCTGTCGCGGGCGAAGTTGCGCATCCGCGGCGGCGAGGCCAAGGGGTCTCCCAGCAGGGCGGCCCACCCGTGGTTCCACCACACCAGTTGCCAGTCCGCCGCGAACACGGCCACCGGTACGTCTCCGAGGCGGATGAGTACCCGTTGCATACCGGGCGGGAGATGGTCGCAGATCGTGCCGTCCGCCGGCGGCACGATCTGGGCCAGCCGGTAGAGGTGGTCCCGCTCGGCGGTGGACAGCTGCAGGGCGCGCGCCAGGGACGCCACCACCGACGCCGAGGGTGTCGTGGCCCGCCCCTGCTCCAGGCGCACGACGTAGTCGACCGACACTCCGGCCAGGTCGGCCAGTTCCTCGCGCCGCAGCCCGACAGCCCGGCGCTTGCGGACGACCGGCAGCCCGGCGGCTGACGGGGGCAGCCGGTTCCGCCACGTGCGGATCGCCGCGCCCAGTCCAGCTCCGGGGGGTGTCGTCGTCATGCTCTCCATCCTCCTGCATCCCCGATCACCTGCGGGGGCGCGAGGGTGGTACTGGTCTTCCCACCGTCGAAGCGTCCCTGGTCCGGCTCCCTCGTCAAGGCAACTATCGAAGGCATGACGATCACTTTCATCACCGGAGCCAACAAGGGCATCGGCCGCGAGACCGCCCGCCGCCTCATCGCGTGCGGTCACACCGTTCTCCTGGGAGCCCGCGACCGTGAGCGGGGTGAGGAGGCAGCCGCCGCGCTGGGCGCACGCTTCGTCCCCGTCGACGTGACCGACGACGCGTCCGTGGCCGCCGCCGCCGCGGACGTCGCCGAGCACGAGGGCAGGATCGATGTCCTGATCAACAACGCGGGGGTCCAGGGTCCCTTCGGTGATCCCGGCGACCTCACCGCCGCCGACGCCCGAGCCGTCCTCGACGTCAACGTCATCGGCGTGGTCCGCACCACCACCGCGTTCCTGCCGCTGCTGCGCCGTTCGGACGACCCCGTGATCATCAACGTCAGCAGCGGCATGGGCTCCCTCGCCTTCACCCACGACCCCGGCCGGTCCGAGTCGCACGTCGTCGTGCCGCTGTACGCCTCCTCGAAGGCGGCGCTGACGATGTTGACCACGCAGTACGCCAAGGGGCTCAAGGGCATTCGCGTCAACGCCGCCGACCCCGGCTACACCGCGACCGACATAAACGGTCACAGCGGCTCCCAGACCGTCACCGAGGGCACGGACGCGATCGTCGCCCTCGCCACCGAGGGGCCCGGTGCCGGCACCGGACGCTTCATCGACCGCCATGGCGAGATCGCCTGGTCCTGAGACCGGCGGTGCCGGGTCACCGGCCCTGAAGAACAGAACGGGCAGAACATCGAGACCGGTTGGGCGGGAGAACCGCTGCCGCTACTGGCGTCGGCGGAACCTCCGGCCGAGGTGATCAGGACGTACGAGCCGGGGCCCGGCACGCCCAGGTCGGGGGCCGTTCTCGCGGCTCTCAGCGCGGAGGCGGTGGGATTTGAACCCACGGTGACATCGCTGCCACGACGGCTTTCAAGACCCTGTGTGAGACAACTCATGACGCCCATAGGCCGCCTTTGATCGGGATCCTGGTCTACCCGTTCATCGTGGCGGGCGCCCCCACTACCGTCAGACCCCTCCTGCGCGACGTCAACTCAGATGCCCGACGCAGGTTCCCCCGTGGGTGTCGCTGTTGGTGCCGTCCGGACACCCCGTGTTGTTCCAGATGGCCCCGTTGAACGTGGCCCTTGTCGTCACGGCCCCGGTCAGGTCCGCTTGGGTGAAGTCAGCGTTGGTGAAGTTGGAGTTCGTGAGGTTGGCCGTCGTGAGGGTCGATTGGTTGAGCGCAGCGCCCGTGAAATTGCTGTAGAGGTCCTAACAGAAGTTGTTGATCATGTGACTTTCGGGTTGGGTGGTCGTTGGTCTGGTCGTGGGGAAACGACAGTCGCGGCCGTGGATCGTGTCGGATGAACTGTGGTCGCTCATCGAACCGTTGCTGCCTGAGCCGGCGCCGAAGGTGGTCGAGGGCCGGCCGCGGGTTCCGGACTGGGAGGCGTTGTGCGGGATCCTGTTCGTGCTGCATACCGGCATCCAGTGGGAGTACCTGCCCCAGGAGCTGGGCTTCGGTTCGGGGATGACGTGCTGGAGGCGTCTGGCCGCCTGGAACGAGGCCGGCGTGTGGGACGCACTGCACCTGGTGCTGCTGAAGAAGCTGCGAGCCGCGAAGAAACTGGACTGGTCGCGGGCGGTGATCGACTCCTCCCACGTCCGGGCCGCTCGACGCGGCCCAAAAGCGGACCCAGCCCCGTCGACCGCGCACGGCCGGGCAGCAAGCACCACGTCGTCACCGACGCCCAGGGCATCCCGCTCGCGGTGTCGCTGACCGGCGGCAACCGCAACGACGTCACCCAACTCCTGCCCCTGCTCGACAAGATCCCGGCCGTCGCCGGAGTCGTCGGCCGGCCCAGACACCGGCCCGACGCGCTCCTTGCCGACCGCGGCTACGACCACGACAAGTACCGGCGACTCCTGTGGCAGCGCGGCATCCGCCCGGTCATCGCCGAGAGAGGCGTCGAACATGGCTCTGGCCTGGGCGTCTTCCGGTGGGTGGTCGAGCGCACCATCGCCTGGCTGCACGGCTTTCGCCGCCTGCGCATCCGCTGGGAACGTCGCGACGACATCCATGAAGCGTTCCTCGGCCTCGCCACATGCCTGATCACCCGCCGACACGTCCGACGCCTTTGTTAGGACCTCTTAGACGCTGTTGTCTTTCCGAGCTTGAGGACTGCGTTTCCGCTGGTCAGGCATAGGCTGGTGACTCTGTGGGAGTGGTGACCTGTCGTGTCGC
>NZ_JBEOYD010000070.1:0-34328 GCF_040296885.1 Streptomyces sp. NPDC001980 | reverse complement strand
GCCCTCTTCCGGCGGACACCCTTCCGGGGTCTACGCTGCGTCCACGTTCGGCCGGCTCAAGGAGGCGCAGGTGGCGCAGGTGCCCCGGTGACACACCGGGGGCCGCCGCGGCTTTTCAGGAACGTCTCAGACAGTTCTTCCGCCCCGTATGGGAGCCTCACAGACTTCTCTCAGGCCGATACCCGAACGTAATGCGTGACAGAGAGTCACGCAGGAGGGGATCGGCCATGACCGAAAGAGTGCACGGCAGGGAGCCGGGGGACCGGCGGGAGAGGGGCGCGGCCGCGGCGGTCCGCCGGGGGACCCGGCGCACGGCGGCCCTGGCGGCGGCGGTCACGCTCGCCGCGGCGGCCGGGGTGTTCGCCCTGGTCGGCACGATGCAGTCGGACGCCGAGACGACGGCGAGCAGCGGCAGCGGTACGACGTCGAGCTCCAGCAGCTCCGGAAACGGCTCCAACTCGACGTCGGACACGGGCAGTTCCTCGTCCTCCAAGTCGACCGACTCATCCGGCTCGTCCAGCTCCTCCAGCTCGTCCAACTCCTCCAGCTCGTCCAGCTCCTCCAGCTCGTCCTCCTCGGACCTCCAGTCCTCCTCCGGCGGGCTCACCTCCGGCAGCGGATCGAGCTCCACCGACGCCACCTCGGGGGCGTCATGACCGGCGCCCGCGCCCCGCGGCCGACGGCCGCCGCCGACTGGCGTGCCCTCGGCACCACCGTCCGCCTGGTCGTCACCGATCCGGCCCTGCTGGACTCCTGCAACCTGCTCCTCGCCCGGCAGCTCGCCGAGGTCGACGCGGCCTGCAGCAGGTTCCGCACCGACTCCGAACTCGCCGCCCTCGACACCGCCCACGGCCGCCCGGTCCGGGTCAGCCCGCTGCTCGCCGAGGCCCTCGCCGTCGCCCTGCGCGCGGCCGAGGCGACGGACGGCGCGGTGGATCCGACCGTCGGCTCGGCGATGGACGCGATCGGCTACGACCGCGACTTCACCCTCGTCCGTGAGGACGACCGCCCGGTCTCCCTGCGGGTGCGCCGTGCCCCGGGCTGGCGGAAGGTCACCCTGGACCGCGAGACCGGCACGGTCACCGTCCCCGGGGGTGTCCGCCTCGACCTGGGCGCGACGGCCAAGGCCTGGGCCGCCGACCGGGCCGCGCGGCTGCTGGCCGACACGGCCGGCTGCGGGGTGCTGGTGAGCCTCGGCGGCGACACCGCCGTCGCCGGCGAGCCCCCGGCGGGCGGCTGGCAGATCCGCGTCCAGGACATCACCGGACCGGTGGACGAGACCCCCGCGCAGGGGTCGTACGACACCGTCGGCCTGCGCTCCGGCGGCCTCGCCACCTCCGGCACCGGCGCCCGCCGCTGGCAGCGCGGCGGCTACGACCTCCACCACATCGTCGACCCGCGCACCGGGCTGCCGGTGCGCTCCCCGTGGCGCACGGTCTCGGTGGCCGCGGCCGACTGCGCCGACGCCAACGCGGCGACCACGGCGGCCCTGGTCAAGGGCGCGGGCGCGGAACGCTGGCTGACCCGCCTCGGCCTGCCCGCCCGCCTGGTCGCGCACCACGGCACCGTCGTCACCACGCCCGGCTGGCCCGCCCCCCGCCCGGCGCTGGAGGCGGCGGCATGACCTCCGAAACCCTCTGGTACGCCAACCGGGCCACCGGCGCCGTCTGCCTGGTCCTCTTCACGGTGGTCGTCCTCCTCGGCATCGCCGTCCGCCTGCGCACCCGCCTCCCCGGCCTGCCGCGCTTCGGCACGATGAGCCTGCACCGCACGCTCTCCCTCTCCGCCACCGCCTTCCTGGCCCTGCACATCACCACCGCGGTCGTCGACGGCTACGTCAGCATCAGCCCCCTCGACGCCCTCGTCCCCTTCGCCTCCGACTACCAGCCGCTCTGGCTCGGCCTCGGCACGGTCGCCCTCGACCTGCTGCTCGCGGTCCTGGTCACCAGCCTCCTGCGGGACCGGCTCGGTCACCGCACCTGGCGGGCCGTGCACTGGCTGGCGTACGCATCCTGGCCGGTCGCCCTCATCCACGGCATCGGCATCGGCACGGACGCCGGCACCGACTGGATGACCTGGCTGACCGTCACCTGCGTGGCGACGGTGGTCACCGCCTTCGCCCTGCGCGCCGCCCAGGCCGTCCGTGCCGCCCGCCGGACCCCCGCCGCACTCCTGCACACCGAAGGGGCCCACTGATGACCACGCTCTGCACCGACGTCTACATGGCCCCGCGCCTGCTGGCCCCCGGCGGCACCCCGGCCGACCTCACCACGCACGAACAGCGCTACGGCCCCCTCGCGTACGGCGATCCGGCGGCCCTCCTGCGCACCCTGGCCGAATCCGGGCTCACCGGACGCGGCGGGGCCGGCTTCCCGGCGTACCGCAAGTTCGTCGCGGTCACCGACGCGGCCCGCCGCGGCGAGCGCGCACCGGTCGTCGTCGCGAACGGCGCGGAGAGCGAGCCGGCCAGCCACAAGGACCGGACCCTGCTCCGGCTGTCGCCCCATCTGGTCCTGGACGGGCTGCAGCTGGCGGCCGAGGCGGTCGGCGCGGCGGAGGCGTACCTCGCCGTCGAGGACGGCGCCTCCTACCTGGAGTCGGCCCTCGCCCAGCGCCACGACCCGGTGCGCGTGCAGGTCGTACGCCTGCCGGCCGGCTTCCTCTCCGGCCAGGCCTCGGCCCTGGCCCAGTACCTCTCCGGCGGCCCCGCCCGCCCCACCCACCCGGAACCGCCGGTCCGCGCACGCGGGGTGCGCCGCGCCCCCACCCTGGTCCAGAACGTCGAGACCCTGGCCCACCTGGCCCTGATCGCCCGCTACGGCGCCGACTGGTTCCGCTCGGCAGGCACCCCCGCCGAACCGGGCAGCACCCTCTGCACCCTGCACGTACCGGGCCGCGAAGTCCGGGTCGTGGAAGCCCCGTTCGGCATGTCCGTCGGCCGCCTCCTCCCTCTGGAAGGTATGTCGGCGGCCCTGATCGGCGGCTACCACGGCACCTGGATCCCGGCCGCCGAGGCCGCCCAGGTCCCGCTCTCCTCCGCCTACTTGGGCGCAGGCGTGCTGGCCGCACTGCCCGCCGACCGCTGCGGCCCGGCCGAAACCGCGCGAGTCCTCCGCTACCTGGCGCTGCAGTCGGCCGGCCAGTGCGGCCCCTGCCTCAACGGCCTCCCGCGCATGGCCGCCGCCTTCCAGACCCTGGCCACCCCCGGCCTCCAGGGCACCGCCCGCACGGACCTCTCCCGCTGGGCGGGCCTGGTGGCGGGCCGGGGCGCCTGCCACCACCCCGACGGCACCGTCCGCCTGGTCCGCAGCGCCCTCACCACCTTCGCCACCGAACTCGACGCCCACGCCCACGGCCACTGCACAGCGACCGACCACACCCCGCTGCTGCCCGTACCGGCGGAACGGATCTGACATGGACCAGCACATAACCATCGACTGGACCTCCTGCCAGGGCCACGGCCTGTGCGCGGAACTCCTCCCGGAGCACATCACCCTGGACGAATGGGGCTACCCGCTGGTCGACGGCCGTCCAATACCCCCACGCACGAGGAAACGAGCCCGCAGAGCAGCCGCCGACTGCCCTGTCCTGGCCTTGAAACTGAGGGAGGAGTAATCCCCTGGGGGCGCGGGGCTGTATCTGATGTGCGGCTCCGCCGCGTGGGCGCGACCAGCCACAACGCACCCGCGGCCCGGAGGCAACCGAAGCCCCCCGAACACTTCGTCCTAAACCCACCCGGCGAATTCGAGCAACAGCTCCCCGTCCTTCGGCCGCCCCACCCGGAGGGCTCGCACCCCCGACTCCACCGCCCGGAACAGGGTCCACCCCCGCAGCCGCTCCTGGTCGACCTCCAAGGACTCCGCGAGCCGCTTGATCCGCCGCCGGGTGATGGACGCCCCGGACGGCGAGGCGATCAGATCCTCCACCCGGTCCCGCACCAGCCGCGCCAGATCGAACGCACACTCCCCGACCACCGGATCCGGCCCCACCGCCAGCCACGGCATCCGCTCCCCGGCCAGCACCTTGCTCTGCCGGAACGTGCCGTGCAGCAGCCCTTGCTCGGGCGGCGCGGTCACCAACTCCTCCCGGGCCGCGACCGCCGCCGCCACCAACGGCGCCACCTCGGCGTCACCCGCCGCCCAGGCCATCGCCGCGGCCTGCCGCCCCGTCCGCTCGGTCACGGTCTCGAAGACGTGCTCCTGCGGCGGTGGCACCCAGAGCCGCCGGAGCGTCCCCGCCGCCTCCAGCAACGCCTTCGCCTCGGGCAGCGACCGTACCGACACCTCCGGATGCAGCCGCTCCAGCAGCAGCACCCCCGCCGGCCCGTCGGCCTCCAGCACCTGCACCGCACCGAGCCCGCCCCAGTGCGCCAGCGCCGCCGCCTCGCTCTCCGGCCGGGCCCGCCGCGGCGCCAGCTTCAGCACGGCAGGCGTGTCGTCCGCCCGCCGCACCAGCAGCACCACACTGCTGCGGCCGCCCGGCACCTGCACCCGCTCCACGGTCAACTCGCGTAGCGCGACAGCCTGTTCCACCGCACCCGGCAGCTTCTCCAGCCACTCGTCACCGTCCGGCGCCGTCTCACCGAGCGCCCTCACCAGGCGCCGCGGCGGTTCGAAAGCCATACGCGAGTCCGTTCCTTTCCTGCTCTAGGGCTCTGGGGCTCTGGGTCTCTTGGGCTCTAGGGAGTTGCCGAAGCCGGGATCGAGGGCGAGGCCGACCCACCGGCCGCCGCCCCGGAACCCGCCCGCTCGGCGAGCCCAGGGAAGGCTACGCTCTCCCCGCTCCAGCGCACCGCCCGCACCGCGGCCTCCCGCAGCGCCGCGGCCGCCGAGCCGCGCCGCTCGCCGGAGGATGCCCGGACCAGGTCGGAGTAGACGTCGGCCACCCGCTCCTCCAGCCCGGCTGCGAACCGTACGGCCGTTGCGGTGTCCGTGACGGCGAACGGCAGCGCGTACGCGGCGCTCGCGGCGACGGGCGCACCGCCCAGGTCCCGTACCTCGCGGACCAGCGCGTCCCGGCCGGCCCGGTGCGCGTCGTACGCCGAGCGCGCCTCGGCCAGCCGCTGCCCGCCGATGTGCCCGCCGACGACGCCGTAGCCGTACACCGCCGCGTGCTCGGCCGCCAGCGCCGCCTGGAGCGCCCTGAGGACGCCCGCCTCTGCCTCGTCGCTCACCGGTCACCCTTCGTCAGCAGGTACGCGTGCCCGGCCCCGGCCGCCGCCACCCCGGCCAGCAGCCGGGCCAGTTCGCCCGGCACGTCCAGCAGCGCCTTGGCCCGCTGGTCGGCAAGGCTCCGTTCGGCGGCGGCCAGCGAGGCGAGCGCGGACTTCTCGTCGACGGGCACGGTCGGCGAGGCCGACGCGGACGCCGTGGGCGAGGGCGAGCCCGTCGCCGTGGGGGAGGCCGTCGCCGTGGGGGAGGCCGTGCCCTCCTCGAAGGCCGCCGCATGCGCCGCCACCTCCGCCCGCAACGGCCGCAACCGCTCCGCGAGCGCGGGATGAAGGGCGAGGACGGCGTCGTACTGCCGCAACAGCCCCCGGCTGTCCCGCGCCGCACGCGCGCGTGCCCGCGCGGACACCGACGTACTCCCACCGCTGCCGACGGAGTCCGAATCAGTGGAGCAGCCCACCAGCACGGCAGCCGAGGCCACCGAAACGATCAGGCTCCTTCTGCGCAACAGAGAGGGCAACGACACGGCAGACGTCCTCAAGGGGGCTCGTACGAACACACGGGCGGACATGCACCCGACCGTGATCACGTTACCCGCGTCCCCCTCGAACTCATGTCACCGGCTCGACAGCCGACCCGAGGGGCGCGAGGAACTGCGCGACCAGCCACGAACAACCCGCACTCGCCCGCACATCGGAGCCCCCACCCCCCCGTAGGCGAACGGCCCCACTGCCGGAGGCACCCGCACGCAACACCCCTCGCGACCCGATACCCTTTGACCAGACACGCGACCCATCCCACAACAGCACACGCGGCCGAGGAGTCACCCGGATGAGCACCACCCAGAGCGAGAGGCTGCGAGAGCTCCTGGAACCGCTCGTCACCTCCCAGGGACTGGATCTCGAAGAGATCGCCGTGGACTCCGTCGGACGCAAGCGTGTGCTGCGCGTCGTCGTCGACTCCGACACCGGGGCGGACCTGGACCAGATCGCCGATGTGAGCCGTGAGCTCTCGGCGAAGCTCGACGAGACGGACGCGATGGGCAACGGGGAGTACACCCTGGAGGTCGGCACCCCCGGCGCGGAGCGCCTGCTCACGGAGCACCGGCACTACCTGCGCGCCGTGGACCGCCTGGTCAGGTTCCAGCTGGCCGAGGGCGGGGAACTGGTCGCCAGAATCCTGGACGTCGACGACGAGGGCATCGGCCTGGAGGTGCCCGGCGTCAAGGGCCGCAAGGCCACCGCCCGCCGTCTCGGGTTCGCCGAGATCGACCGGGCGCGTGTGCAGGTCGAGTTCAACCGCAAGGACAAGAAGGACATGACGGAAGAGGAGGAGGCGTAGCCGTGGACATCGACATGAGCGCCCTGCGGGGCTTGGTTCGGGAGAAGGAGATCTCCTTCGACCTGCTGGTCGAGGCGATCGAGTCGGCCCTCCTCATCGCCTACCACCGCACCGAGGGAAGCCGCCGCCACGCGCGCGTGGTGCTCGACCGGAACACCGGGCACGTGACCGTGTGGGCGAAGGAGGACCCCGAGGACCTGGAGGAGGGGCAGGAGGCGCGCGAGTTCGACGACACCCCGTCGGACTTCGGGCGGATCGCCGCCACCACCGCCAAGCAGGTGATCCTGCAGCGGCTGCGCGACGCCGAGGACGACGCCACGCTCGGCGAGTACGCCGGCCGCGAGGGCGACATCGTCACCGGAGTGGTCCAGCAGGGCCGCGACCCGAAGAACGTGCTTGTCGACATCGGCAAGCTGGAGGCCATCCTGCCGGTGCAGGAGCAGGTCCCCGGCGAGACCTATCCGCACGGGATGCGGCTGCGGTCGTACGTCGTACGGGTGGCGAAGGGCGTCCGCGGTCCCTCCGTCACGCTCTCCCGCACCCACCCGAACCTCGTGAAGAAGCTCTTCGCGCTGGAGGTGCCGGAGATCGCCGACGGGTCCGTCGAGATCGCCGCCATCGCCCGCGAGGCCGGTCACCGTACGAAGATCGCGGTCCGTTCCACCCGTTCGGGCCTGAACGCCAAGGGTGCCTGTATCGGCCCCATGGGCGGCCGGGTCCGCAACGTCATGGGCGAGCTGAACGGCGAGAAGATCGACATCGTCGACTGGTCGGACGACCCGGCCGAGATGGTGGCGAACGCGCTGTCCCCGGCCCGCGTCTCCAAGGTCGAGGTCGTGGACCTGGCGTCCCGGTCCGCCCGGGTGACCGTGCCGGACTACCAGCTGTCGCTGGCGATCGGCAAAGAGGGGCAGAACGCCCGGCTCGCCGCCCGGCTCACCGGCTGGCGGATCGACATCCGTCCCGACACCGAACAGGCGCCCGAGTAGATCACCCGGCGGGGCCCCCGCCGGGGTTCACTCGGACGAGGGGAATAGTTCCAAGCCGCAGGTCGCTTGGATTACGACAACGGGCGTTCGATCTTTGCCCCGAAGGGGTGAGGTCGGTTCGGGGAGGTAGACTTAGCTGTGTCTGGCCGGACGCATGCCCGCGCATGCCCTGAGCGCACCTGTGTGGGGTGCAGGCAGCGAGCGGCCAAGACCGAACTGCTGCGGATCGTGGCGGTCGAGGACGAATGCGTCCCCGATCCTCGCGGTACGCTGCCCGGCCGGGGTGCATATGTACACCCCGCCCAGGTCTGTCTGGACCAGGCGGTGCGCCGCCGGGCACTCCCGCGGGCGCTGCGCGCCCCGGGCCCGCTGGACGTAAAGGCGTTGCGCCGGTACGTCGAGCAGTAACACCGTAAGAAGCGTCGTTCGGAACGTCCGTGCGGCTCTGGTACCCCGCGAGTTGGAAGTAGGTCGAGATTGCGATGAGCACTCGATGAGCACGCGATGAGTACGCCCATGAAGTAGCGACGGTCCGGACGCACCCGGACCTAAAAGGAGCGAAGTGGCTAAGGTCCGGGTATACGAACTCGCCAAGGAGTTCGGGGTTGAGAGCAAGGTCGTCATGGCCAAGCTCCAGGAACTCGGTGAATTTGTCCGTTCGGCGTCCTCGACGATCGAGGCGCCCGTTGTACGCAAGCTGACCGACGCGTTCCAGGGCGGTGGCAACGGCAAGTCCGCCGGCAAGTCCGCCCCGCGCAAGGCGGCCCCCAGGCCCGCGGCGCCCTCTCCGGCGCAGGCGGCACGTCCGGGTGCGCCGAAGCCCGGCGCCCCGCGTCCGGCCGCCCCGCAGCCGCAGGCGCAGGCCCCGGTGGCTCCCGTGGCTCCGGAGGCGCCCGCGACCCCGGCTCCGGCCCCGGTCACCCCCGCGCCGGCCGCCTCCGGCCCGCGTCCCGTCCCGGGCCCGAAGCCCGCGCCGCGTCCGGCTCCGGCCGTGCCCGAGTTCACCGCCCCGCCGGCCCCTCCGGCCGCCGCGGCTCCGAGCCCGGCCGCCGCACAGGGCCAGCGTCCGCAGGGCGGCGGCCCCCGTCCGAGCCAGGGTGCCCCGCGTCCCGGTGGCCGTCCGGCCCCCGGCCAGCGCGATGCCCGTCCGGGTCAGGGCGCGCCGCGTCCCGGTGGTCAGGCCCCGCGTCCGGGCGGTGCCCGTCCGGCCGGTCCGCGCCCCGGTAACAACCCCTTCACGTCCGGTGGCTCCACCGGCATGGCCCGCCCGCAGGCCCCGCGCCCGCAGGGCGGTCCGCGCCCGGGTGGCCCCGGTGCCCCCGGCGCGGGTCCCCGTCCGCAGGCGCCCGGCGCCCAGGGCGGCGGTCCGCGTCCCCAGGCTCCCGGCGGTTCCCGCCCGAGCCCGTCCGGTATGCCCCGTCCGCAGGGCGGTCCGCGCCCCGGCGGCGGCTCCGCGGGCCCGCGTCCGAACCCCGGCATGATGCCGCAGCGTCCCGCTGCCGGCCCGCGTCCCGGCCCCGGTGGCGGCGGTCGCGGTCCCGGCGGTGCGGGTCGTCCCGGCGGCGGCGCCGGTCGTCCCGGTGGCGGCGGCGGCTTCGCCGGTCGTCCCGGCGGCGGCGGTGGCGGCGCGCGTCCGGGCGGTGGCGGCGGCTTCGCCGGTCGTCCCGGCGGTGCCGGTCCCGGCGGCGGTGGCGGCGGCTTCGGCGGCGGTCCCGGTGGCGGTGGCGGCGGCGGTCGTCCCGGCTTCGGCGGACGTCCCGGCGGTCCCGGCGGCCGTGGTGGCACGCAGGGCGCCTTCGGCCGTCCCGGCGGTCCGGCGCGTCGCGGTCGCAAGTCGAAGCGGCAGCGTCGCCAGGAGTACGAGGCCATGCAGGCCCCGAGCGTCGGCGGCGTGATGCTGCCGCGCGGCAACGGCGAGACCATCCGTCTCTCCCGCGGCGCGTCGCTCACCGACTTCGCGGAGAAGATCAACGCCAACCCGGCGTCCCTCGTCGCGGTCATGATGAACCTCGGCGAGATGGTCACGGCCACGCAGTCCGTCTCCGACGCGACCCTCGAGGTCCTCGCCGGCGAGATGAACTACACGGTCCAGATCGTCAGCCCCGAGGAGGAGGACCGCGAGCTGCTCGAGTCCTTCGACATCGAGTTCGGCGAGGACGAGGGCGACGAGGAGGACCTGGTGGTCCGCCCGCCGGTCGTCACCGTCATGGGTCACGTCGACCACGGCAAGACCCGACTGCTCGACGCCATCCGCAAGACGAACGTCATCGCGGGCGAGGCCGGCGGCATCACCCAGCACATCGGTGCCTACCAGGTCTCGACCGAGGTCAACGACGAAGAGCGCAAGATCACCTTCATCGACACCCCGGGTCACGAGGCGTTCACCGCCATGCGTGCCCGTGGTGCGAAGTCGACCGACATCGCGATCCTGGTCGTCGCGGCCAACGACGGCGTCATGCCGCAGACGGTCGAGGCGCTCAACCACGCCAAGGCGGCCGACGTCCCGATCGTCGTCGCGGTCAACAAGATCGACGTCGAGGGCGCCGACCCGACCAAGGTGCGCGGTCAGCTGACCGAGTACGGCCTGGTGGCCGAGGAGTACGGCGGCGACACCATGTTCGTCGACATCTCCGCCAAGCAGGGTCTGTACATCGACGAGCTGCTCGAAGCGGTCGTCCTGACCGCGGACGCCTCGCTCGACCTGCGGGCCAACCCGGCCCAGGACGCGCAGGGCATCTCGATCGAGTCCCGCCTCGACCGCGGCCGCGGTGCCGTGGCGACGGTCCTCGTCCAGCGAGGCACGCTGCGGGTCGGCGACACGATGGTGGTCGGCGACGCGTACGGCCGCGTCCGGGCGATGCTCGACGACAACGGCAACAACGTGGCCGAGGCCGGCCCGTCGACGCCGGTCCAGGTCCTGGGCCTGACCAACGTCCCGGGTGCGGGCGACAACTTCCTGGTGGTCGAAGAGGACCGTACGGCCCGACAGATCGCCGAGAAGCGTGCCGCCCGCGAGCGCAACGCCGCGTTCGCCAAGCGCACGCGCCGCGTGTCGCTGGAGGACCTGGACAAGGTGCTCAAGGCCGGCGAGGTCCAGCAGCTCAACCTCATCATCAAGGGTGACGCTTCTGGTTCCGTCGAGGCCCTGGAGTCCTCCCTGCTCCAGCTGGACGTCGGCGAAGAGGTCGACATCCGCGTCCTGCACCGCGGCGTCGGTGCGGTCACGGAGTCCGACATCGACCTGGCGATGGGCTCCGACGCCATCGTGATCGGCTTCAACGTCCGCGCGGCCGGCCGCGCGGCGCAGATGGCCGAGCGCGAGGGTGTGGACGTCCGGTACTACTCGGTCATCTACCAGGCGATCGAGGAGATCGAGGCGGCCCTGAAGGGCATGCTGAAGCCGGAGTACGAGGAGGTCGAGCTCGGTACGGCGGAGATCCGCGAGGTCTTCAAGTCGTCCAAGCTGGGCAACATCGCCGGTGTCCTCATCCGCTCGGGCGAGGTCAAGCGCAACACCAAGGCGCGCCTCATCCGCGACGGCAAGGTCATCGCGGAGAACCTCAACATCGAGGGCCTGCGCCGCTTCAAGGACGACGTCACCGAGATCCGCGAAGGGTTCGAGGGCGGTATCAACCTCGGCAACTTCAACGACATCAAGATCGACGACGTCATCGCGACGTACGAGATGCGCGAGAAGCCGCGGGTGTAAGGCCTGCGGTTGGTGCCGGCCGACGGGACTGCGGTTCCGTCGGCCGGCACTTTTCCCGCCGAGAGGTGACCGCCACGGGGCTCCGCCCCGGACCCCGGCCTCGCCCACCCACCACCCGACTCGGTGAGCTGAAGAGGTGCCCCCTCGGGCGGTGCCTGTTCGGCCGACCGAGTCGGGTGGTGGGCGGGCGGAGGCCCGGGGTCCAGGGCGGCGCCCCGTGACGGCTGGGGAAAGTCGGTCGAGCCCCCGGCAGGGACGGGGTACCGTTCCTGACAGGGCCATCGATCCCGTACCGGCGGGTTAACCGGATACATACATGTACGTGGGGACCCTGTCCTTCGACCTCCTCCTCGGCGACATCCACTCGCTCAAGGAGAAGCGCTCCGTCGTCCGCCCGATCGTCGCCGAACTCCAGCGGAAGTACGCCGTGAGCGCGGCCGAGGTGGACCACCTGGACCTTCATCGCAGGGCCGGCATCGGCCTTGCCCTGGTCTCCGGCGACGCCGCGCACCTGACCGACGTACTCGACCGGTGCGAACGGCTGGTCGCCGGCCGCCCCGAGGTGGAGCTGCTGTCCGTCCGACGGCGCTTCCACGGCGACGACGACTAGACCTGAGAACGACAAGAAGAAAGAACGGGAGACGGACCAGTGGCCGACAACGCGCGGGCGAAAAGGCTGGCGGACCTCATTCGAGAGGTGGTGGCCCAGAAGCTGCAGCGCGGGATCAAGGACCCGCGGCTCGGTTCGCACGTCACCATCACGGACACCCGGGTCACGGGTGACCTCAGGGAGGCGACCGTCTTCTACACGGTGTACGGCGACGAGGAGGAGCGGAAGGCCGCCGCAGCCGGTCTGGAGAGCGCCAAGGGCATCCTCCGGTCCGAGGTCGGCCGGGCCGCCGGCGTGAAGTTCACGCCGACCCTCGCCTTCGTGGCGGACGCCCTCCCGGACACCGCCCGCAACATCGAGGACCTCCTCGACCGGGCGCGCCAGTCCGACGCGAAGGTCCGTGAGGCCTCCGCGGGCGCCGCCTACGCCGGTGAGGCCGACCCGTACAAGAAGCCGGGCGAGGACGACGCCGACGAGACGGACGACGCCACCGAATGACCAGCAAGCCCACCCCGCCCGACGGCCTTGTCATCGTCGACAAGCCGTCGGGCTTCACCTCGCACGACGTCGTCGCCAAGATGCGGGGCATCGCCCGCACCCGGCGCGTCGGGCACGCCGGCACCCTCGACCCCATGGCCACGGGTGTCCTCGTCCTCGGCATCGAGAGGGCGACCAAGCTCCTCGGCCACCTCGCCCTGACCGAGAAGGAGTACCTGGGGACGATCCGCCTCGGGCAGAACACGATCACGGACGACGCCGAGGGCGAGCTCACCTCGTCCACCGACGCCTCCGAGGTCACCCGCGAGGCCGTCGACACCGGCATCGCCAAGCTGACCGGCGCGATCATGCAGGTCCCGTCCAAGGTCAGCGCCATCAAGATCGACGGTGTCCGGTCGTACAAGCGCGCCCGGGACGGCGAGGACTTCGACATCCCGGCCCGCCCGGTGACCGTCTCGTCGTTCGCCGTGTACGACGTCCGGGACGCCGTCGCCGAGGACGGCACCCCCGTCCTCGACCTGGTCGTCTCCGTCGTCTGCTCCTCCGGCACCTACATCCGCGCCCTCGCCCGCGACCTCGGCGCCGACCTGGGCGTCGGCGGCCACCTCACCGCGCTGCGCCGGACCCGCGTCGGGCCGTACAAGCTGGACTCCGCGCGCACCCTCGACCAGCTCCAGCAGGAGCTGACCGTGATGCCGATCGCGGAGGCGGCCGGGGCCGCGTTCCGCCGCTGGGACGTCGACGACAGGCGGGCCCGGCTGCTCACCAACGGCGTGCGCCTGGAGATGCCCGACGAGTACGCGGGCACCGGCCCCGTCGCCGTGTTCGACCCCGAGGGCCGCCTCCTGGCACTCGTCGAGGAACAGAAGGGCAAGGCGAAGAGCCTCGCCGTCTTCACCTGAGCCCGCGGAGCCCGTTGGGCTCTGCCCGTGGAGCGGCGACCACGGGGTCTGGCGCCGCCGCCGCTCCACGGTCCCCCCTCGGTTCCCCCACCCCTAGGGTGTATCCACCCGCCCCTGGCTATTCACCCGACCGAGCAGGCGCTCGGAGTGAACCGGGGGAGCGGAGGGGGGCGCGTTCACCGCCCGCTCTGTCCCGCTGATCATTTCGCGCCTACGGTCGAAGACAGCCGGAGACAAGGGCACGGGTGTACGGGCGGGGAGGTTCGATCATGGCAGGACGGGGCCCCCGGACCGGGAGCGGTCGCCGGACGGCGGACGGTACGCGGGAGGCGCAGCAGGAGACAGGAACGGGGCTGGACAAGCGGCTGGTCCGGGTCCGCGACCTCGCCGGGCGCCCGCGCGGCACCGGCTTCCTGGCCGATCACCAGGGGACGCTCGTCACCAGTCACGAGGCCGTCGACGGCCTCGCCCGGATCGTGCTGCACGCGGCCGGGGACCGCACCTGCGTGGTCGGCTCGGACGCCGTCGTCCCGCTGCCCGCCTTCGACCTGGCCCTGGTCCGCACCGAGGGCCTCGCCGTGGACCCGCTCCCGATCACCGTACGCGAGCGCATCCCGGCCGGCGCCTACGTGCAGATCGCCGCCGACCGCTGGCGCGAGGCCCGGGTGCTGGCCGCGACCCAGGTGACGTACACCGCCACCGACCGCTTCCACCTCCTCGAAGACGCCCTGGAGCTGGCGATCGGCACCGCGGGCCGGGACGCGCTGCGCCTGGGCGGCGGAGCGGCCGGCGGCCCGGTCCTGGACGCGGAGACCGGCGCGGTCCTGGCAGTCCTCGGCACCGCCCTCCAGTCCGGCCAGCGGGACGTGGGCTTCGCCGTCCCCCTCCACCACCCCGACAGCGGCCCCCTCGCCGACCTCCTGGCCACCAACGCGGCCACGGTCCCGGCCTACGGCATCGACCTCAACCTGGCGGGCGTACTGGAGCTGACCGCCACCTCCGTGGGCCAGGACGGCCCCCCGGGCGCCCTGGCCGGCTACGTGGGCAGCGCGACCCCCCGCATGGCAGCGCCCCACACCGCAGCGCCCCACACCGGAGCACCCCGCGCTGGAACGCCCCGCGCGGGAGCGCCCCAAAGGGGCGCGGGGAACTGCGCGACCAGCCCCCACCCACCCGCAGCCGCTTCACCACCTTTCACGGCACTCACAGGCGAATACACCGACCCCGTACAACCGGTAGAGCGAGCCGTGATCGCAAAGGAGCTGTCGGCCTTCGCCGAAGGCACCGGCACCGGCACCGGAAAGGCCACCGGCACTGTCCTCGCCCTGGTCGGCGCC
This sequence comes from Streptomyces sp. NPDC001980, assembly GCF_040296885.1. Classification (NCBI taxonomy): domain Bacteria; kingdom Bacillati; phylum Actinomycetota; class Actinomycetes; order Kitasatosporales; family Streptomycetaceae; genus Streptomyces; species Streptomyces sp. NPDC001980. The sequence goes on along the minus strand of NZ_JBEOYD010000070.1, from coordinate 19,774 downwards.
CCCGGAACGGGCCGCACCACAGAACTCGCCGCACTCGCCGCCCGCCGCAACCGCGAAGCGAACCCGGCCCCCACCCTCTGGCTCCGCGGCGCCGACCTCAGGGACGCCGACCACTCCGTCGCCGACGCGGCCCGCCGCTCCCTGGAACGCGCGGTCCGGATCGTCGCCGCCTCCCGCTCTCAACTCCCCGGCGATCTCGGCGAGTTGACCGTGGAGCGGCTGGCCCGCCTCGCCGCCCGCGCCGGCCGCCCGCTCCTCCTCCTGCTGGACGGTCCCGAGGAGATGCCCCCGGTCCTCGCCCACCGGCTCCCCGCCTGGACCGAGGGCACCGCCGACTGGCTGCGCGACACCGGCGCCCGTCTGCTCCTGGCCTGCCGCGAGGAGTACTGGGAGCGGGCCGGCGCCGAGTTCCCGCCCGACCTGCTGCACCAGGGCAGCGGCGACCCCGCCTGCGTCCGGCTGACCGACCTCACCCCCGACGAGGCCCGCCGCGCCCGCTCCCGCTACGGCATCCCCGACGGCGCCCTCATCGACCGCGACGCCGGCCATCCCCTCACCCTCCGCCTGCTCTCCGAGGTGCTCGCCGCCCTCCCGGACGCCCCGCCCGACGACGACCCGATCGACCGGCACGACGTCTTCGCCGCCCACCTGGACCTGATGTGCCTGCGCATCGCGGTCCGCCTGGCCGCCGAGAACGGCCTGCGCGGTACGGCCGTACGACGGCTCGCCGCCCGGGTCTCCGGACAGGTGCACGAGGCCGCCCGGCGCAGCCTCGGCCCCGGGCAGGGCGAGCTGGACCGGGAGTCGTTCGAAGCGGTGTTCCCCTGGGGGCCCGTCCCGGCCCACCTCGGTGGCGGCTCCGGCTGGGCCTCCGCCGTGCTCACCGAGGGCCTGCTGGTGCCCGCGGGCGGCGGCTACCGCTTCGCCCACGAGGAGCTCGCCGACTGGATCCAGGGCATGCACCTCGACCTGGACGAGGCCCTGCACGCCCTCGTCCACCGCCCCCGCACCCCCCTGGGCGCCCACCCCCTGCCCGTCCCGCACCACAGGGTCGGCCCGGTCGTTCAGGCTCTGCTGCTGCTCGACCGAGAGTACGGGCCCACCCAACTCGCGCCGCGACTGGACGAGTTGTTGCACGCCCTCGACCTGGACCCCGGTTCCTGGTGGGCCGCGCGCCTGCTCACCCAGACCCTGCTGCGGCTGCCCGACGCGACCCCGTACACCGGGGTGCTGCGGCTGCTCGCCGACCGGGTCGTGGGCCGGCAACGCACCGCGCCCGCCGAGTTCGGACCAGAGTCCGGATCTGCGTTCGGACCCGAGTTCGGGCCGGAATTCTGGACCGGGCTCGCCCTCCCGACTGCCGACCGCCTCGATCTGCTGCGCAGGCTCGTGCTCGCCGACGAGCCGCTGCCCGAGTCGGAGTCGCTGCCGCTGCCGGAGACCGCGGGCCTCGGCCGCTTCGGAGCCCGGCCGACCCGGCCGCCGGTGCAGCCGACGACGGAGGAGCCCGAGGGCGAGGCCCCCCGCTACCTGGACGCCGTGGCCCGGCTGCTGGCCGCCGACCCCACCGCCGTGCAGCCCTGTCTCACCCGGTGGTTCGACGACGAGCGGCCGTTGCCCGCGATGCCGCACGCCACCGTGGCGACGGCGGCCCAGGCGCTGCTGCACACCCACCGGCACCGGGCCCTGGACGACCTGACCGAGGTGCTGGTGGACGCGGCACACCGGCGCGGCGACGAGCTGCTCGGCGTACTCGCCGAGGACGAGCCGTCGGCGGTGTGCCGGGCCGTCGACCGCTGGGCGCACGACGAGCGCCCGGCCCGCCGGGTGGCCGCCATGGCCCACGGACTGCGCACGGCCCCGTACGTGCACAGCGAACCCGACCGCGAACTGCTCCGCTACGCCGCGCTCGCCCTCCTCGCCCGCCCCGCCGACTGCACCCTGCACGGCGGCGCCCTCGCCCTGCTGGTCCGCGACCCGGCGACCCGTGCCCGCCATCTCCCGCAGGCGCTACGGCACTTCGCCGACGGCGACCACCAGCTCGCTCCCGCCGCCCTGCTCCCCGCCCTCGCCACCCACTCCGACGAGGTCCTGGAAGCCTTCCGCGCCCGGCTGCGCGGACCGGACGCCGCACAGGTGCTGCGCACCCTCGCCCACGTCACCGCGCCCGCCCTCGCCCGGCGGGTCGCCGAGCTGGTCCTGGAGGCCGCCGAGCTGCGGCCGGAGCTGGCCGGGCAGGTGGCCGGGTTCGTCGAGCGCCGCCTGGACCAGGGCACCGAGGCCCGTACCGTCCTCCTGCCGCTGGTCACCGAGCTGCTCGACGAGGGCCCCGAGCCGGTCCGGGCGGCTCTCGCGACCGTACTCGGCGCGGCCGGCACCCCCGCCTCGCGACCGCTGCGCCAGGAGCTCCTGGAGTTCCTGCTGGGCCATGAGCGCGACCCGGGCGTCCTCGACGCACTGCTGCACGCGGTCGCCGCACAGCGCGAGGACGACGGCGACGGGATGCGCGAGCTGGTCAGGCGCACCGGGCTGCTGCTGGTCCGCACCCCGGACGGGGCGACCCGGTTCGACCGCGGACTGGTCGACCTCGGCCGGCACGTCCCCGGATTCGCCGCCCTGATGGCCCGCTGGCTCACCGACACCCCGCAGGAGTGGGCCGCGGTGGTCGGGCCCAGCACCCGTCGCATGCTGGGAAACCTGGCAGGCGTCCGGGTCCCGGCGTGAGCGCGGACACGTGCGCCCGGTCACAGCGACCGTGCCGGTGTGAGACGGGTCCGGCAAACATGGCACCCTTAGACCTGCGTAAGACGGACAACGGACACAGGTTCGAGGAGCGGACACAGTGCAGCGCTGGCGTGGCTTGGAGGACATCCCCGAGGGCTGGGGGCGCAGCGTCGTCACCATCGGGTCCTACGACGGGGTGCACCGCGGTCACCAGCTGATCATCCGGCATGCCGTGGACCGCGCCCGTGAGCTGGGCATCCCGGCGGTCGTCGTCACCTTCGACCCGCACCCCAGCGAGGTCGTCCGCCCCGGCAGCCACCCCCCGCTGCTCGCCCCGCACCACACCCGCGCCGAGCTGATGGCGGACCTGGGCGTGGACGCGGTGCTGATCCTGCCCTTCACCACCGAGTTCTCGAAGCTGTCGGCGGCCGACTTCGTGGTGAAGGTCCTGGTCGACAAGTTGCACGCCAAGGCGGTCGTCGAGGGCCCCAACTTCCGCTTCGGCCACAAGGCCGCGGGCAACGTCGAGTTCCTGATCGAGCAGGGCAAGGTGTACGACTTCGAGGTCGAGGTCGTCGACCTGTTCGTGCGCGGGGAGGCGGGCGGCGGCGTGCCGTTCTCCTCGACCCTGACCCGGCGCCTGGTCGCCGAGGGCGACATGGCGGGCGCCCGCGAGATCCTGGGCCGCCCGCACCGGGTGGAGGGCGTGGTGGTGCGCGGTGCCCAGCGCGGCCGCGAGCTGGGCTTCCCCACCGCCAACGTGGAGACCCTCCCGCACACCGCGATCCCCGCCGACGGCGTCTACGCCGGCTACCTGCACGCCCAGGGCGAGGTGATGCCGGCCGCGATCTCCGTCGGCACCAACCCGCAGTTCGACGGCACCGAGCGCACGGTGGAGGCGTACGCCATCGACCGGGTGGGCCTCGACCTGTACGGCCTGCACGTCGCCGTCGACTTCCTGGCCTACGTCCGCGGCCAGGCCAAGTTCGACTCGCTCGACGCCCTGCTTGAGCAGATGGCCGAGGACGTCAAGCGCTGCCGGGAGCTGGTGGCGGCCGAGCACGCCTGATCAGGCAGCAGAGGGCTCAGCGGTACGCCGAAGGGCGGCCGGTGCGGCAAGGCACCGACCGCCCTTCGGCGTTCCGGCTACTGCTGCGGCGGCTGCTCCTGCGGGGGCTGCGGCGGCTGCGGCGGGTAGCCGTATCCCGGCTGCTGCGGGTAGGGCTGGGTGCCGGGCTGCGGCTGGCCGTACAGCTCCTGCTGCGGGTACGGCTGCTGGTGCTGCGGGTACGGCTGCGGGGGATACGGCTGCCCGGGCGGTGCGTACGGCTGCGGCTGACCAGGCGGGTACGGCTGCGGCTGGCCGGGTGCGTAGTGCTGCTGCCCGGGCAGGGGCTGGCCGGGCATCGGCGGGGCGGCCACCGGCGGCGGGTTGCCGTCGTTGGTCCACAGGCCGTGCATCTGCTGGTGCCGGACGAAGTCCTCGGCGACCATCGCCGCGAGGTTGAAGTACGCCTCACGCACCTTCGGCCGCATCATGTCGAGGTCCACCTCGGCACCGGCGGACAGGTGCTCGTCGAAGGGGACGACCACGACGCCCCGGCAGCGCGTCTCGAAGTGCTGCACGATGTCCTCGACCTTGATCATCTTGCCGGTCTCGCGGACCCCCGAGATCACGGTGATGGACCGCGACACCAGGTCGGCGTACCCGTGCGCGGACAGCCAGTCCAGCGTCGTACTCGCGCTGCTCGCGCCGTCCACCGACGGCGTCGAGATGATGATCAGCTGGTCGGCGAGGTCGAGCACCCCGCGCATGGCGCTGTACAGCAGACCGGTGCCGGAGTCGGTCAGGATGACCGGGTACTGCTTGCCCAGCACGTCGATCGCGCGCCGGTAGTCCTCGTCGTTGAACGTGGTCGAGACAGCGGGGTCGACGTCGTTGGCGATGATCTCCAGGCCGGACGGGGCCTGTGAGGTGAACCGCCGGATGTCCATGTAGGAGTTGAGGTACGGGATCGCCTGGACCAGGTCACGAATGGTGGCCCCGGTCTCGCGGCGCACCCGGCGGCCGAGCGTGCCGGCGTCCGGGTTGGCGTCGATGGCGAGGATCTTGTCCTGACGCTCGGTGGCGAGCGTGGAGCCGAGCGCGGTGGTCGTGGTGGTCTTGCCGACACCGCCCTTGAGGCTGATCACCGCTATCCGGTAGCAGGAGAGCACCGGCGTGCGGATCAGCTCCAGCTTCCGCTGCCGCTCGGCCTCCTCCTTTTTTCCGCCGATCTTGAACCGGGAGGACGCGGCGGCGGGCCGGCCGCTCTTCGCCTTCTGCTTCTTGTTGTTGAGCAGCCGGTCGGAGGACAGCTCCACGGCGGCGGTGTAACCCAGCGGCGCGGCACCGGGGTTGGTCATCTGCCGCTGGTCGTGCTGCATGGGCTGCGGCCAGGCGGCGCCGGCCCGGGGGTCGACGGGCGGCTGGGGCTGCGCGGCCTGCGGGTCGGCCGCCTGCGGGCTCTGCGGCGGCTGCTGCGGGGCCTGTGCGGCGCGCGGGTCCTGCGGGGCGGCCTGCGGCGGCTGGCCCGGCTGGGGGAACCCGTAGCCGCCGGGCTGGACCGGGGCCTGCGGCTGCCCGGGCTGCGGGAAGCCGTAACCGCCCGGTGCCTGCGGCGGCGGGACGGGGGCGCCCGGCTGCGGGAAGCCGTAGCCGCCCTGCGCGTCGGGCGCGTCGGGCTGCGGGGCGTAGGGCTGTGGCTGTCCGGGCTGCGGGGGCGCGGGCTGGTTCCAGGCGGCGGGCGCGGGCTGCGGTGCCTGCGGGGGCTGGAACGGCTGCGGACCGGGCGCGGCGGCGGGCTGGGGCTGCGGCTGACCGGGAGCGGGCTCCGGTGCTGCCGACTGGACCGGCCACTGGGCGGCGGGCGCGGGGGCCGCGGGCTGGTAGGACGGCGGCAGCGGCGGAACCACCGCCGGAGGCGTCGGCGGGGGAGCCCAGGCGGTGGGCACGATGTCCTCGGGAGCCGGGGGCGCGTCCTGCGGCGGGGCCGGAGGCGCGGGGACGACGACGGGGGGCTCGGCGGGGACGGCGGCGGCAGGCTCGACGGGGTCGGCGTCGGCTACGGCTTCGTCGGCCTCGGCGTGAGTCTCGGCGTCGTTGTCGATGTCGTTGTCGTCGTCATGGGCGTCCACGACGACCGCGTCCTGGAACTCGCCTTCGTCCGTGTCGTCCGCCGGGACGGCTTCCTGCACGGGCTCGTCGGTCTCGGCCGTACCGTCGGCATCGGCATCGGCATCGGCATCGGTGTCGGCGTCGTCGGCAGCGGCCTCGAACTCGTCGCTCGGATACCCGTCCTCGGCCGCCCCCTCGTCGGTGTCTTCGGCGTCCTCGGTGTCCTCGGCGTCCGCCTCGGAGCTCACCGGGAGCGGGACGGCCGCGGCCTCCGATTCGGCTTCGCCTTCTACCTCTTCGGCGGCAGCCGGCCCGGCGGACCCGGCCATCTCGCGCTTCAGCGCGACGGGGGAGAACCGCATCGTCGAACCGCTCTCGAGGTCACCGTTGTCCTCCTCGGACTCCGGCGCCGGCTCCTCGGCGGTGGTCTGCTGCGGCTCGAAACCGACCGGCAACTGCGGTACGGCGGCCGGACCGCCGACGGGCGGCACGACTGGGGCCGGGGCCGGGGTGAACGGTGCCAGGGGCGGGGCGGCCGGCGCCCCGGCGTCCGCACTCGGCGCCGGCGGCGTGAACGGCGCACCCGGCGTGGAGGTGGGCGGAGGGGTGAACGGAGCCCCTGGCGTTGACGCGGGCGCAGGAGTGAACGGCGCTCCGGGAGTTGACACCGGCGGCGCGGTGAAGGGCGCACCCGGCGTGGAAACGGGCGGCTGTGTGGCCGGTGCACCCGGCACCGCAGCCGCCGGAGGCACGGAAGCCGCGGGCGGCGCCGGCGGCGTGAAAGGCGCCCCGGGCGTCACGGTGGGCGGCGGAGTGAATGGCGCGCCCGGAGTCGACGCGGGCGGCGGAGTGAACGGCGCTCCGGGAGTCGACGTCGGCGGTGGTGTGAACGGCGCGCCCGGAGCAGACGTCGGCGGCGGAGTGAAGGGCACCCCGGGACCCGGCCTCCCGCCCCCCTGCTGGGCGTGCGGGGGAGGGGTCAGCCCGGGGATCGGCGCGCCCGGCGGGAACGGCGAACGAGGCTGAGCGGCACGCCCCGTACCGGCACCCGGAGCCGCACCGGTCCCCGGGGCCGTACCGGCACCCGCCCCACCCGGCCCTGGACCGGCACCCGGCCCGCTCTCCGCGCCGGACGCACCCGCGGGTCCCGGGCCGCCCGGTCCGCCGGTCGCCGGACCGGAACCGTCGGCCGCGTTCTGCGTGTACCACGCGGGCGGCGCGTAGTCGATCGTGAACTCGCCCGTCATCTCGTTGAGGGACTCCGCGTCGGGCTGGTCATCGCCGGGTGTGGCCCAGCCCCCGCGGATCCCGTCCCGATCGCTGCTCACAGTTCCTCCTGGTGTGGTCGAGCACCCTCATGCCGTGCCGGCGCGACGACCATGTCGTGTCGTTCTCAGCATCCGTATTCGTGTGAGGTAGTCCGATCCACCGGCTCTCCCCCTCGGGACACCGACGCCGTATTCACGGTCCGGACGTCGTGCCCCCCTCCCAGCCTAATCACCGCGAGCCGCACCTCGGCAGGCCCGTCCGCCTCTCGTCAGAGGTCCGCCTGGTCACACCCTGCCCGGAAGTGGTGTGCGGGGCCTTCGTATTGCCGAACAATCGATGAACAAAACGGGCAAGAACCGTCAGTTCGGGTACCAGTTGGCGTGGGTCATCCTGCCCGCCCTCGCCGTGAGCCTCCTGTGAGACCGCGAGTCCGTGTTCGCTTGAGCGTAGACGTAGCGGACGAACTGACCCTGAAAAACGGGACATTGCGCGCGGATGCCATGGGGGATGGGGGATGGGGGATGAGGGATGGGGAGGACGAGGTGAGCAGGTGAAGGCGAGCGCAGGAACTCGAAGGGGCGGCACGCGTGCGTGCCGCCCCGTAACGCCCTGCCTGCCTACTGGGCGGCCAGCCCGCCGTTGCGCTCGTTCGGCTCCAGGTCGAACTCCCCGTCCCGGGCGCCCAGCACGAACGCCCGCCACTCCGCCTCCGTGTACCGCAGCACGGTGCCGTGGTCGAGCGACGACCGCATCGCCACCGCACCCTCGGGCAGATAGGCGATCTCGACCCGCTCCTCGTCCTGCTCGGTGCCGGGCGCGCAGTGCCACTCGACGCCCGAGATGTCGAGCGCGTAGAGCTCGTCCCGTTCCCGCTCCTTGCGCGCCTTCATCTCCTCAGCCGTCTCGCTCATCCCGCAGCGACCCCTTCCCCTCGTACATGGGCTGTGACCGTCACACTACTGGCGGTCGTACCGGGCTCGTACTTTCTTCCACAACCCCAGGACAGAGCCCCCCTCCGGCACTGGTACCCTTGACGACGGCCGTTTGTGTACGCACCCCCGGAGTCCCCCGCGGACCCTGGAGGCCGCGCGCAACGGATCCCCGCCTCCCGAGTAACGGAAGCTCCCCCGAGACAAAGACCGGGGGCACTCGGTGGCCATGCAAAGACTACGAGGAGTACGCGTGTCGCTCGACGCCGCTACGAAGAAGCAGATCATCACCGAGTTCGGTACCAAGGAGGGCGACACCGGCTCCCCCGAGGTCCAGGTCGCCATGCTGTCGCGTCGGATCTCCGACCTGACGGAGCACCTCAAGGTCCACAAGCACGACCACCACTCCCGTCGTGGTCTGCTGATCCTGGTCGGTCAGCGCCGTCGCCTCCTGCAGTACCTGGCGAAGAAGGACATCCAGCGCTTCCGTGCGCTGGTCGACCGCCTGGGCATCCGCCGCGGTGCGGCGGGCGCCAAGTAAGACGCCGTGAAGGGAGCGGTTCCCGGAGAGACACCCGGGGCCGCTCCCTTTGCCGTACGTGCGGAAACGTGCGGAGTGTCACTCACGCTTTGTAGTGTGGTAGCACAACGCAATACGCACGACACAGCACGACAGCTGACACAGCAGGACAACGAAGAAGGAGAAGCGCACCCAAGCCGCCGCCGGTCCTCGGTAGTGGCCCCCGGGGGGAAGTGAGCCCCGGGTGCTTCGATCGAAGACCGGCCCGCACAGGACGGCGCGCTTCTCCGTAACCGTCCCCCCGCCACACGGGCGGATCGGGACAAAAGACGTAACGCAGACGAAAGTAACGGAGAAAACGCTAGTGGAGAACGAGACCCACTACGCCGAGGCCGTCATCGACAACGGCGCCTTCGGCACCCGCACCATCCGCTTCGAGACGGGCCGCCTGGCCAAGCAGGCCGCCGGCTCCGCCGTGGCGTACCTGGACGACGACACCATGGTGCTGTCGGCCACCACCGCCTCCAAGAACCCCAAGGACCAGCTCGACTTCTTCCCCCTCACGGTGGACGTCGAGGAGCGGATGTACGCCGCCGGCAAGATCCCGGGTTCCTTCTTCCGCCGTGAGGGCCGGCCGAGCGAGGACGCGATCCTCACCTGCCGTCTGATCGACCGCCCGCTGCGCCCGTCCTTCAAGAAGGGCCTGCGCAACGAGATCCAGGTCGTCGCCACCATCATGGCGCTCAACCCCGACCACCTGTACGACGTCGTCGCGATCAACGCCGCGTCCGCGTCCACCCAGCTGGCCGGTCTGCCCTTCTCCGGCCCGATCGGCGGCGTCCGCGTCGCGCTGATCAACGGCCAGTGGGTGGGCTTCCCGACGCACTCCGAGCTCGAGGACGCCGTCTTCGACATGGTCGTCGCGGGCCGCGCCCTGGAGGACGGCGACGTCGCGATCATGATGGTCGAGGCCGAGGCCACCGACAAGACCATCCAGCTGGTCAAGGGCGGCGCCGAGGCGCCCACCGAGGAGGTCGTCGCGGCCGGTCTGGAAGCCGCGAAGCCCTTCATCAAGGTGCTCTGCAAGGCCCAGGCCGACCTCGCCGCGAAGGCCGCCAAGCCGACCGGCGAGTTCCCGATCTTCCTCGACTACCAGGACGACATCCTGGAGGCGCTGTCCGCCGCCGTCCGCCCGGAGCTGGCCTCCGCGCTGACCATCGCGGGCAAGCAGGAGCGCGAGGCGGAGCTGGACCGCGTCAAGGTGCTCGCCGCCGAGAAGCTCCTGCCGGAGTTCGAGGGCCGCGAGAAGGAGATCTCCGCCGCGTACCGCTCGCTCACCAAGCAGCTGGTGCGCGAGCGCGTGATCAAGGAGAAGAAGCGCATCGACGGCCGTGGCGTGACGGACATCCGTACGCTCGCCGCCGAGGTCGAGGCCATCCCGCGCGTGCACGGCTCGGCGCTGTTCGAGCGTGGCGAGACCCAGATCCTGGGCGTCACCACCCTGAACATGCTCCGGATGGAGCAGCAGCTGGACACCCTTTCCCCGGTGACCCGCAAGCGCTACATGCACAACTACAACTTCCCGCCGTACTCCACCGGCGAGACCGGCCGCGTCGGTTCCCCGAAGCGCCGCGAGATCGGCCACGGTGCCCTCGCCGAGCGCGCCCTGGTGCCGGTCCTGCCGACCCGCGAGGAGTTCCCCTACGCGATCCGCCAGGTGTCCGAGGCCCTCGGCTCCAACGGCTCGACGTCCATGGGTTCGGTCTGCGCCTCCACCATGTCGCTGCTCAACGCCGGTGTGCCGCTGAAGGCCCCGGTCGCCGGTATCGCCATGGGCCTGATCTCCCAGGACATCGAGGGCGAGACGCACTACGTCACCCTCACCGACATCCTCGGTGCCGAGGACGCCTTCGGTGACATGGACTTCAAGGTCGCCGGCACCAAGGAGTTCGTGACCGCCCTCCAGCTCGACACCAAGCTGGACGGCATCCCGGCCTCCGTCCTGGCCGCCGCCCTCAAGCAGGCCCGGGACGCCCGCCTCCACATCCTCGACGTGATGATGGAAGCGATCGACAAGCCGGACGAGATGTCCCCCAACGCCCCGCGGATCATCACCGTCAAGATCCCCGTGGACAAGATCGGCGAGGTCATCGGCCCCAAGGGCAAGATGATCAACCAGATCCAGGAGGACACCGGCGCCGAGATCACCATCGAGGACGACGGCACCATCTACATCGGTGCCGCCGACGGCCCGTCCGCCGAGGCCGCCCGCGCCACCATCAACGGCATCGCCAACCCGACGATGCCCGAGGTCGGCGAGCGCTACCTGGGCACGGTCGTGAAGACGACGACGTTCGGCGCCTTCGTCTCCCTCCTCCCTGGCAAGGACGGTCTGCTGCACATCTCGCAGATCCGCAAGCTGGCCGGCGGCAAGCGCGTGGAGAACGTCGAGGACGTCCTCGGCGTGGGCCAGAAGGTCCAGGTCGAGATCGCCGAGATCGACTCCCGCGGCAAGCTCTCCCTCATCCCCGTGATCGAGGGCGAGGAAGAGGCTTCTTCCGAAGACACGAAGGACGACACCGACCAGTGACGTCGAGCAGCTCCACGGCGACGGCCCGCACCTCTTCGGAGGCGCGGGCCGTCGCCCGTACCCAAACCCTGATCAAGGGCGAGAACGGCATCGGCACGGTCCGCAAGACCACCCTCCCCGGCGGCCTGCGCATCGTCACCGAGACCCTGCCCTCGGTCCGCTCCGCGACCTTCGGCATCTGGGCCCACGTCGGCTCCCGCGACGAGACCCCCGCCCTGAACGGCGCCACCCACTACCTGGAGCACCTGCTCTTCAAGGGCACGACCCGACGCAGTGCGCTGGACATCTCTTCCGCCATCGACGCGGTCGGCGGCGAGATGAACGCGTTCACGGCGAAGGAGTACACGTGCTACTACGCGCGCGTGCTCGACACCGACCTGCCGCTCGCCATCGACGTCGTCTGCGACATGCTCACGGGCTCCCTGATCCTCGAGGACGACGTCAACGTCGAGCGCGGCGCGATCCTCGAAGAGATCGCGATGACCGAGGACGACCCGGGCGACTGCGTGCACGACCTGTTCGCGCACACCATGTTCGGCGACAACGCCCTCGGCCGCCCGGTCCTCGGCACGGTCGACACGGTCAACGCCCTGACCGCCGACCGCATCCGCCGCTTCTACAAGAAGCACTACGACCCCACCCACCTGGTGGTCGCGGCGGCGGGCAACATCGACCACAACAAGGTCGTACGACAGGTCCGCGCGGCCTTCGAGAAGTCCGGCGCCCTCAAGAGCTCCGACGCGCAGCCCATCGCCCCGCGCGACGGCAGCCGCACCATCCGCACCTCGGGCCGCGTCGAACTCCTCGGCCGCAAGACCGAACAGGCGCACGTCGTCCTCGGCATGCCCGGCCTCGCCCGCACCGACGACCGCCGCTGGGCGCTCGGCGTGCTCAACACCGCCCTGGGCGGCGGCATGTCCTCCCGGCTCTTCCAGGAGGTCCGTGAGAAGCGCGGCCTGGCCTACAGCGTGTACTCGTACACCTCGGGCTTCGCCGACTGCGGCCTGTTCGGCGTCTACGCCGGCTGCCGGCCCTCGCAGGTGCACGACGTGCTCAAGATCTGCCGGGACGAACTCGACCAGGTCGCCGCGCACGGCCTGCCGGACGAGGAGATAGGGCGCGCCATCGGCCAGCTCCAGGGCTCCACGGTCCTCGGCCTGGAGGACACCGGTGCGCTGATGAACCGTATCGGCAAGAGCGAACTGTGCTGGGGCGAGCAGATGTCCGTCGACGACATGCTGGCCCGGATAGCGGCGGTGACCCCGGACGAGGTCCGCTCGGTCGCCCGCGACATCCTGGGACAGCGCCCGTCGCTGTCGGTCATCGGCCCGCTCAAGGACAAGCAGGCCGCACGCCTGCACGACGCCGTCGCCTGACACACCACCGGTAAGGAACGAAGAAGAAGATGAGCAAGCTGCGCGTGGCGGTCCTCGGCGCCAAGGGCCGGATCGGGTCCGCGGCGGTCGAGGCGGTCGAGGCCGCCGAGGACCTGGAGCTGGTCGCCGCCCTCGGCCGGGGCGACAAGCTGGAGGCGCTGGAGGCGTCCGGCGCCCAGGTCGCCGTCGAACTCACCACCCCCGCCTCGGTGATGGGCAACCTCGACTTCTGCGTGCGGCACGGCATCCACGCCGTCGTCGGCACCACCGGCTGGACCGACGAGCGCCTCGCGCAGCTGCGGAGCTGGCTCGCCCAGTCCCCGGAGACCGGCGTGCTCATCGCCCCGAACTTCTCCATCGGCGCCGTGCTGACGATGAAGTTCGCCCAGATCGCCGCGCCCTATTTCGAGTCGGTGGAGGTCGTCGAGCTCCACCACCCGAACAAGGTCGACGCGCCGAGCGGCACGGCCACGCGCACGGCTCAGCTCATCGCCGAGGCCCGCCGCGCGGCCGGCACCGCCCCGGCCCCGGACGCCACGGTGACCGCCCTGGACGGCGCGCGCGGTGCCAGCGTCGACGGCATCCCCGTCCACGCCGTCCGCCTCCGCGGCCTCCTGGCCCACCAGGAGGTCCTCCTCGGCGGCGAGGGCGAGACCCTCACCATCCGGCACGACTCCCTCCACCACAGCAGCTTCATGCCGGGCATCCTGCTCGGCGCCCGCCGCGTGGTGACCACTCCGGGCCTGACCTTCGGCCTGGAGAACTTCCTGGACCTGAGCTGAGCGGCCGGACGACATGCGCGCGAAGCTCTCCTACGCCCTCACGGCCGCCGTCCTCCTCTTCTACTTCGTCCTCGTCGGCAGCCGGGGCGTGATGCTCATCCAGACCGGCACGGCCCTCACCGTCACCTTCGGGGTGGCGGTGCTGATCCTGCCGGTCATCGGCCTGTGGTTCCTGTGGAAGAACACCCAGTTCGTCCGCCGGGCCAACGCCCTCGCCGCCGAACTCGACGCCGAGGGCGGCCTGCCCGTGGACGAGCTGAAGCGCACGCCCGGCGGCCGCATCGACCGGGACTCCGCCGACGAGGTCTTCGCCAAGCGCAAGGCCGAGACCGAGGCCGCCCCCGACGACTGGCGCAGCTGGTTCCGTCTCGCCGTCGCCTACCACGACGCCCGCGACACCCCGCGCGCCCGCAAGGCGATGCAGCGCGCCATCGCCCTGCACGACGGCAGGCCACTGGAGGCCTGAGCGGCCGTCGTACCACAGCCGTACGACGAAGGGGGCCGGCCCGCGCACCGCGGACCGGCCCCCTTCGCACCGATCGCTAGCCGCGCCGGTACTCCGCCGCCCACGCCTCCACCACGTCCGCCGCACGGTCGAAGGCCGATGCCCGGCCCACGAAGTCCATCCCGTGCGTGGTCAGCAGCGGCTCGGTGTCCGCCGGGGCGCGGTCCTTGCGCACCAGGGTCAGCGCCTGTCCCTGCACGGTCCGCGGCAGGCCCAGCCAGCGCACCGGCTGCTGCGCCGTACGCACCTCGACGACCCGCTTCCAGGGCACCGTCCGCGTGTACAGCAGACCCACCTGGCGCACTCCGTGCGCGCTCACCCACACGCCCATGCGCAGTATCCGCAGTGCGGCGGCGATGATCAGCAGGGCGATGCCGAGGACCGTGCCGGCGGAGGACAGCGAGCCGGTCAGGGCCAGCGCGACCGCCGCGAACAGCACGAACGAGGCGAGCAGCAGCCACAGGGCGGCTCCGCCGACCCGCCATGGCCCGGGCCGGTAGGGGCGCCGCCAGCGGTCGCGGTCGTCGTGGGGCAGGGCGTTGTCGAGTGCCGCGTCATAGGTGCGGTCGGCCGTCAGGAAGGGCAGGGGCACGGCTGGTCCTCACTCAATCCATGCATGGGCTGTGCCTGGTGAGGCTATCCGCCCGTGTTCCCGCCCACCACTCACGGGGGTCCGGAAGAGTCAGTGCCCCTGGGAGGCCTGCGACTGCTGGGTCCCCGAGTCGGACGGCGTGGACAGCGCCGGCATGCCGAGCACCAGCGAGCCCACGAGCCCGGCCACGATGGTCAGCCCGAGCAGCCAGCGCCCGGCTATCTGACTCACGGACGACCGCTGACGGGGCGGGGGAGTCACATTGCTCCGGAACCTGTCGGCTTCGGCGAGGAAGGCGAACGGGACGGGTTGGCGCCTGGGGGCACCTCCCAGCGGTAGCTGGGGGAGGAACATGGGCGGTGCATCCCCTCTCGGGATCGAATCTCGGGTTCGAACGACTGTCTGTCATCTACACAGACGGGCGAGTGGCCCCGAAGGTGCCCGGTTTCACCGAATTCACAGAAATTCGCTGCCGTATGTCGCGCCCCGGCACCGAACGCCCGTTGTCGGTGCCGGGCCGTAGAGTGGGCGCCGCCCGAGAGAAGTGATGGAAGGACCCTCCGAGCCGTGACCGACACCCCCGCCGACGACCTCAAGCCCAGCTTCCGGAGCGATGTCACCGTCGACCTGGTCAAGCACAGCGCGGCCGACTCCGACGTGCTGTGGGCCGCACGCGTCTCCACCGCCGGCGAGCAGTCCCTGGACGAGCTGAAGAAGGACCCGGAGCGCTCCAAGGGCCTCATCAACTACCTGATGCGGGACCGCCACGGCAGCCCCTTCGAGCACAACTCGATGACCTTCTTCATCAGCGCCCCGATCTTCGTCTTCCGCGAGTTCATGCGGCACCGGGTGGGGTGGTGCATCGCCGGGGACACGGAGATCACCCTGGAGAGCGAGGCGGGTCACCTGCGCCGTCGCACCATCGCCGACCTGTACAAGCTCTGGCACCTGGGTGTCGAGGACCGTCTGCCGCACTCCGCCGGAGGCGTGACCTGGCACAGCCGGGCGGGCAGGTGGATGGCCCAGGTGCGACGCGGCGACACCAACCACTACCTCGGCCTGTACGAGAACCGCGAGGCGGCCGAGTCCGCCGTCGCCGAGTTCCGGGAGCTGCACCCCAGCACCCGCATCCGCAAGCTCGAATCGGTCCGCCGCAACCACGTGCGCTGCTACGACGAGGAGACCCTGCTCGCCCAGCGGGCGAGGATCGTCGACGTGATCGAGTCGGGTGTGAAGCCGCTCGTCAAGATCACCACCGCCTCGGGCAAGACCCTCCGCTGCACGGTCGACCATGCCCTCTTCACCCCCGAGGGATGGTGCAAGGCGGGAGAGCTCACCGTCGGGGACGCCGTGCTCGTCGCCGGCACGGCGCCGCGCCCGTCGCAGGGGCTGGTCCCGCCGAGCCTGCGCCGCGGCATCGGCGTATGGACCTCGATGCAGCGCGAGCGGCTCATCAAGGAGACCGACACCTGCCACCTGTGCGGTCAGGACTTCCCGCGGGAGCAGCTCGCCCTGGACCACGTCGTCCCGGTGGCCGGTGACCTGCTCCAGGCCCTCGACGAGAAGAACCTCGCTCCGGCCTGCGAGCCGTGTCACGCGACCAAGAGCGCGGGGGAGCAGGCGCTGGCCCGGCGCGGCGGCGAGGTCGCCAAGGCGGTGCCGGACCAGGTCGTCGCCATCGAGGCCGACGGCGAGGAAATGACGTACGACCTCTCCGTGGAAGGCCCCTGGCACAACTTCCTCGCGAACGGCTTCGTCGTCCACAACTCGTACAACGAGGAGTCCGGCCGCTACCGCGAACTCGAGCCGGTCTTCTACGTCCCCGGCGAGGACCGCAAGCTGGTGCAGCAGGGGCGTCCCGGCAAGTACGAGTTCGTGCCGGGCACCGCGGCCCAGCAGGAGATCGTGGAACGCTCGATGCAGGAGTCGTACATCCAGGCGTACGAGCGCTACCAGGAGATGCTCGCCGCGGGTGTCGCCCGCGAGGTCGCCCGCGCGGTGCTTCCCGTCGGCCTCTTCTCCTCGATGTACGCCACCTGCAACGCACGCTCGCTGATGCACTTCCTCGGGCTGCGCACCCAGCACGAGCTGGCCAGGGTGCCGTCCTTCCCGCAGCGGGAGATCGAGATGGTCGGCGAGAAGATGGAGGCGGAGTGGGCCAAGCTCATGCCGCTCACCCACGCGGCCTTCAACGCCAACGGCCGGGTCGCACCGTAGTACGGCCTGTAGCACGGCCCGGCGATCGCGCTTCTTGTCGGGCTCGGCACAGATGTACGGATCAGCCTCGCGAAGTGTCCGTATTGCGGCATTTAGAGAAGTTCATCTAGCCTGATCAAACGGACCCGGCACTGCTTGAACCCCCGAGCAGGCAGTGCCGGGCTCCGCATTTGTCCGGACTTTCCCCGCACCCCGAGGGCAGACCGCGCCGTGAGCACCGAGTAGCGTGTAACCCATGGCTCCGACCTCCACTCCGCAGACCCCCTTCGGGAGGGTCCTCACCGCCATGGTCACGCCCTTCACGGCGGATGGCGCGCTCGACCTCGACGGCGCACAGCGGCTCGCCACCCACCTGGTGGACGCAGGCAACGACGGCCTGATCATCAACGGGACCACCGGTGAGTCCCCCACCACCAGTGACGCGGAGAAATCGGACCTGGTACGAGCCGTACTGGAGGCGGTCGGCGATCGCGCCCACGTCGTGGCCGGGGTCGGCACCAACGACACCCACCACAGCATCGAGCTGGCCCGCCAGGCCGAGCGCGACGGTGCCCACGCCCTGCTGGTCGTCACGCCGTACTACAACAAGCCCCCGCAGGAGGGCCTGTACCGGCACTTCACGGCCGTCGCCGACGCCACGGGGCTGCCCGTGATGCTCTACGACATCCCCGGCCGCAGCGGCGTCCCGATCAGCACCGAGACGCTCGTCCGCCTCGCCGAGCACCCGAGGATCGTCGCCAACAAGGACGCCAAGGGCGACCTCGGCCGCGCGAGCTGGGCCATCGCGCAGTCCGGCCTCGCCTGGTACTCCGGCGACGACATGCTCAACCTGCCGCTGCTCTCGGTGGGCGCGGTCGGCTTCGTCTCGGTCGTCGGCCACGTGGTCACGCCCGACCTGCGGGCTCTCGTCGACGCGTACACCTCCGGTGACGTCGTCAAGGCCGCCGAGATCCACCAGAAGCTGCTCCCTGTCTACACCGGCATGTTCCGCACCCAGGGCGTCATGACCACCAAGGCCGCGCTCGCCCTCCAGGGACTGCCCGCAGGACCCCTGCGCGCCCCGATGGTCGAGTGCTCCGCGGAAGAGATCGCACAGCTCAAGATCGATCTTGCTGCCGGCGGGGTACAACTCTGACAACAGACTTCGCGCGGCCGTCCGCGCAGCGACTTCACAACTGAATAAGCGGGACCACCGGTGCCCGCACCCAGCAAGGACAACGACAACTGCTTATGCACGAACGTCACGCACGCCACGTGCCCGACCGGTACGTGGCGTGCGTGGTTGAGGAGAGTCTTTTGAGTCATCCGCATCCTGAACTCGGCCCGCCGCCCCAGCTCCCCGAAGGCGCCCTCCGCGTCACACCGCTCGGCGGTCTCGGCGAGATCGGCCGAAACATGACCGTCTTCGAGTACGGCGGCCGCCTGCTGATCGTCGACTGCGGAGTGCTCTTCCCCGAGGAGGAGCAGCCCGGAATCGACCTGATCCTGCCGGACTTCTCGTCCATCAGGGACCGCCTCGACGACGTCGAGGGCATCGTCCTCACCCACGGCCACGAGGACCACATCGGCGGCGTCCCCTTCCTCCTCCGCGAGAAGCCGGACATCCCGCTGATCGGCTCCAAGCTGACCCTCGCCCTCATCGAGGCGAAGCTCCAGGAGCACCGCATCCGCCCGTACACCCTGGAAGTGGCGGAGGGGCAGCGCGAGCGCGTCGGTCCCTTCGACTGCGAGTTCGTCGCCGTCAACCACTCCATCCCGGACGCCCTCGCGGTCGCCATCCGCACCCCGGCCGGCATGGCCGTCCACACCGGCGACTTCAAGATGGACCAGCTCCCGCTGGACAACCGCCTCACGGATCTGCACGCGTTCGCACGACTGAGCGAGGAGGGAATCGACCTCCTCCTGGCCGACTCCACGAACGCCGAGGTCCCGGGCTTCGTCCCGCCCGAGCGCGACATCTCGAACGTGCTGCGCCAGGTCTTCGGCAGCGCCCGCAAGCGGATCATCGTGGCGAGCTTCGCCAGCCATGTCCACCGCATCCAGCAGATTCTGGACGCGGCCCACGAGTACGGCCGCCGGGTCGCCTTCGTCGGCCGTTCCATGGTCCGCAACATGGGCATCGCCAGGGACCTCGGCTACCTGAAGGTCCCACCGGGCCTGGTCGTCGACGTCAAGACGCTCGACGACCTCCCCGACCACGAGGTGGTCCTGGTCTGCACGGGCTCCCAGGGCGAACCGATGGCCGCCCTGTCCCGGATGGCCAACCGCGACCACCAGATCCGCATCGTCGACGGCGACACGGTCATCCTGGCCTCGTCGCTCATCCCCGGAAACGAGAACGCGGTCTACCGCGTCATCAACGGCCTGACCCGCTGGGGCGCCAACGTCGTCCACAAGGGCAACGCCAAGGTGCACGTTTCCGGCCACGCCTCCGCCGGCGAGTTGCTGTACTTCTACAACATCTGCCGGCCGAAGAACCTGATGCCGGTCCACGGCGAATGGCGTCACCTGCGCGCCAACGCCGAGCTCGGCGCCCTCACCGGAGTCCCGCACGACCGCATCGTCATCGCCGAGGACGGCGTCGTCGTCGACCTCGTCGCGGGCAAGGCCAAGATCTCCGGCAAGGTCCAGGCGGGTTACGTGTACGTCGACGGCCTCTCGGTCGGTGACGTCGGCGAGCCGGCCCTCAAGGACCGCAAGATCCTCGGCGACGAGGGCATCATCTCGGTCTTCGTGGTCGTCGACTCGTCCACCGGCAAGATCACGGGCGGACCCCATGTCCAGGCCCGCGGCTCCGGCATCGACGACTCGGCGTTCGCCGACGTCCTCCCGAAGATCTCGGAAGTCCTGGAGCGCTCGGCCCAGGACGGCGTCGTGGAGCCCCACCAGCTGCAGCAACTGATCCGCAGGACCCTGGGCAAGTGGGTCTCGGACACCTACCGGCGCAGGCCGATGATCCTCCCGGTCGTCGTGGAGGTCTGACGCGCGTACTGCATGCGTACGACCCCTCGTACGCATGTCCGTCGCGCAGCGGGAAGTCACCGACCCGCGTGCTCGTACCGTCGGCGCGGGCCAGGAGGCAGGTGACCCTGCCGTTGTAGGGAGTGCCGGGG